>JBLHMP010000013.1:0-59569 GCA_047623555.1 Granulosicoccus sp.
CAAAGACTGGCGACGTATCGCCATGCGTTACGACAGATGCCCAAAGCTCTTCCTCTCAGCCATCGCGCTGGCCGCAATCGTCTTGTTTTGGTTATGAGTCCTGACCCTAGAGTGCTGCGCCGACCCGTTGAAACCGCCGGACAAAGTGTCCACAGTGCGAATGAAGGCATGTCGCACGTGGTGCTTGGGCATATTCGGCATGGTGCGTCGACGTCGCACCCTCTTTTTACGAATCTTCAAGGTAGAATTTTCGCATTCCGTCTTAAAGCAAGCTAAATTGGTCGCATCTTCTCACGATTTTGGATTGGAACCGCAGTTATCAATGACGCACGCCTAAGATTCAAAGTCTGACTAAAAGGAAGCATGCTATGATCCTCTATCCAATGATTGAACTACTCGATGGCCGATGCGTAAGCCTAAATCGTGGTCGGACGGAGGAACCTCAGATTTGGCATGTCGATGTGGTGGAAAAGGCGAAAAGCTTTGCCAAGGCTGGCGCGGAATGGCTGCAGATCACAGATTTCGATGCCATGTCAGGCGATGAGCGCAACTTGGATCTCATCCGCGAGATTATCCTGACAGTGGGCATTCCGGTGCAGCTGGGTGGTGGCTTCCGAAGTTTGAAGCGCATCGCCGAGTGGATCGATAATGGCGTCGGGCGTATCATTGTCGGAACGCTGGCCTTGCATGAACCTGATCTGGTCAAAGAGGCAGCCAAGCTTTACCCCGATCAAATTGTACTCGCGGTTGATGTCTATGAAGGCGTGGTCGTCAGCGATGGTTGGCGACAGAAAAGCGCCTTTGCTCCTTCGGCATTTCTCAAAGCGTTTGCCAATGATCCATTAGCAGCGATCATCGTGACTGATATCGGTGCAGAGATAGGTGATGCAGAAGATAGCCTTGCCCTGATCACGCAATTGGCCACCGAAGCGGGAACTCCAGTGATCGCGAGGGGCTTGACACGGACGCTTGATGACCTATCCCGTCTGAAATACGTGCCGTTCGTATCGGGGGCTTTGGTTGGACGCGCCTTGTTCGACCAAAGCATCGATTTGGAAGCTGCCTTAGAGGTCCTCAAGCCCGAAGTTGGGATTCGTGCTGAATTCATTTAATACAGTAGTGGCGGATTAACGGTCTACTGGCCGCTCAGGTCTGCGGTGTTGCGGGTGACCGATCGTTCGTTCAACTCTATAGTTTTGGTTTCTTTGGTATAGCGAAGATTCGGTGTGAAAGCAGCAAAAGTAGGCTTTCCACCCAAGGTGGAGGAAGCCTCACCTGAAATGGCGGGACTTGCGCACTTGTGATGAACGGCAGAAAAACCCGCATTGCCACCGTAAGTACAAGTCGAAGGGAACGGCTCATTCCCGCCCTTTTTGACGTCGAATGAGTGCTGGCAAACCGAAGTCACAATGTGATGACCGCTCTTGTCATCACGACACAATTCGACAATTCTAGATCATCTGCACCAATCGCTTCTTCGCGTCGGTGTCACCCTCGCCGCCTTGTGTTCGCAACACCTGTTGACCGGACCATTCACCTTGCGCGCCAAAGGCACGCAGTTGTATTTCTGGATACGTTCATTTGCAATGCCCACACAACGGCTGCTGCGGCATTATGGATGGGAGTTTCTGCAATTACGAAACCATGCCAAGCTTTTGCTTCGCGCGTCGCTGCAAGCCTTCTGAACGCCCTGGGTCTCGACGAACTGATTGTCAAAACGAACGAAGACTATGTTGAATTGGCCTGCCGCCTTGCTGAGGGTAAGAGCTTTTTTATCAGTCTCAAAGACAAGGTTGTTTCTAACCAGCAGAGCACAGCTTTGTTCAATACCGACGATTACACCTGTGCTCTTGAACATGGATTCTGTTAAAACCTTGAGCAAAAGACGCTAAAACGCGGGCCAATCGCATTTTGATCGTTTCCGGTACAGCGTGAAAGTAATGGTCGGCAAAGCCTCAAACCATCAGGATGAACGCAATGGGCCGGATATGCATCAGGCAGTTCTCGACATGACATGTGGCTACCGAATACCTGATAACATCACTGATCCCGGTGATGCTTATGCGCCAGCGCGTTGTGATCGCTTTGGCGCTGTGTACCGACCCTGATCTGATCATCGCGGATGAACCGACAACGGCGTTGGATGTCGCGGTGCAAAGTCAGGTTCTTGGGCTGATCCGCCGTCTGGCAGATACCCGTCAGATCGGGTTCCTGCTGATCACCCACGACATCGGCGTCATCGCCCAAGTGGCTGATAGGGTGACGGTGTTACGGCACGGCACGGTCATGGAAACCGGCCCGACAGCACAGGTTTTGGGCAAACCGAAAAATCCATATACCGTTGGTCTGATGAGCGCTGTGCCGCCGCTTGATCGTCGTCTTGAGCGGTTTTTGCTGTCCGGAGAGGATCGGAATGCGTCGGTCAATACTGGCGCATCCAAAGGATATGAGGCTGAAAAATGGCTGCTTGCAGGGCAGAAAGACCCTGCAAAAGGCCTGACCATTGACGGGCTGACGGTTCGGTTTATCGGCGCCCGAAGGTTGATTCTTCGTAAACCTGAGCCGTTTATTGCGCTGAATGATGTCTTGCTGCATGTAAAACCCGGTACGATTATGGGGCTTGTCGGGGAAAGCGGGTCAGGAAAATCAACGCTGGCCAAGACGATTACCGGCCTGATTCAACCGTCCTCGGGACATATGCGATTGCAGGATATCGATTTGCCATCAGGCAAGCCCCGGAGCCGCAATCACCCTTCGTGCAGGTTGATCCAAATGGTGTTCCAAGACCCGTTCTCGAGCCTGAATGCACGCCATCGCATCGGCTATATTCTGGGTGAACCGCTGCGTTATTATGGGTTTGAGCCGCACGCAGAACCGCGACGGAAACTGGTTGCGAACATGCTGGAACTGGTCGGTCTGACACCTGATGCAATCGACAAATATCCGCACCAGTTTTCTGGTGGCCAACGGCAACGGATCGCCGTGGCGCGGGCTCTATTGGCGCGGCCCAAATTCCTGATCTGTGATGAGCCGACCTCGGCGCTTGATGTGTCGATACAGGCACAGATATTGAATCTGTTTAAGGATTTGCAGGTGACGTTTGGCCTTAGCATCCTGTTTATCAGCCATAATCTGGCGGTGGTGCGGCAGATGGCCGATGACGTTACCGTGCTGCGCAACGGCAAAGTTGAGGAAAGCGGCAGCGTCGAGGATGTCTTTGAACGTCCCCGCGCCACCTATACCAAAGAGTTGCTGGCGCTGACGCCGGTGACGCCAAGCGACTGGTAGCGGATGATGCGATTACCGCGGCAGCATACTCGCCGCACGTGCCAGAGCTTCGATTTTTGACCAGCTTTTAGCGGCGATTAGATCAGTTGGTGCGACCCAGCTTCCTCCGGCGCAGACCACGTTTGGCAGGCTAAGATATTGCGCTGCATTGCCCGGCTTAATACCACCTGTTGGGCAGAACGAGATATGCGGCAAGGGCGCGCCGATTGATCCAAGGGCAGGGGCGCCGCCAATGGCCTCGGCGGGAAAGAATTTTAGCATATTATAGCCACGTTCAGACAGGCGCATGGCCTCGCTGGCGGTGGCGGCGCCGGGCAGCAACGGCAGCTCTTCTTCTTCGCAGGCGGCCAATAGAATGTCGGTGGCGCCAGGGGACACGCCGAACTGTGCGCCCGCAGCTTTTGCCGCGCGCACGTCTTGGGGGGTAAGCAACGTGCCAGCCCCAACAACGCCGCCAGGAATCTTGGCCATTTCGCGGATCACATCAAGCGCGGCAGGGGTGCGCAATGTCACCTCAAGCGCGGGCAGGTGGCCCGCAACCAACGCTTCGGCCAAAGCGCGCGCGATTGAGGCGTCATGGACGACCAGAACCGGGATAATTGGCGCAAGATCACAAATGTCACGCGCGCGGGCGCTGGCGTTTTCTGGGGTTAGGGTCAAAGTCTTAGTCTCCGAATACGGTTGCGCCAGTGTCGGCTGAACAAATAGTGCGCCGGAACATTTCAAACAATTCCCGACCGGTACCGGTCGCATTGCCTGATAGATCCGCTGTGGCAGGGCTACGATCATCAAGGTTAACGTCCAACACATCCAACGTTCCGCTGGTTGCGTCCAGACGCACAATATCGCCGTCCCGTATAAGGGAAATCGGCCCGCCGTCCAGCGCCTCGGGGCAGACATGGATTGCGGCAGGCACTTTGCCCGAGGCCCCGGACATGCGCCCGTCGGTGACCAACGCCACCTTAAATCCGCGCCCTTGCAGGATCGACAGCAACGGCGTCAGGCTGTGCAATTCCGGCATGCCGTTGGCTTTGGGGCCTTGAAACCGGATCACAACAATGGTGTCGCCAGTGAATTCACCGGCTTTGAACGCGGCTTTGACGGCATTCTGGTCGTGAAATATACGGGCCGGGGCCTCGATGATATGATGTTCGGGCGCGACCGCAGAAACCTTCATTACAGCGGTGCCTAGATTGCCGCCAAGGCGTTTCAAGCCACCTGTGGGTTGAAAGGGGGCGGCCGCCGGGCGCAGGATCGCGGCGTTTAGCGATATGCCGGTTCCGGGTTCCCAGATCAGATCTCCGTCTTTCAGTTTCGGCTCGTGTGTATAATGCGCCAGGCCATGCCCGGCGATTGTATTGGTGTCGGGATGCAGCAACCCGGCCCCCAGCAATTCGCCGATCAAATAGCCAAGGCCACCCGCCGCATGGAAATGGTTCACATCCGCCAGACCGTTGGGATAAACACGGGCCATCAACGGGGTGACTTCGGAGAGGTCGGAAAAATCCTGCCAGTCAAGGATGATGCCACCAGCGCGTGCCATCGCCACCAGATGGATCAGCAGATTGGTCGAGCCGCCAGTCGTGTTTAACCCGACGATGCCGTTCACAAAGGCACGTTCGTCCAGCACATCACAGACCGGAGTATAACTGTCACCCAAGGCGCTAAGGTTCAGCGCGGTTTGTGCGCCGTGCCGGGTTAGGGCATTGCGCAGATCGGTGTTTGGGGTGACAAAGCTTGACCCCGGCAGGTGCAGGCCCATGAACTCCATCAACATCTGGTTGGTGTTGGCAGTGCCGTAGAATGTGCAGGTTCCTGGCCCGTGATAGGCGGCCATTTCGGCAGCCATCAATGCCTTGCGATCCACCTCGCCGGTGGCGAATTTTTGGCGCACTTTGGCCTTTTCGTCGTTGGCCAAACCGCTGGTCATGGGACCGGCGGGCAGGAACACGGCTGGCAGGTGACCAAAGCTTTGCGCGGCAATGACCAGACCGGGCACGATCTTGTCGCAGACACCCAAATAGACCACCGCGTCAAAGGTGTTGTGGCTTAACGCGATGCCGGTGGCCATGGCAATGACATCGCGGGAAAACAGGCTTAGCTCCATGCCTGCTTCGCCTTGGGTGACACCGTCACACATGGCAGGCACACCGCCCGCCACCTGTGCGGTGGCACCGATATCGCGCGCCGCAGCGCGGATTTGATCGGGGTAGGTTTCAAATGGCTGATGCGCTGACAGCATGTCGTTATATGTGGTGATGATGCCCAGATTGCCGGTGCTTCCCGCGGCGAGTTGGGACTGATCCGGGCCTGCTGCGGCAAAGGCATGTGCCTGCCCACTACAGGACAGATGCGCCCGGTTGGGGCCTTTGCCCTTGGCGGTGCGCATCCGCGCAAGATAGGGTTCGCGGGTTGCGGCGCTGCGTTTGATAATACGGTCAGTAACCCGCGTAAGGGTGGCGTTGATCGACATTTCTGGAAATCCGTTGCTAAATAGCTGAGGTATGATAGCGCTAACATAAGGGTTTTTATGATTCCCGGCAATCGGCGTTTTTGCCGCATGGGGCACGCGGAAAATTTCAAATTGTCAGGCTCGGTTTCTTTGAAAGGAAACGGTTGCGTCGACGAGGTTGGGATGCTGAATTTTACTCAGTTGATGCCGAATCCATTTGCAAGGTCGGCCCAACTCGTTCTAGCGTGTCAAAAAAATGTGGCACTTTTTGGAGTCCAATAGACACATGGGCAAACCTTCAATTCAGATGGGCGTGGATATCGGCGGTACCTTTACTGACGTGGTCGTCGAGGTCGGTCCAAAGCAGTTCTCAACCAAGGTCTTAACGACCTATTCCGCCCCAGAGGACGCGATTATTCAGGGTATGCAAGAGGTCTGCGAGCAGGCCGGGATTGCAACGTCTGACATCAGTCAAATCATCCACGGAACGACTTTGGCCACCAATGCGCTGATCGAACGGCGCGGTGCGCGTACCGCATTGATCACGACGCTAGGGTTTCGCGATGTCATCGAGATGCGCACCGAAAGTCGGTTTGAGCAGTATGACCTGAACCTGAAACTGCCCGACCCGTTGTTGCCGCGTCAGCATCGTTATGTTGTGCGCGAACGCATCAACGCGGCGGGTGAGGTTCTCATTCCGCTTGATCGGAGCGACGTGGAGCAGGTCGTCGATGACATTCGCATCGCCGGGTTTGACAGCATCGCGGTGGGGTTGATCCATTCCTATCTGAACGGTGACCATGAGCAGATGGTGCGCGAGGTGATAGCCGACAAAATACCCGACGCGATGGTGTCTTTGTCCAGCGAAGTTTCGCCGCAAATGCGCGAATATGAACGGTTCAATACCGTGGTGGCCAACGCCTATATCAAGCCGCTGATGAAAAGCTATTTGGGGCGGCTAAAGGGGCGGTTGTTGGACGCCGGGGCAGAGTGTTCGATTTTCCTGATGCATTCGGGCGGCGGCATTATTTCGCTGGAAAGCGCCGCGGAATTTCCTGTGCGTCTGGTTGAATCCGGGCCTGCCGGAGGCGCTGTTTTTGCCGCCCATATTGCGGCGCGTTATGGGCTGGATAAGGTGCTGTCGTTTGATATGGGCGGCACCACGGCCAAGATTTGCCTGATCAAGAACCAATCCCCCAAAACCAGCCGCGTGTTCGAAGTTGCGCGGGCGTATCGGTTCAAAAAGGGCTCTGGCATGCCGATCTCAATCCCGGTTATCGACATGGTCGAAATTGGCGCGGGCGGTGGATCATTGGCGCATGTGGATAGTATGCGGCAAATCCGGGTTGGACCGGAATCAGCCGGATCAGAACCCGGCCCGGCCTGTTATGGGCGCGGCGGTTTGCGCCCTGCGGTGACCGACGCCGATCTGGTGTTGGGCAAGCTGGACGCCGATAATTTCGCCGGTGGAACGATCCGGCTGGATACGGCCAGTGCAGCGACAGCGCTGGAACGTGAACTGGGTGAAACGCTGGGCATGGACGCACAAGAGGCCGCCTTTGGTCTGGCCGAAGTGGTTGATGAAAACATGGCCAATGCCGCCCGCGTTCATGCGGTGGAAAATGGCGAAGACCTTGCCGAATACACCATGATTGCCTTTGGCGGTGCTGCGCCTTTGCACGCCGGTCGGTTGTGCGAAAAGCTGGGCGTGGGGCGGTTTCTGGTGCCTCCGGGGGCTGGCGTTGGGTCGGCGATCGGGTTCCTGCGGGCTCCGTTCAGTTTTGAGGCCAATCGCAGCATTTACATGCGCCTGTCGGATTTTGACAGCGATACGGTGCGCCATCTGATGGATGAATTGCAGTCAGAGGCGACGCAATTTGTGCGGTCTTGTGATGCGCAGGCGGACATCATCCCGGAATTCAAAATATATATGCGCTATACTGGGCAAGGCTGGGAAATCCCGGTGATCCTAAGCGAAGAACAGGCCAAAGCGCCCGACGCCGACACGTTTCACCGGTTGTTTGAGGCCGACTATCAGGCGCTATTTGGTAGGGTTGTCACCGGTATGGACGTTGAAATTACCGTCTGGGCGGTGAACGCCACGACTTTGGTACCACCGGTCGACAGGATCGAATTGGCGGCGGCTGGCGACGCGATCACCAGCGGCGAAAGCCGCCCGGTTTTTGACGCGGCCCTTGGCAAACCAGTCGCATCCGCAATTAGCCATCGCAGTGCGCTGGCCGTCGGCGATACTGTCCAAGGCCCTGCCGTTATCGCCGAGGACGAAACCACCATCATCCTGCCAAGCAGTTGTCACGCGATACGGCAATCTGACGGCTGCATCGACATATCGGTTACGAGGGCACGCGCATGACCCCATCAACAGTCTCCTATCAGGTCATGTGGAATCGGCTGATTTCGGTGGTCGAAGAACAGGCGCAGGCCTTGGTGCGTACCGCGTTTTCAACGTCGGTCCGCGAGGCCGGTGATCTGTCCGCCGGGGTCTATGATGTGCAGGGCCAGATGCTGGCGCAGGCCGTCACTGGCACGCCGGGGCACGTCAATGCGATGGCCGATGCGGTGCCGCATTTCATCCGTCGCATTGGGCGTGACAACATTGCCGATGGCGATGTTTACATCACCAATGACCCCTGGGAGGGCACCGGCCACCTGCATGATATCACCGTGGTTACCCCGTCGTTTCACAACAATATATTGGTCGGTTTTTTTGCCTGCACCGCGCATATCGTCGATATTGGCGGGCGTGGATTTGGCGCCGATGCGGCTTCGATCTATGAAGAAGGCCTGTATATTCCGATTATGAAACTGGTCGATCGGGGCAAGGTCGACGAGACCCTGATCCGTATCATTCGCGGCAATGTTCGCGAGCCGGATCAGTTGGTTGGCGATGTCTATGCGCTGACCACATGCAACGAGATTGGCCATCGCCGGTTGGTTGATATGATGGTCGAATTTGATCTGCCGGACTTGTTGGGGATAGCCGAATTTATCCTCGAAAACTCACGTCGCGCGACGCTTGAATGCATCGCGGCATTGCCCCGCGCCAAGGCATCGGGCGAAATGACGATTGATGGGTATGATCGGCCAATCACGCTCAAGGTACAGTTGGACATTCAAAGCGACCGTATCCTGTGCGGGTTTGACGGCACGTCTTTGCCCGACAAAAAGGGCATCAACGTGCCGCTGGTCTATACCAAGGCCTATGCCTGTTATGCTTTGAAATGTGCCATTGCGCCGGAAATTCCGAACAACGCCGCCTCACTGGCACCGTTTGAAATTACTGCGCCCGAAAATACCATTGTAAACGCGCTGCACCCGGCCCCGGTGGCGTTGCGCCATGTGATTGGCCATATGATTCCGGATACGGTGTTTAACGCGTTGGACAAAATCCTGCCCAAAACCGTACCTGCCGAGGGGGCGGGTTGTCTGTGTAATTTTCAGGTGTCTTTGCGGCCTCGGTCAGATCAAGTGGCCCCCAAAGGAGCTATCCGAGCCGAGGTTCTGACCTTTAATTCCGGCGGTTCTGGCGCACGGCCCACATTGGACGGCATGAACGCCACGGCGTTTCCGTCTGGCGTGATGACCATGCCGATTGAGGCCACAGAACACACCGGCCCGGTCATAATCTGGCGCAAGGAATTGCGTACTGATTCCGGCGGCGCAGGCCAGTTTCGCGGCGGTTTGGGGCAATATATGGAGGTCGGAGTGGCGGACGGCTACGAGTTTGATTTTCAGGCGATGTTTGACCGGGTTAACCATCCGGCGCGGGGGCGTATGGGCGGGTTAGACGGCGCGCCAACGCAGATCGCCCGCAGTGATGGATCGGCGATGAAGGGCAAAGGCAAACAATTTGTGCCCCATGGTGCGCGCGTGATGCTGGCGTTTCCCGGCGGTGCTGGGTACGGCGATCCGGCGGATCGGGATCGGGGTGAAATACGCCGCGATCTGGCGCTTGGGTATATCTCGGCTGAGGTGGCAAAATCCGTCTATGGGCTAAGCGACGCCGACGTGAGTGAGGTTGAAGATGCGGTGAAACGCGGCGAGGTGGTTTGATGGTCGAGACTCCGAAACACAGCGCCTATGACGTGGTTATTGTTGGTGGTGCGATCCTGGGATCGTCGACGGCGTGGTATCTGATGAACAACCCCGACTTTCAGGGGCGGGTGTTGGTTGTGGAACGCGATCCAAGTTATGAGATGTGTTCAACGGCCCATACCAATAGCTGTATTCGCCAGCAATTTTCCAACGAAATCAATGTAAAATGCTCGCAATACGCCGCCGAGTTCATCAAGAATATCCGCGATGTTATGGGCGATACGCGTATCCCAGAGCTGAATATTCAAAGCTATGGGTATTTGTATCTGGCCAACACTGACGCCTTTGCCGACGTGCTGCGCGCCAATTTGATACCGCAACAGCAGGCCGGAGCAGGGACGCAATTGCGAAGCCCTGAGCAGATCGCGCAGGACTATCCGTTCTACAATCTGGATGACATTATTCTGGGCAGTCACAACCAGATCGACGAAGGCTATTGGGACGGCGGCACAGTGTTTGATTGGTTCCGCCGTCTGGCGCGCGAACGCGGCGCCGAATATGTCGCCAACGAAGTGGTCGCCATGACCCGTAATGCTGCCGGGACGCGGATTGATAGCGTGACGCTGAAAACAGGCGAGGTGATTGCCTGTGGGCATGTGGTCAACGCCTCGGGTCCGCGGGCATTGCGCACGGCGCAAATGGCGGGGTTGAACATTCCGGTTGAGCCGCGCAAACGCTATAGTTTCATCTTTTCCGCCGAAACACCGCTTGATCAGGTCCTGCCGTTAACCATTGACCCCAGTGGCGTGCATATGCGGCAGGACGGCCCCAAAACCTATTTGACCGGCTGTACGCCGGATGTTGACCCTGCCGTGGACTACGATGATTTCACTATGGATCACGCGATTTGGCAAGACAAAGTCTGGCCCGCCGTTGCCAACCGTATTCCACAATTCGAAGCGATCCGGCAACTGACGTCCTGGGTTGGGCATTATGCCTATAACACCTTGGATCAAAACGCAATAATCGGGGCGCATGATGAGGTTGAGAACTTTATGTTCCTCAACGGATTCTCGGGGCACGGGCTGCAACAATCCCCGGCCATGGGGCGCGGGATGAGCGAATTGCTGACCTACGGAGCCTATCAGACACTTGATCTGGGCGCGTTCAACTTTGGTAGAATCGCACGGAATGAGCCGTTTTTAGAGCGGGCAATAATATAGAAGGATCAGCGAAATGACGGGAAAGAAAATGAAGAAAATCGTTTTGACCGGGGCCGCCGGGCGGCTTGGTGGATATCTGCGTGGGCCATTGTCAAAACTGGCCGATACGCTGGTTTGCACCGACATTGCCGATGCGATCAACGACCTGGGGGCCAATGAAACCTATGTTCAGGCCGATCTAGCCGACAAAGCGGCGATGCATGCGATCATTGAAGGCGCTGATATGGTGGTGCATTTTGGCGCATTGGTGGACGAGGCATCGTTTGAAACCATTTTGGGCCCGAACATCATCGGCGCCTATAATGTGTGGGAAGCTGCGTCGATTCATGGCGTGCGCCGGGTGATTTATGCCAGCTCGATCCACGCGGTGGGGATGTATCCAAAGACCGAGCATATCGGCGTGGACGTGCCGCATCGCCCGGACGGGTTTTACGGGTTGGCCAAGTGTTTTTCCGAAGATCTGGCGCGGATGTACTGGGAAAAGCGCGGGGTCGAGGCGGTGTGTTTGCGCATCCTGTCCTGCGCGACAGTGACCAATCCACGCGCATTAGGATCGTGGTTGTCTGAGCGTGATTTGGTTCGATTGGTCGAGCGTTCGATTGATACACCGGTGACCGGGTTTGCCATTGCTTACGGCGTGTCGGCCAATGACCGCAGCCCGGTTGATAATGCTGCCGCCAGCTTTCTGGGCTATCGTCCGCAAGATAACGCCGAGCAGTTTGCCGGGAAGATACTGGCCAATTCGGAGCCACTTGATCCGCAGGACGGGGCGCATATGTGCCATGGTGGACCGTTTGCAACGACCAAATTGGGCGTTAGTGCAATCGCTGCGCTAAATTTGGTTGATGACTAGGTAGAGGTGATTTGAAGGGGGCTGGCCATTAGATTCTTTATGCCTCCGGCGGGGATATTTTTGGAAATTGGAAGCTGAATTAGGAGTAGGTTTTTGGCATTAGGCCGGACTGAAACCAGGTCACGAAACTTCCCATGTTGAAAACCGGGCGATTGATAGCCTTTTGAATGTCAGCGGCATAGGGCGTCATGTTGGTGCATTCCAGTGCGATGGCCCCCACCTCGGGGTGATCGCGGATCAGGCGTTGCGCCGCCTGAACATTATCGGCGCGCGCGGCGTCTACGTCGAGTTCGGGCTCGTCTCCCAGAATGGCACGGGTGAATTCGACGCCTCCTTCGGTGGTTCCAATGGGGGTATCAAGCGGAACGTTGGCCGCTGTCAAATGCGCAGACGTCAGGGTGCTGGCCGAGATCGTCATCACGCCACAGCGCTGATTTGACGGTAGGATTTGGTTCACCATTGCAACCTGCATCAATGATGATGTGGCCACTGGAACTTTTACAGCATCGGCAATTTCGTCCTGAAACACCGATAGGAATCCGCAGTTTGTGGTGATCCCGTCAACCCCATCCTGGACCAATTCGCGGGCCGCATCGATGAATGCGGGCAATAACCCCTGCGCGTTTTGACGAACAACCCGATCCGGTGTCGCGTCGCGTACCACCCTGTAATGAACCGGAAAATCCCAAGATACAGCGTTCCCCATATCCCCCGGAATACGGGGAAATCGCGCACTTAGCATCAGGATGCCAACCGATGCACCATAGATTGATTTGCCTCCTTTGACCTTCATAATGGCTCTCCTTTGTTGCGGTCAGACTGCGACCATCCAAGTTTGGTTGAGTATTGACGCAACCAGCGCCGTATTCCTAGACAGGAATGAAAGAGGAGGAAATAATGACACGCACAAACCTAATGACCGGGGCCGAGGCGCTGGTTCGGATGCTTCAGGCGCATGACGTGACGCATATATTTGGGCTGTGCGGGGATACGACTTTGCCGTTTTACGATGCCATGTCGCAGCTGGATCATGGCATTACCCATTTCCTGACCCGCGATGAACGTCATGCCGCCTATATGGCCGATGGCTATGCCCGCGTGACCGGCAAGCCGGGGGTCTGCGAGGGACCATCGGGGGGTGGTGCGACCTATATTTTGCCGGGGGTGGTTGAGGCCAACGAAAGCTCGGTTCCGATACTGGCGATCACCACGGATGTGGCGACGACGTCGGCAGGGAAATATCCGTTAACGGAGCTGGATCAGGTGGCGCTTTTTCGCCCGTTAACCAAATGGAATGCATCACTGGACAACGCCGCTCGCCTGCCAGCCGCAGTACGACAGGCGTTTCGGGCGATGACCACCGGGCGGCCTGGTGCGGTGCATCTGGCGTTGCCGTTTGACACGCAAAAGGGCGAGGTGCCAGCAGGCGAGGTTTGGGCCGACGCCCGCCATTGCCGTTTTCCAACCGAACGCGCCGCCCCCGATCTGGCTGATATCCGGGCAGTTGTGGATGTGTTGGCGACCGCACAGTCGGCGGTGGTTATTTGCGGCGGTGGCCCGGTTTTGTCCGGGGCCGAGGTAGCGTTGAAAGAGCTTGCCATTTTACTGGATCTACCGGTTGCGACCTCGGTTTCGGGGCAGGGATCGGTCGCGGAAACCTTGCCGCAGGCGGTTGGGGTCGTCGGGTCAAACGGCGGCGTGCAATCGACGCGTGATGTGGTCGAGGCGGCGGATGTGGTGATGTTTATCGGCTGCCGGGCCGGGTCGGTCACAACCGAACGCTGGCGCTCTCCTGATCCACAAGCGCGGGTCATTCACATCGACAGTGACCCGATGGTGATTGGCGCGAATTACCAGACAGAGGTGGCAATTTGCGCGGATGCCAAACTGGCGATTGAGGCGATAATTGTCGAGGTGAACAGCCGCAAAGACCTGCCCAAACAGCACGGTGCAGCGCGCGCCAAAGCGGCTTGGGACGCCAAACTGGCCGATTTTGAACCCTTGGCGACAAGTCAGGAGCGCCCGATCCGGCCCGAGGTCGTGATGGCCAGCCTGATGGATGTGTTGGATGATGATGCGATTATTGTCGCCGATCCCGGCACGCCGTGTCCGTATTTTTCAGCCCACTATCGCTGGCGGAAATCTGGTCGCAATTTCATCACCAATCGGGCGCATGGGGCGCTGGGTTATTCGCTGGCGGCGGCGATGGGCGCGCATGTGGGGCGCCCGGACGTTAAGACTTTGGCGGTGATGGGCGATGGGTCGTTTGGGTTTTGTTGTGGTGAATTTGAAACGCTGGTGCGCTACAATATTCCGGTCACCGCGATTGTGTTTTCCAACGCGACCTTTGGCTGGATCAAAGCCGGGCAAAACGCCGGGTTTGGCCAGCGGTATTACAATGTCGATTTCAGCCGCACGGACCATGCCGCCGTGGCGCGCGCATTTGGCGTCAAGTCATGGACTGTCACAGATCCGGCAGAGTTGCGCGCGGTTCTACGCGAGGCAATCGCCCATGACGGCCCAACTTTGGTCGATATCATCTCGCAGCCTTTGCACGAAACGGCGGCTCCGGTTTCGGAATGGGTGGCCTAATCCGTCACGGCCAGTTCGGACATTCCGGCGGCAATTTGATTTAGGAATTCCTGTCCAATCGCCGAAATGGGTCGGCCGCGCGCGGTGACAATGACGATATCCAGCAAGATGCGCGGCGCAAATCGGCGCAAAACATAGCCCTGGCCATCGTCACTGGACAGGGTAAACGGATCGATCAACGCGGCCCCGACGCCCTGTTTTACAAGGCTGAGCGCATTGCGAAACAGGTCGGTATGGCAGCGGATACGCCAGTTGGCGCCTTGCGAATGAAACGCCTCGCGGGTGCGGCGGCTGACCATGTGATCCGTGCCCATGACGATGAATGGATAGTCATCCAGCAACCCGGGGGTCAGCACCTTATGCGCGGCCAGCGGGCTGTCTTTGGGCAGGGCACAGAGGGTCTCAAAAAAGAACGGCGTGCGGTCAAGGCTGTCATGGCGCACCGGCATTTCGCATATGCCGATTTCAAAAAGGCCCGCACCAACCCATTCCTGAATCTTGCCGGAATACTGCGACTGAAACGAGATCGTCAGATGTGGTTTTTCTTTGGCAAACCGCGCGATTTGTTGCGGCATAAAACCAAACGCCATGGCGTGATTGCTGACCACTTGCAATTGCCCGGCCTTTTGGTTTTGCAGGTCGATCACCGCCTGATTGACGTGATCGAGCCCGCGCACCACCGTATCAATTTCGTCAAACAAAAACGCGGCTTCGGGGGTTGGTACCAACCGGCCACGGGTGCGTTCAAACAGTTTAAGTTTGGTCTTGCGCTCAAGCTGCGACAGCAGGTTGCTGATGGCGGGTTGCGACACGCCCAACTGCTCGGCCGCCGCCGTGACGGTGCCTTTTTCGATGATGGCGTGAAAGGCCTGATATTGGCGAAAGGGAGAGGACACAAATACAGTGTATCATTAAAACTTATAGACATGGAAGAAAATAGTATTGGATATGATGATGATCTACCCGCACACTTTGAACTGACAAACTTTGGGGTGATATGTCTGATCTGTTGCAACGCATTACCGGATTTGACCTTTGGCATCTTGCGTTGCATGAGGTTTCGACGCGTGATTACGGCGTTTGCTTGGACATGGTGTCGCCCGGGTCGGGTTTGGCTCTCTGTGCAGATGGTGGTAAGGTAGGAATCTCCGGGCAAATTCAAAGGTATACAATATGAACGATTCAGCGAAAACTGTCGCTATTGTCGGGGCTGGTATTATTGGTGTTGCCACCGCGATCTGGCTACAGCGTGACGGGCACAAGGTGATTTTGATCGACCGGGCCGGGCCTGGTGAGGGCACAAGTTACGGCAATGGCGGGGTTCTGGCCTCGAGTTCGATTGTGCCGGTGACCGGGCCGGGTCTGATCGCAAAAGCACCCAAAATGCTGTTTAGCGCCGATCAACCGCTGTTCCTGAAATGGGGATATTTGCCGCGTTTACTGCCGTGGTTGGTCAAGTACTTGGGCCATGCCAACGCCAAAGACGCCGAGAGGGCAGCCAAAGCGTTAACGCCGATTATTGGCGACAGCCTGGCCGATCATCTGGCGTTATCTGATGGTACAGGAGCCGAAAAATGGGTGGTGCCTTCGGAGTATTTGTTTGTCTACAAGGACTGCGCGCATTTTCTGGGTGATGCGTTTGGCTGGGCGTTGCGCGCCGCCAACGGCTTTGAGTGGGACGAACTTGAGGGCGAGGCGTTCAAGCAATACGATCCAAGCTTTGGCCCTGATTTGCAATTTGCCATACGGCTGAAAAACCACGGGCGGATCACCGATCCCGGGCAATATGTCAAAGACCTTGCCGCGCATGTGGAACGCGAAGGCGGGCAGTTTGTTAAGGCGGATATCGCTGATTTCAAGCAGGAAAACGGCAAAGTCACTGGCGTTCAGGTCAAAGGCGGAGAGGTCATATCCTGTGATGCAGTTGTGCTGGCAACCGGTGTTTGGTCGGGGCCTTTGGCCAAAAAACTGGGCCTGAACGTGCCGCTTGAATCCGAACGTGGCTATCATATCGAATTCTGGAACCCGTCCTTTATGCCGCGCACGTCGGTCATGGTGGCGTCGGGTAAATTTGTCGCCACCCCGATGGAGGGCCGCCTGCGTCTTGCTGGCGTGGTTGAATTTGGCGGGCTGGACGCGCCGGCCTCAAAGGCGCCGCTTGAGCTGTTGCGCAAAAATGCCCGCATGGCATTTCCGGGGCTGACATGGTCCGAAGAAACCGAATGGATGGGCCACCGTCCTGCCACGGCGGATTCGATCCCGGTGATTGGCGAGGTGCCGACACTGTCCGGGGTATTCACCGGTTTTGGCCACCAGCATATTGGCCTGACAGGGGGGCCGAAAACCGGGCGACTTTTGGCTCAGCTGATTTCGGGACGGCAGCCAAACATTGACCTGAGCGTCTATTCCCCTGCACGATACGCAACAACGGGGCCGTGAAACCCGACCATCAACTAACCAACCAACCTGGGAGTAACCTGATGAAAAAACTAGCAAACCTATTGGCTGCAACGGCTTTGACCGCAGCGACGGCATTGCCTGCTATGGCCGATAAATGGGACATGCCGATGGCCTATTCGGCGTCGAATTTCCATTCTGCCACCGGGGCCGAGTTCGGCAAATGCGTTACAACCGGCACCGCGGGTGACATCGAAATTGTCACGCATCCGTCCGGTTCATTGTTCCCCGGCGCCCAGATCAAACGCGCCATCCAGACCGGTCAGGTGCCAATTGGCGAACGTCTTTTGTCTGGCCACCAGAATGAAAACCCAATCTTTGGTGTTGATTCCGTTCCCTTCCTTGCCACGTCATTTGAGGCGGCCGGCAAGCTTTGGAAAGCGGCGAAACCAACGCTCACGGCGGTATTGGCCGACCAGAACCTGACTTTGCTTTATTCAGTGCCTTGGCCGCCTCAGGGGCTGTATTTCAAGGACGAAGTGAATTCGGTTGCCGACATGAAAGGCCTCAAATTCCGCTCATATAACAACGCGACTGCGCGGCTTGCGGAACTGACCGGAATGTTGCCGGTAACCATCGAAGCGGCTGAAATCAGTCAAGCGTTTGCCACAGGTGTCGCCGAAGCCATGGTGTCGTCCGGGTCCACTGGCTATGACCGCAAGGTTTGGGAAAGCCTGGATTATTTCTACGAGGTCGATGCCTGGTTGCCGCGCAACTATATCATGGTGAATTCCGATGTCTGGTCCGGGGTCTCTGACGGCAACAAAGCCGTCGTCACCGCCTGTGCGGATTTCGCCGAATACGCGGGCACGTGGCGCGCCATGGAATACACCGGGTTTACCCTGCAGGGTTTGCGCGATGGCGGCATGAACGTTGGCCCCGCCAGCGATGAGTTGCAGGCCGAATTGCGCACCATTGGTGAAACCATGACCGCCGAATGGCTCGAGGCATCCGGCGAGCAGGGGGCCGCCATTGTCGATAGCTTTAAGGCGATGAAGTAAGCAAACAGAACGGGCGGTTGATTTCAGCCGCCCGTTAACTGTTTGGCGATCAAAGGGGGCATCATGGGATTCGTTCGACGTTTGCGAACCGCGCTTGATTTTCTGTATCTGGCGTCTGGCGTGATGGCCGCGCTGTGCCTTATTGCCATTCTGCTGCTAATCGTTGTGCAGATGGTGGCCCGCTGGACCGGCGAAGTGTTCCCCGGGGCACCGGATTACGCCGGATACGCCATGGCGTCGGCCAGTTTTCTGGCCTTTGCCAATGCGCTCAATCGGGGTGCACATATCCGGGTGTCGATCCTGATCAATGCGGTCGGGCCAAGGGCGCGGCGTTGGCTGAACATTTGGTGTTTTGGGGTTGGTGCCGCGATTTCCTGGTATTTCGTCTATTACGGGCAGAAATTCGTCTACTGGTCGTGGAAATACAACGACATCAGTCAGGGGCAGGACAAAACCGCCCTGTGGATTCCGCAATCGGTCATGTTGTTTGGTGCTGTGGTTTTGGCCATTGCGCTGACCGATCATCTGATTGCTGTCATTTTCACCGGCGACCACCGCATCCAACGCGATCTGGTCGACCAAAGTTTCGGAGAATAGCCAAATGGAAGACGTCTCGGTTATCATCCTGTTCGTGTTTGTGCTGTTCACCCTGCTGGGCACCGGTATCTGGGTCGGCCTTGCGTTGATGGGCGTGGCCTGGGTCGGGATGGAGTTGTTTACCGCGCGTCCGGTTGGGGACGTGATGTTAACCACGATCTGGACGGCATCGTCGTCCTGGACTCTGACCGCTTTGCCGTTGTTCATCTGGATGGGGGAAATCCTGTTTCGAACCCGGCTTAGCCAAGACATGTTTCGCGGTCTCGCCCCGTGGCTGGCGAAATTGCCCGGTGGTTTGGTGCATACCAATATCGTTGGCTGTACGGTCTTTGCGGCGGTGTCGGGATCATCGGCGGCAACGCTGACCACGGTTGGAAAAATGTCGATCCCGGAATTGCGCCGCCGTGAATACCCCGAGAAAATGATCATCGGCACACTGGCCGGGGCGGCGACGCTGGGTCTGATGATCCCGCCGTCGCTAACGCTGATCGTTTATGGCGTAACCATCAACGAAAGCATTTCCAAACTGTTCTTTGCTGGCATCCTGCCAGGGCTGTTTCTGGCGAGCATGTTCATGGCCTATGTCGCGATCATGTCCAAAGTTTCGCCCGATTGGAAACCCAAGGCCGAGCCCGCGATGAGCTTTGGTGAAAAGGTCGCCAATTCGCGTTTCCTGATCCCGGTTTTCCTACTGATTTCCGTGGTTATCGGGTCGATGTATCTTGGCTATGCCACTGCAACCGAGGCCGCAGCCTTTGGCGTGATCGGCGGGTTGGTGCTGGCGGCCAGTCAGGGGGCGCTGACATGGAACACCTTTGTCGAGAGCCTGATGGGCGCCACCCGGACCTCGGCGATGATTGCGTTGATTTTGGCGGGCGCGGCGTTTTTATCGCTGTCGATGGGGTTTACCGGCCTGCCGCGTGGGCTCGCCGATCTGATTGCGCAATGGGATCTGACCAAGTTCGAATTGCTGATGGTTTTGTTGGTGTTCTACATCGTGTTGGGCATGTTTTTAGACGGGATTTCGTCGGTTGTGCTGACCATGGCGGTGGTTGAACCGATGGTGCGACAGGCCGGGATTGATCTGATCTGGTTTGGCATATTCATCGTTGTGGTGGTTGAAATGGCGCAAATTACGCCGCCGATCGGGTTCAACCTATTTGTGCTGCAAGGCATGACCGATCACGAAATGGGTTTTATTGCGCGGGCGGCGTTCCCGATGTTTCTGATTATGGTGGTGATGGTGTTTGTGCTGATCGCGGTGCCGGAACTGGCCACTTGGCTGCCCGACAACATACGGAATGGCCCCGGTTAGGCAGTACTAATTGCGATCCAATAGCCTTTTCATTTTGGAACGCGTAACCTGATCGAAAATCCCAACCGCAAACCAATTACACAGACAAAAGGATACTACATGTCCCGTATTTCCAAGGCGATTGGCCTAGGTCTTGTTGCTCTTTTTGCCATTTCACCAACGCTGTCCATTGCCGCAGAGCAGTATCTTGATAACCGGTCGACGCCGCAAAAGCTGATCGAGAGCTTTTATAACGCCATTAACAAGCAGCAATATGCGCGGGCTTACGGGTATTATTCAGACAACGGATCAGCCCCAAAAAACTTTCAGGACTGGGCTGATGGTTATTCCAAAACCAAACATGTTTCGGTGCAATTTGGCCCCACCGAACCTAATCCGGGTGCCGGGCAGATTTACTGGGCCCTGCCTGTGGTGCTTTCGGTTCTGGCCGATAACGGCGATACAACGGTCTTTACCGGCTGCTATGAAATCCACATGGTTAACCCCGGAATAATCACGTTGCCGCCGCATCCGCCGATGGGCATTAACGACGGTCACTTTAAGAAAACCAGCAAGTCGATATCGGCCGCAGCTGCATCCCTGACCCTGCTGAATAATTGCTGATCACCATGTTGCAAGCTCAAGATTTTTTGGACGAAAACACCGCGCTGGCGTTGGTTTTGGACCCGCTAAGTGACGCCGATTTTGACATGCCAACGCTGTTCAAAGGCTGGAGCATCGATGACGTTATCGGCCATCTGCATATGTTCAACGTGGCGGCGTTGGACACGCTGCAGGATGACACCGCGTTTGCCACATTCTTTGCGCCCATCGCCGCGTCTATGGCGGCGGGCAAAACCATGGTTCAATCGCAATACCCCTGGCTAGACGGGTTGCGCGGGCGGGCGTTGTTTGAAGAGTGGCGCGAAACGGCGGGGCGGGTGGCGCGGGGTTATGCCGAGGCTGACCCCAAACGCCGCCTGAAATGGGCCGGGCCGGATATGAGCGCGCTGTCGTGCATCACCGCGCGCCAGATGGAAACATGGGCGCATGGCCAAGAGGTGTTTGACGCGCTTGGTCAGACCCGGATTGAGCAGGATCGCATCCGAAACATCGCGCATCTGGGGGTGGCGACCTATGGCTGGACGTTCATCAACCGGGGGCTGCCGGTCCCTGATCCGGCGCCTTATGTGCGGTTGACTGGTCCATCTGGTGCGGTTTGGGATTGGAACACGCCGCAGGATACGAACGTTGTGCAGGGCGATGCCGTGGCGTTTGCGCAGGTTGTTACGCAGGTGCGCAATGTGGCTGACACCAACCTGAAAACCGTCGGTAAAACTGCGGCTGACTGGATGGCGATGGCCCAGTGTTTTGCTGGTTCGGTCAATGATCCGCCAGCCAAAGGCACGCGCCACATTGCATGAATCCTAAAGAATAACGCGGTGTTCGGCCTGGCCATGGCCCATGCCCTCTACGGCAAATAACGCGCCATTGCTGGGTTGCGCGGAGATCTGTTCGGCTGACAGGTTCTGAAACGCCGAGGTGCAGAACAGCGTGGTTAGATCCGGGCCACCAAACGCGGGGCAGGTGGTTTGCAGTGCATCCAGTTCGACGGAGTGCAGCAATTGTGCGTCCGGGGCATAACACGACACGCCTGATCCGCCATATTTGGCGATCCAGATGTTGCCGCCCTTGTCCACAACCGCCCCATCCGGGCGTATTTTTCTATTGCGCAGGTCTAAAAACACCACGGGGTCACCGGTTGGCCACCCGGTTTTCTCGTCCAGCGTCTGGCGCATGACCAATTGCGTCGGGGTGTCGCTAAAATAGGCAAATCTGCGGTCTGGGGTAAAGCAAATTGCGTTGGAAACGGTGATTTTATCGAACAGTTGGCGTATTTCGCCACGGTAATAGCGATAGATCGCTCCGACCTCAAACTCGACTGTTTTGCCCATCGTTCCGATCCAGAACCCGCCCCAAGGGTTGGCGCGCCCGTCATTTGACCGTGTCACAGGGTTGTCCGCCTCAAGTGGCGCCAGCCGATCGCGGCTGCCATCCGTGAGCGAGTATCGCCAAAACGCCGTTTCCGAGGCGATCAGCAATGTGTCGTGATCAACCCAACCAGCGGCGGAAACATTTTCGTCAAAGAACCATTCAGCCGGGCCATCCGCCGTGCGCGACAAAAGCCGGTTATTGGTGATGTCAAACCAGTACAGCTGATTGCGTTCCGGGTGCCAAAGCGGACCTTCGCCAAGCCTGCAAAGGCGGCCATCAAATACAGAAGGTGTCATTTTGTCGCCTCGTCATAGGCCCGCACCACATTCGCGGCACGGTTTGCGACCTCGCCCAAGGTCATGCTCGGAGTATAAAGCGCCGTGCCCAGACCAAAGCCATCCGCCCCGGCGGCCAGCCAGTTGGTGAAATTATCCGGCCCGGCGCCACCAACGGCAAACACCAAACTGCCAGACGGCAGGATCGGCCACATCGCGGCGAGGCCCGCAGGGCCAGCCATCGTTCCGGGGAATAGTTTTAACCCATCCGCCCCCGCAGCAAGGGCGGCCAGTGCCTCGGTTGGGGTGAAAAACCCCGGCCAGCTTTGCAGGCCAAGCGATTTGGTGCGGGCAATCACCGAGGTGTCGGTATTTGGCGACACGATCAGTTTGCCGCCAGCGTCGGCAACCTGTGTCACCTGGTCCGGCGTCACCACAGTGCCGGCGCCAATCAGTGCATGGCCGCCATAGGCCGTCACGATCCGGGCGATGCTGTCCAGTGGATCAGGCGAATTCAGCGGAACTTCGATCCGGTCAATTCCGGCGGCGATCAGAACATCGGCCACGGCGACGGATTCAGGGGGGGTGATGCCACGCAGGATGGCGATGATAGGGCGGCTCATGGGGTCTCTTTCATTAGGCGGTGGGCGGCGGTTAGTCCGGCCAGTGTCATGCGGGTGGCATCGGCAAGTGTTGCGGGCGCGCCTTGCCGCGCGAGGGCGCTGGCATAGATAGCAGAGGTTTCGTCGGCTCCGATGATGGCGATGTTCTGGCCCAACCAATAGGGGCGTGCGGCGGCAAGTTCGGCGCCGATCAACAGACCGGAGAGCCGGGCGCGGGCAACCTCTTTGGGTTGGGTGTTCAACAGATCATCCGCCCGCAACGAAAACAGCCGTGCGGCAAGGCGTTCGGGTCTGGAAATCGCGTCGTCTACTGCATCAAGAAATGCAGGCGCGTCCCAGCCTGTGGCGGCAATAGAGTGACGCAATACCGTGTGTTGCCCAAGGGTTGCAAACAACTCACCGGTCATAAACGTTTGGAAACTGACGACCTCGCTGGCACTGACAAGCGCCCATTTGGTATGGGTGCCGGGCATGCAAATCACCCCGTCCCAGCCGGGGTTCAGCGCCATAAAACCGGCGATTTGGGTTTCTTCGCCGCGCATGACATCTGCGGGGTTGGGTTGTTTCAGACCGGGAATGATGTGAACGCTTAGGGCTGCGGATTTCGTGGCAACCGGAACCGGGCGCGCCAGTGGCGTTGTCGGAACTGCCGCATACGGCACCTCGACCCAGCCCTGTTTTGCACCAACCATGCCACAGGCGATGACAGGGATTGGCCCCGATATTGATCCGTTGAGCCAGCCCGAAATCAGGTTTAGTAACGCCGGTTCAAACGCCTCGGGCGTCAGGCCCACCATGCCATCACCAGAGGTTGCGTTGGCCAATGGCGTCGCGCCTTGCATGGCCCAGACACGCAGATGGGTGGTGCCCCAATCGGCTGCTATCCAGTCAATTTTGGAAGGGTGTGACAGTGTGAATTCCTGACATTTGTTGGGTGCGCCGCAATTGGATTGCCCAAATAAATGCCAGAAAAAGTGCCCGTTTTCAATGGGCGGCAGGTAAAACCGTGATGTGCTAGCGGCACAAATTACTGACCAGAAAACCTATGAACGCCCGGACTTTGGGTTGGGTGCATCGCCCCTGAGGATACATCGCAAAAACGCTCTGCGGCCCAGCGGCAATTCGGGCATGATATCGATGATTTTGCCCTCCTCCATCATTTTGCGAAACAGGAAATTGGGCAGATAGGCAATGCCAAGCCCCGAAGCCGCCGCATTCAACAGCGTTTGCCCGTCATTGATGCCTACTCCGTCTTTGGCCCGAATCTGGCGTTGTTCTCTGTCGCTGTCCGTCAGTTTCCATATATTGACCCCGGCGCGGTTTGAGTGATGCAAAAGCCGGTGATACGGCAGATCGTTGATCGTGTCAGGGCGGCCAAATTCAGCCAGATAATCCGGGCTGGCGATCAGGCGAGAGTTGGTTTCCGTCAGTTTGCGCGCCCGCATGGTGCTGTCTTGAGCGTGCCAATGCGAATGGCGACATCATAGTCTTCGTCGATCAGATCAACGGTATTATTGTCCAGTACTATATTCATATTGATATCTGGACATTCACGCATAAACGCCGCCAGCAAGGGCGAGAGTTTGCGAACGCCAAAATCGACGCCACCAACGCGTCGGTCTCGCCTGCTTCGTTCAAAATGCAGGTGGTGCGATCGTAATAGGCCAGGCCAATCTCGGTCGGGCTGACCCGGCGTGTTGTGCGGCTAAGCAGGCGGGTGCCAAGACGTTGTACAAGGTTCGCAATGTATTTCGATATCGTCGATTCGGCGCATCCCATTTTGCGGGCGGCATCAGAAAACCCGCCTTCTTGAACCACGGTGGCAAAGGCTTCCATTTCTGCTAATCGGCTCATATCCAGATCCCTCATTACAAATTTGACGGACGGTGCCGCACTGCACTCAGTGACGTTTTGTCCGCGACACAATGCATATGGGGAATGTGGCGCGCGAACAGTTGGTTTCCCGGGTTATCCCATACGGAATATCGACCATTTGTGGTGTTTTCGGGAGAAAACTATGGTAATCGGCACTGGGTAACGTGTTCTGCCAAAAGATAGAATTCAGGGAGAGACGGGTTTTCCACAGTTTTGGCCGAATTTGGTCGTCCAATAGGCAAAGCCAGAAAATAGTGTGTTTTGTAAGGGCCCTAACGTTGGGGCGGGAGAGGTAAATGCAGGATTCAACACCGCTTCATGGTGCCATTTATATTAAATTCATGGCCGCGGAATTCCGTGATCAGGGGTTTTCTGATCAACAGATTTTTGCAGGTACGGGCCTCAGCGCCAGATCTTTAGAAGACAAGCGGCCCGTTGTTCCATTTGGTAAGGTCGTGGCGTTTTTCGAAAACGCGGCCATTTCGACAGAAAATGACATTTTGGGCCTCGAAGAAGGGATCAAACGCGACTTTCACCTGCGCGGCTTGATTTTCTATGTTGGGACATCTTCGCCAACAGTATTGGACGCGGTCAGGAATATTGCCCGGTATCGCCGAGTGTTCTCGGATGCAATCGAGTTGGATATCAGTTCGCTAAGCCAAACCGGGCGGTTGATCTGGTATTTCAATGTGCCAAATTCGATCAAGCGCCGCCAGCATGTTGAATTTAGCTCTATCCGGCTGCTGGTTTTGTTACGCCAATGTACCAACCGTAATATTTGCCCAGAGGTGGTGATGTTTCACCATTCCCGAAACACTAATTTGGCGGCCTTCGCCCGTAATTTCGGTTGCAAGGTGCTGTTTGATCAAAAAGAAAATTGCGTTCATTTCAAAACATCTGATCTGGAAGTGCCTTTGGTCACTGCGGACAATGAATTGTATTCTGTTTTGACAGAACATTGCGAAGACGTGTTGCAAAGAAAATCACGCAACGTGTCGGATTTGCTGGTTGATGTTGAACGCGCGATTGCGGATCGGCTCACCACAGGTGAGGCGACGCAGCATCATATCGCCAAAACACTGGGGATGAGCGCGCGCACCCTGTCGCGACGGTTGGCAAAAGAGGAAACCACGTTTTTCAAGACTGTCGAAACTTTGCGCCATTCTTTGGCCGAACGTTACCTCAGCCACAGCGATCTGGTCCTCGCCGAAATTGCGTTCCTGTTGGGATATTCCGGGCTCAGCAGCTTTAGTGACGCGTTCAAACGCTGGACCGGCAAAACGCCGGGGCAGTATCGCGGTCTCTGACCCAGATTACAGTTGGTCGCGCGGTTTTTTACCAGCAAAGAACGCGTCCAGATTGTCCAGCGCCCGAAACCCCATCGCGTCGCGTGTGGCCCCTGTTGCGCTGCCGATATGGGGCAGCATGAATATGTTTTCATGCGCGGAAAATGCCGGGTTGCCGCCGGGTTCTACCTTGTAACAATCAAGCCCCGCACCGGCCAGTTTGCCCGAAGCTATAGCGTCAATTAGCGCTGCTTCGTCGATCAATGCACCGCGCGCCGTGTTGATCAGAACCGCGCCATGGGGCAGGTGGGCGAACGTTTCGGCGTTCATCAGATCGGTGGTGTCGGGCGTGGCCGGGCAATGCAGCGACAGAAAATCAGACACCGCCAGCAATTCATTCAGGTCCGCATGAAACGTTGCGCCGTGTTCATGTTCCGGCGCCAGACGCGACCGGTTGTAATAATGGACGTCCATATCAAAGCCACGCGCCTTGGCGGCAAAGGCACGACCGACGCGGCCCATGCCGACAATGCCCAACCGTGCGCCGGTGACCTGTTTGCCAAACATGAATGACGGGCTCCAGAAATCCCATTCACCAGTGCGCATCAACCGATCACCCATCACCGCATGCCGCGCAGCACCCAGCATCAACAGCATGGCGATTTCAGCCGTTGCATCAGACAGCACATCGGGTGTGTTGGTCACAACAATGCCACGCGCCGCCAGTGCAGGCAGATCGCAATGATCAACGCCAACCGAATGATTCGCCACGATCTTTAGCCGCGGGTCCAGTTGCGCAACCACTTTGGGCGAGAAATGTTCCGAATGGCAGGGCATGATCGCATCGACCTGGGCGCTCATTGCGATGATGTCGGCGGCGCTGCCGGGGGTGTCATCCTTGGTCAGGATTACCTCATAGTCGCGACGTGCACGCATGACCGTTGCATCCGACACGCGTCGGGGCAGCCACAGAACCGGTTTCTGGCTCATGGTTTAGTCGCCCTTTTTCTTCTTCAGCGCTTCTTCCCAGAATTCATACAGCGCCATCAGGATCACCAGAAATACGATGATTGCAAAGGGCAGGCCACCCGAGAACCCGGCGAACCCAGTTGAAATGCTGTAGGACAGGCCGATGACAAAGGTCATCATCAGCGACGTGCCGATGATACCCATGATGATGTTAACAGTTCTGGACATACAAAAGTCTCCCTTAATCTTGAGCCATAAGCGCGGTTTGAACCCATGAGGCCGTGCGCAACAGGCGGTCATCTTCTTCTTTGGCACCAATCAGTTGCACACCAATTGGCAAATCGTTTTCCCCAACCAGAAGTGGCATGGACAGGCTCGGCAGACCGGCAAGCGTCCAGATCGTGCAGAATATCGGATTGCCAGTGCCGCCCGCGCTAATCAACGGCGCCTGTCCGGTGGCGCTTGGGGCGAGGATAGCATCGAAATCGTTGAAAAAGTCGGCAAAAAACGTATCTGCCGAACTTTTGACGGCTATGGCGTCTTCATATTGGTCTTTGGTGATGGCGCGACCCTGTTCAACAATGGCCTGCAAGGCCGGGCTGATCAGGTCCCAATGGTCAGTAAAGACCTTGGCCTGATGTTGGCAAATCTCATACTGGTGGATCGTTTGCTGTACCGAAATCAGATCGCTGAACTGCTCGGCGGCATCAAAACGATGAATTCTGGGGCCAAGCGCGTCAATTACCGCATCAATCCCTTCGCGGGCATCGGCGTCCAACTGGTCATTGATCGGCAGATCAAACCACGCGATGTCGGGCTTTACAGGGGCATCTGCACGCGCCCCGGTCAGCATCCGTGGACGCGGGCGGGCAAAACTAAGGCTGTCGCGCTGGTCATAGGATCCGATGGCGTCAATCAACAGGGCGACGTCCTGAATGGACCGGCCAAAGCCGCCGACCTGATCCAGCGAAACCGAGGTTTGCAGCAGCCCGTGACGTGACACCACACCATTGGTGGGTTTGAAGCCAAAGACACCGCAGAATGAGGCAGGGCGAATGACCGAACCATTGGTTTGGGTGCCAATGGCCAGCGGCACATGACGCGCGGCCACGGCGGCGGCAGAGCCGCTTGACGATCCACCCGGCGTGCGGGTTGCATCATGTGGGTTGGTGGTGTCGGTGGGATGAACAAAGGCCAGTTCGGTGGTCTTGGTTTTGCCCATGATAACCGCGCCTGCCTCGCGCAGACGTTCAACCAATGTTGCGTCGGTTTCTGGCTGACGCCCGTCAAAGATGGCAGAGCCACGCGCTGTTGGCATATCGGACGTGTCGATGATGTCCTTTAGCCCAACCGGTACACCGTGCAGTGGCCCAATGGCGCGCCCAGATTTGCGAATGCGATCCGCTTCGCGGGCCTGCGCCAACGCTTGCTCGGGCTGCACATGAGCCCAGGCCTTGATTGCATTTTCGGTCTCATCAATCCGCATCAGGCAGGCAGCGGTCAACGCTTCGGATGACAAACGTCCGGCGCGAATGTTCTCTGCCGCGTCAACGGCAGAGAGACGTGTCAGATCACCCTTCATTACGGAACATACACGCCAAAGAGGTAATCAGGCAGCCAGAGCGCGATGCCCGGGAACTGATACATCAGGAACATACAGAAGATGACGATGCCCAAATATGGCATGATCCCCCGGAAAATCTCGATAAGCTCGATCTGGTTCTTTAGCACCCCTTTTAAATAGTACGCCGACATTGCCATTGGCGGGGTCAGGAACGAGGTCTGAAGGTTCAGCGCCACCAGCATCGCAAAGAAATACGGATTGACACCAAAGGTATCGAGCATCGGCAGGAAAATTGGCACAAAGATGATCAGGATTTCTGACCACTCAAGCGGCCAGCCCAGCAAAAAGATGATCAGCTGTGCCAGAACAAGGAACTGCCAGGGTTCAAGATTCATGCCCGCCACCCAGTGTTCAATCACCGTATGGCCGCCAAGGATGGAAAACACCGACGCAAAGGTCCATGATCCGACGAACAGCCAACAAA
Source organism: Granulosicoccus sp. (assembly GCA_047623555.1). Taxonomy (GTDB): domain Bacteria; phylum Pseudomonadota; class Alphaproteobacteria; order Rhodobacterales; family Rhodobacteraceae; genus NORP181. The sequence goes on from JBLHMP010000013.1 coordinate 28,885, forward strand.
CCATTGCGGTGGCTTTGGCGGTCAGAAACACGCTTTCCTTAACCTTGGTCCATGTCAGCGTGCGGTAGGCCGCCGCCAGGATCAGGCCACCCAAGGCACCCATTGCCGCCGCTTCGCCCGGTGTTGCAAGACCTCCAAGGATCGAGCCGAGTACGAGGAAAATCAGTAGGGTTAGCGGTACAAACGAAACCAGCAAATCCCAATAGATTTTGGACTTTGGCGGAATGTTTTCTTCTTTTGGTTTGGGTGCGAGCGAAGGCGTGATTGTTACGCGGGTAATGACGTAAACAATATAGAAACCCGCCAGTATCAGCCCCGGAAACACCGCTGCCGCATAGAGGCGCAAGGGCGAAAGTTCGGCAATCGCCGCGTAAACGATCAACATAATCGACGGCGGGATCAGAATGCCCAGCGTGCCGCCAGCGCAGATCACACCCGAGGCAAAGCTGCGGTTATAACCCGCATTCGCCATCGCCGGATAGGCCAGTAGACCCATCAGCGTCACAACCGCGCCAACGATACCCGAGGCGGTGGAGAACACCGCACAGGTCAGCAGCGCCGCAATGGCCAGCGAGCCAGGCAGGTTTCGTGCCGCCATATAAAGCGAATAAAACAGCCGGTCGACGATGTTGGCGCGTTCCACCACATATCCCATGAACAGGAATAGCGGTATCGCCACCAAGGTGTCGTTTTCCATCACCGAATAGGTATTTTGGTTCAGCAGATAGAAGATGTTGTTGTTGAAAATATCCGCGATGCTCTCAGGGGCACCCTGATAATACGCATAATAGCCAAACCCGACGCCCATGGCGAGAAGGGTAAAGGCGATGGGAAAGCCAAGCAGCACCAGTACGATGAACAGGCACAGCATTACGATGGCAATTTGTGGATCGGTCATTTGTGTTGTTCTCTTACTTACGGGCGTTTTCGGACGGCAGTTCACCAGCGTCCATGTGCATCAGCATGTCTTCGGTCTCATGCACGTCATCTAGCCGTTCCAGCCATTTGCCGGTTTTCATCGCGATGTAGCAGCGCATCAATTCGGCAAAGCCCTGGATTATCAGCAACAAACCCGCGACCGGGATCAGGGTTTTAAAGAAATAGATCTGGATGCGGGCAGGGCTGTTCCAACTTACTTCTTTCCAGCGCCAGCTGTCGGCGGCGATTTCCCAACCGTACCAGAACAGGGCCAACATGCCGGGAAAGAAGAATATCAGGTACAGAATAAAGTCGATGCGCGCCTGCCAGCGGACTGAGAACAGCCGATACAGAACATCGCCGCGCACATGTGAATCCTGTGCCAGCGCATAAGGCCCGGCCATCAGGAACAAAGCACCGTACATTTGAACCATAACGTCAAACGCCCAGACAGTCGGATCATTCATCACGTAGCGCATGAACACTTCGTAAGAGATCGCAAAAGTCAGGATCATGATGCACCACCCAAAGGCTTTGCCAACCCACTGGCTTAGCCCTTCGATGGCATGAATTATCTTAATCAAGGTCGTTCCCTCGCCGTTTTCTTATTGGTGGCGCCGCATGCGCCGGTAGTGATGGAATATTGGATATGTAGCGACGAAGGCCGCAGTGCTGCGGCCCTCGTCTGGTTTGCTTAGAGTGCTGGATCAGCTGAAATAGTGGTTATAGGCCAACTTATAATCAGGCTGGTTCAGGTGCAGATAGTTCATCACTGTCTTGGCATAGGTTTTCTGGCTTTCGATCACCTTGGCAAAGAACGGATCCTCTGAGGAAATTCGTTCCACAACAACATCCCATGCAGCAAGCTGTTTCTCCATGACACTGTCAGGCGTGCGGTACACGTTGACGCCCTGTTCGGTCGACAAAGTCACGAGATCATCCGCATAGCGTTTGGTGTTGTTCCAGAAGAAGTTTGAGCTTTCGGCCTGCGACGCATACTTTAGGATCGCCTTAAGTTCGTCCGACAGCGCATCGTATTTCTGCTTGTTGAACGTACACTCAAAGAATTCCTGGCTCTGGTGGAATGAGGCAAGATGGTAATGCTTGGACACATCCTGCATACCAAAGTCACGGTCCGACGTCGGGTTGTTGAATTCCGCAGCGTCGATCAGACCGGATTTCATTGCTGGCTGGATTTCACCGCCCGGCAGTTGAACAACCGACATGCCCATTTCTAGCATCACGTCAGCGGCCAGGCCAACAGTCCGGTATTTCAGGCCGTCCATCTGGCTTGCGTCTTTGATCTCTTCCTTGAACCAACCCAGAGGCTGTGCTGGCATAGGGGAGTTAAAGAACGATACAACGTTCAGACCCAATGTGCCCATCAGTTCGTCAAACAGTTCCTGACCACCACCATAGTGGACCCAGCCGAGCACTTCCTGGCTGGACCAGCCAAAACATGGGCCAGTGCCAAACAGCGAGGCCGATTTGGATTTGGAATACCAGTAGGCGGGCACATAATGCGCCGCGTCCAGAACACCACGGTGAACCGCGTCTTGCATCTGGCTGGTCTTAACGACCGAGTTTACCGGCAACAGGTCAATAGTCAGGGCGCCGCCCGACATTTCATTGACACGGTTCACATAGGATTGAGCGTTCTCAAGGAAAATGCCGCCGCCCCAGGCCGCCTGCATTTTGAACGTGATGCCGTGGCTGGCGGCAATAGCTGGTGTCGCCAAAGCTGCGGCACCGGCAAGTGCAGAGCCTCGCAGGAATGTTCTGCGGGTTGTTGAATTGGTCATGTTTCCTCCCATAGGTCCGACCGGAATATTGCAACACAACTATCTGATCTGTCGGTTCGGCGGCTATACAGGCTAACGTAGGGCGCCAGTTGGACGTCTTTTTGGTGCATTGCCCAACGTGTGTTGGCGGGTCTACTTTAAACCCAAGGACATCATAGAACACCGGATGATTCGGTCCACACTTCATTTTGGTAAAATGATTTACCCAAAATAATCAGGTTGAGTTGGCTTGAATTATTGTTAATTAACAATAAAATATTCTGGCAGGGCATTGTTGGGTCCAATTTTCAGCGAAGTGTATTTTTATCTGGTCAGATAAGTGCTCTGGGAATGGCCGCTTTTGCAGGGAAAAAATGTCACTTACTGAGCCAATGTTCATTTCGCGAAAATCAACATTGGCTCAATCCTGGGGGGCAGACGCTTCTGATTGACGTACCTCAGGATTTTGCCTTACCCTGAACGCCACCAGAGGAAAATCATGGGCAAACCGACAGTACACGATATTGCCAGAGAGGCCGGCGTCAGCCTTGCTACCGTCGATCGGGCGTTGAACGCACGCCCCGGTGTGCGCAAGGTCACGGTGCAGCGGGTACAGGATGCTGTGCAAAAACTGGGCTACATCCGCGACCTGTCGGCAGCAAATCTGGCGCGGCAGCGGCGCTATAAATTTGTGTTCCTGCTGCCCGATACACCCAGCCTGTTTTTGCAAAGCCTGTGTGATGCGATTACTGAGGCGTCGGCGGGCATGAAGGCGGACCGCTCTGAAATTCGGACAATTCAGGTGTCTTATCAAGACCCAATTGCGATGATGAAAGTGTTCAGTGAACTTGAACTGATGGATGTGGATGGCGTCGCGGTGATGGGAAATGAAACGCCAATGATGCGCGATATGATTGCCCGGCTCAAAGCGCGCGGTGTGGCGGTGGTGGCCTGGATCACCGATCAGCCGAATTCGGAACGGGATCATTTTGTCGGGATCGACAATATTGCGGCGGGCTGCACCGCAGGGATGTTGATGGGGCGGTTCGCAGGTGGGCGCCAAGGCAAGATCGTGGTGGTGGTCAACACCATGCAGTCGCGCGATATGGTTGAACGGCGCATCGGGTTTGACGAGGTGATCGCCGAACATTTCCCAAATCTGGAAACGCTGCCATCGGTCGAAGGCCGCGATGATCACGCGCAAACGGCCAAAGTCACGGCTCTTAGTATTGCAGCCAACGATAATATTGTTGGCGTTTATTGTGTCGGTGCCGGGATGCGCGGCGTGACGCAGGTGTTAGAAGAACAGGGTTTGGGCGACAAGCTGGTTGTGGTGGCGCATGACCTGACCGCGCATTCGCGGGCGGCGTTAGAGTCGGGGGTTGTTGATGTCATCATCAACCAGAATGCCGGCCATCTGGCCCGCAGCGCTTCGCGTATTTTGCGGGCGCAATGTGATGGGGTCGATGTGATTGCGTCACAGGAAAAAATTAGAATTGAAATTGTGATCCGGGAAAATCTGCCCTGATACATCGCTAACAAGAGGAATTGGATATGAAGAATATCAAAGGACCAGCTTTGTTTTTGGCCCAGTTCGCTGGGGACGACGCGCCGTTTTCGTCATGGGGGGACATTACCAAATGGGCCGCCGATTGCGACTATGCCGGTGTGCAAGTACCAAGCTGGGACGCGCGGCTGATTGATCTGGACAAGGCGGCATCGTCCAAAGATTATTGCGATGAATTCAAAGGCATTGCACAGGCAAACGGTGTCGAAGTGACCGAGCTCTCGACACATTTGCAGGGGCAGTTGGTCGCGGTGCACCCGGCGTATGACGAAGGTTTTGATGGCTTTGCCGACCCGTCGGTGCGCGGCAATCCCAAGGCGCGTCAGGAATGGGCGGTGGATCAGGTGAAAAAGGCGATCACCGCCAGCCACAACATGGGGATCACCGCGCATGCGACGTTTTCCGGCGCGCTGGCCTGGCCCTATATGTACCCGTGGCCACAGCGCCCCGCCGGATTGGTCGAAACCGCGTTTGACGAATTGGCCGCGCGCTGGTTGCCGATCCTGAACCATGCGGATGAAAACGGTGTTGACGTCTGTTACGAAATCCACCCCGGCGAAGACCTGCATGATGGCGTCACATTTGAGATGTTTCTTGAGCGCGTGAACGGCCATTCGCGCTGTAATATGCTGTATGATCCGTCGCATTACGTGCTGCAATGTCTGGATTACCTCGACAACATCGACATCTACCACGAGCGGATCAAAATGTTCCACGTCAAGGATGCCGAGTTCAATCCAACCGGTCGCCAAGGTGTTTTTGGCGGTTATCAGCCTTGGGTCGATCGCGCCGGGCGGTTCCGGTCTTTGGGCGATGGTCAGGTGGATTTCCGGTCGGTGTTTTCAAAGCTGTCGCAATATGATTTTGACGGCTGGGCGGTGGTGGAATGGGAATGCGCCTTGAAACACCCCGAGGACGGAGCCCGCGAAGGCGCCACATTTGTGCGCGACCATATGATCCGCGTCACCGAACGGGCGTTTGACGATTTTGCCGATGGCGGTACGGATGAGGCTGCAAACCGGCGGATGCTGGGGTTGGAGAACTGATCATGGCCATCAATGGAAATTCCGAAACCCAAGGTAAACGCATTCGCCTTGGCATGGTCGGCGGCGGGCGCGACGCGTTCATCGGGGCCGTGCACCGCATCGCCAGCCGGATAGATGACAAATTTGAACTGGTCTCGGGCTGTTTCAGCTCAACCGCGGAAAAATCGAGACTGTCCGGGCAGGATCTGGGCCTTGATCCGACGCGGGTCTATGACGACTTTGTCGAGATGGCCAAACGCGAGGCGCGGTTGAAAAATGGCTGCGAGGCGGTGGCGATTGTGGTGCCCAACCACATGCATTACCCGGTGGCGCGCGAATTCCTGAAACGCGGCATTCATGTGATCTGTGACAAACCGTTGACCGCGCAACTTAGCGAAGCGCGCAAAATGGTGAAGGCGGCGGAAAACTCGGATGCGCTGTTTGTGCTGACCCACAATTATACCGGCTATCCAATGATCCGGCAGGCCCGCGAGATGATCGCATCAGGTGAGCTGGGTAATATCCGTTTGGTACAAGTCGAATACGCACAGGATTGGTTGACCACCGAAGAAGAGGGCACCGGCAACAAACAGGCGGAGTGGCGCACAGATCCGGCACGATCCGGGGCTGGGGGCAGTATTGGTGACATCGGCACGCATGCCTTTAACGTTGCATCGTTTGTGTCTGGGCTGAAACTGCAAGAGCTTTGCGCCGATATGCAAAGCTTTGTTGCGGGCCGTCGCGTTGATGATAACGCTCACGTTCTGATGCGTTTTCAGGGCGGTGCGCGCGGTATGTTGTGGTGTTCTCAGGTGGCCCCTGGCAATGAAAACGCGCTGCGGTTGCGGGTCTATGGCGACAAGGGCGGTCTAAGTTGGCTGCAAGAAGAGCCAAACACATTGTGGCATTCGCCATTTGGCGAACCGACCCGCAAGCTTAGCCGTGGCAATTCTGGCACGGGCGAGGCGGCGGCACGCATGTCGCGGATCCCCCCGGGCCACCCCGAAGGTTACCTCGAGGGGTTCGCCAATATCTATAGCGAAGCCGCGCTGGCGATTCGGGCTGTGCAGGCTGGAACTGATGCGCCAGACGGCGTGATCTATCCCACCATCCACGACGGGCTGGAAAGTGTCGCCTTTGTCGATGCCTGTGTTCGGTCGTCGGGACGCAACGGTGCCTGGGTCAAGCTGGCGATCTAAAAGTCGCGCGTTAACAACAATTTGAACCGGTGCAGACCCTGTTTGCACTGGTTTTAATTTTAATAGAGAATTAATTCAAACATGTTCGGCACTCTGCATTCTCTATAATTTTCTTTACTTGAGGTACGCACCTCATTTACCATTTTGTTAATCCGACACGGAAAAAGTTTGGCCAACGTGCTGATCTGTCGGGTCCACCTTGGGAGGAATTACAATGAAAACGACCAAATTTCTGGCCGCAACCGCGCTGGCGACTATCGTCAGTTCCGTGGGCGTTACAGCCCAGGCCGATGACCTGACATTGTGCTGGGCGGCGTGGGATCCGGCCAACGCATTGGTAGAATTGTCCAAACAATTCGAAGAAGAATCCGGCCATACCATGAATTTCGAATTCATCCCGTGGCCCAACTTTGCCGACCGGATGCAGAACGAACTGAACTCGGGCGGGAAACTGTGCGATCTGTTGATCGGCGACAGCCAGTGGGTTGGTGGCGGTGCAGAGAACGGCCATTATATCAAGCTGAACGATTTCTTTGATGCCGAAGGCATCAGCATGGATGATTTCGCCGCAGCCACCGTTTACGCCTATTCAACGTGGCCCAAAGGCACGCCAAACTATTATTCGCTGCCTGCAATGGCCGATGCGAATGGCTGGTTTTATCGCAAAGACTGGTTTGAGCGCGAAGACATCCGCGCCGCCTATAAAGAGGCCACCGGGCAAGAGCTGGGCGAGCCAAAGACGCAGAAAGAGATGCTGAAAATCGCGCAGTTCTTTCAGGGCCGTGAAATTGATGGCAAAACCGTCTATGGTGCCGCGATCTTTACCGAACGTGGCTCTGAGGGCATCACCATGGGCGTCACTGGCGCGCTGTATCCTTGGGGGTTCAAATACGAGAACACGCCAGGTAGCTACGACATGGAAGGCGCTGTAAATTCACCAGAAGCGGTAGAAGCGCTTGAATTTTATAAAGAGTTCTATGAGACGGCGACACCTCCGGGCTATACTAATGCCTATATGGGCGAGAGTTTGGATGCGTTCAAATCCGGTCAGGTCGCCATGGCGATGAACTGGTTTGCGTTCTTCCCGGGCCTGTATGCCGATCCAAACACTGGCGGTGACAATATCGACTTTTTCGTCAATCCTCCGCAAAATCAGGCGGGCTCAACGTTGGGCGGTCAGGGGATTTCGGTGATTTCCTATTCTGACAAACAGGAAGCGGCGCTTGAGTATATCAAGTGGTTTGCACAGCCTGATGTTCAGGCGCAGTGGTGGTCTTTGGGTGGTTATTCTGCACATAATTCGGTGCTGACTGATCCGGGTTTCCTGGAGAGTGCGCCGTTCGCCGGTGATTTCCTTGTCGCCATGGACGGGGTTCAGGATTTCTGGCAGGAACCGGCCTATGCCGAGTTGCTGTTGGCGATGCAAAAGCGTCTGCACGATTATATCGTGGCCGACAAAGGTACCGCACAAGAGGCGCTTGATCTGTTGATCCTTGATTGGACCGAGACCTTTGAGGACGAAGGCAAACTTTAACTAACCTGACGCGCCCCGGACCCGTTTTGGGGCGCGATCTAAACATCAGGAAATCCCGGACTTGCTCTGGGGTGCCGGCCGAATTGTCTGAAAGCGACGCTAATGCCTGACTCTTCTATTGATCGCGCTGCCAAGGCCACGCCGCCCGGCGTTGCCCGCAAAATCCGGGGCTTCTCGGATCGGGCGATTGCCTGGTTCTTTGTAGGACCAACGATTTTCCTGCTGCTGGCGATCAACATTTTTCCGCTGATCTGGACGATCAATCTGAGCTTTACCAACTTTAAGGCCAACCGCCCCAATCGCGCCGTCGAATACATCGGGTTTCGCAACTATGAACGTATCCTGAACGACAGCGATATCTGGCTAACCATGCAGGCCACCGCGCATTTTGTGATCTGGACGATCATCTTGCAGGTGCTCATTGGATTTACGCTGGCCTGGCTGATCAACAAGAAATTCAAAGGCAACGACCTTTGGACAACCATAATCGTGTTGCCAATGATGCTGTCCCCGGCGGTTGTCGGCAACTTTTGGACGTTCCTGTATCAGCCACAAATCGGTCTTTTCAACTATGTCATAACCTTTATCACCGGCGGCGATCCATCGGGGTTTTCGATGCTCGGGCAGGTCAATCTGGCGCCGTGGTCCATCGTTATCGTCGATACCTGGATGTGGACGCCGTTTGTAATGCTGATCTGTCTGGCCGGGCTGCGGTCCATTCCTGACTATATATACGAGGCGGCGGCGATTGATCGCGCCAGCAAACTGCGACAATTCTTAACCATAACGCTGCCGATGGTATTGCCGTTCCTGATGCTGGCGGTGCTGTTTCGTGGCATTGAGAATTTCAAGATGTTCGATCTGGTGGTGCAGATGACCGGGGGCGGACCGGGGTCGGTAACCGAAGTCACGTCGATCAACCTCAAACGCGAGGCATTTGAAAAGTGGCGAACCGGCTATGCGTCGGCCTATGCCATCATTCTGTTTGTGACTGTGTTTGGCCTCGCGTCGATCTACGTCAAAGCGCTGAATAAGGTCAAAGAGAGATGAGCGGCTATTCCATCACCGAACCGTCCAAGCGGCAAAAATGGGTCGCGGGGACTTTGGTTATTACCTACGCGATTATCACCATGGTTCCACTGGCCTGGATTATGTTGACTGGGTTCAAATCACCGGCGGATTCGATCAGCTATCCGCCAAAGGTGCTGTTTGAACCATCACTTGAGGGCTATGTGAACCTGTTCACCACACGGGCACGGGTGTCCAAAGAGGCCCTGGCCGAATTGCCGCCAGCCGAGAACTTTGCCGAGGAACTCGTGCGCGAAAAGGGCATGGTCATTGTTGGCCCGTCCAAATTTGGCCAGCGGTTCCTCAATTCGGTTATCATCGGCTTTGGCTCAACTTTCCTGAGCATCTTTTTGGGCACGCTTGCGGCCTATGCCTTTAGTCGTTTCAAAATCCCGCTGGCGGATGATTTGTTATTCTTCATCCTTTCAACGCGCATGATGCCACCCATCGCGGTGGCGATCCCGATCTTTCTGATGTACCGAAAACTTGGCCTGTCAGACACGCATTTTGGCATGATCCTGCTCTATACAGCGGTCAATATCTCGCTGGCGGTCTGGCTTCTGAAAGGCTTTATCGACGAAATACCGCGCGAATACGAAGAGGCGGCGCTGATCGACGGCTACACCAGGTTTCAGGCGTTCTACAAAGTTGTGCTGCCACAGGCGGCGACCGGCATTGCGTCCACGGCGATCTTTTGTCTGATCTTTGCCTGGAACGAATACGCCTTTGCGGTGCTGCTCACATCGGCCACGGCACAGACTGCACCACCGTTCATCCCGACCATCATCGGCGTTGGCGGATTGGATTGGCCAGCGGTGGCGGCAGGGGCGACGATCTTCCTGATACCGGTCATGATTTTCACCATCCTGTTGCGCAAGCACCTTTTGCGCGGGATCACATTCGGAGCGGTACGCAAATGACCGAGTTCTTTACCGGCCTGAGGCGCCTGCGCCGTGGACCTTGGCAAATGCTGGCCTCGATCCTGATTGGGGTCGGCGTGGTGATGCTGATGCAGCCGTTTCTGCTGGCGGCCTATACCTATTCTTTCATTGTTACATTGATCGGCACGGTGATGTTCATCGTCGTCGGCCATTTCCCGGAGTAGAGTATGGCCGAGATCGTGATCAAAAACCTGCGCAAAGACTTTGGTGATTTCACCGCTGTGCAGGCGTCGTCGTTTAAAATCGAAGACGGCGAGTTCTTTATGCTGCTGGGCCCGTCAGGCTGCGGTAAAACCACGACCTTGCGGATGATTGCCGGGTTGGAATTGCCTACCTCGGGCGAGATTTATATTGATGGCGAAGAGGTTAGCCAAAAGCCCGCCAATAAACGTGATATTGCATTCGTGTTTCAGATGTTTGCGCTGTATCCGCATTTGAATGTCTACAAAAATATCAGCTATCCGCTGGTCAGTCAGGGCATGTCACGCGCCAAGGTTAAGGCCAAAGTCGCCGAAGTCGCCAAGATCCTTGGCATCGAGGATATCCTGAACCGTCCTGTCGGGGGCCTCTCTGGGGGGGACCGTCAGCGCGTTGCATTGGGCCGCGCCATCGTGCGCGAACCCAAGGCGTTTATGATGGACGAACCGCTGGGCGCGCTTGACGCCGAGTTCCGTGAACACATGGCCGAAGAGCTGCGGGCGCTGCATGACCGCATGGGCGCGACCACGGTTTATGTGACCCATGACCAGCTAGAAGCGATGCAGATGGGCGACAAAATCGTGGTGATGAACCACGGTGTCATTGAACAGTTTGGTGCGCCGCAAGACATCTATGACAAACCGGCAACGCTGTTTGTGGCGGATTTCATCGGCTCTCCGTCGATGAATTTCCTGCGCTTTGCGGGCAACGTCGAAGGCGGGGCAACATCGGTCAGACTGCACAAACAGGATTTCGCCATTCCGCAAACCCGCGAACCGTTTGACGGCGACATGGTGTTTGGCGTGCGCCCTGAACATGTCCATCTAAATGATACAGGCGATTTTCGCGCTACCATCACCGCGTCGGAATATCTGGGCACTACGCAAATTATCACGCTGGATAGTCCCGGCGGTCTGCTCAAGGCGCGTATCGGATCAGAGCAGGTGGCAAAGGTGGGCGAAACTGTTGGCCTGTCGTTTGATGCGCGCACTATCTCGCTATTTGACAACCAGTCGGGGCGCGCCCTGCGGTCGGACCTGAACGAAGGGGTGCTGTCCAATGGCTGAGGTCGTTTTAACAGGTATCTCAAAAGCCTTTGGCGATGATGTGGCGCTGGATAATGTCAGCATGACCATCCCGGATGGCGCCTTTGTGGTCCTGCTCGGGCCAACAGGTGCCGGTAAAACCACGACACTGCGGCTGATTTCCGGGCTGGAAACGCTGGACGCGGGCGACATCACCATCGGCGGGCGGTCGGTTAACAACGACACTCCGGCGCAGCGGGATGTGGCGATGGTGTTCCAGCAATACTCGCTTTACCCGCATCTGACCGTGCGTGAAAACCTGGCGTTCCCGCTGAAATCACCGATCCTGAAAACGCCAAAGGATGAGATTGAGCGTAAGGTGAACAAGGTCGCCGAGGTGCTGCAAATCCCGCATAAGCTCGACAACAAAGCCACCGAATTGTCCGGTGGAGAAATGCAGCGGGTGTCGATTGGCCGGGCCTTGGTGCGCGAACCGCAAATCTATCTGATGGACGAGCCGCTAAGTTCGCTGGACGCCAAATTACGCTCAGAACTGCGGATTGAGCTGAAACGCATTCAGTTCGACCTGGGCGCGACGATATTATACGTGACCCATGATCAGGTCGAAGCCATGACCATGGCCACACATGTCGGGGTTCTGGACAACGGCAAACTGGTGCAGTTCGGCACCCCGCGTGAAATTTATGAGACCCCGGTGAGCCTCTATGTCGCCGGGCGGCTGGGCCTGCCGCGTATCAATGTTTTGCCGGTTGATCTGTTTGGCAGCGCGCCATCCGGTGCGGTGAATATCGGTCTGCGCCCCGAACATATTGTGCAGGGCGAAGGTAAACCCGCCAAAGTAATCCGCGTTGAGCATCTGGGCGACCAGACCCGCCTGCATCTGACGCTGGAAGGGCATAAAATCGTCACCTTAACGGATGTGCATTCCAGTCTTAAACCGGGCGACACCATTGCCATCCAACCCCGTAATCCGTTGTTTTTTGACGCAAACGGCGACCGCGTCATCTGAAAGGGCTCCCTATGCGACAGTTCATCAACAAAAAAGAGGCTCTTGTCACCGAGGCGATTGATGGGCTGCTGCGCATCGCGGATGGGCGATTGGCGCGATTGGACGGCTATCCGCATATCAAGGTCGTGTTGCGCACCGACTGGGACATTACCAAAGTGGCGTTGGTGTCAGGCGGCGGATCTGGGCATGAACCGTCGCATGCCGGATTTGTCGGGCAGGGCATGTTGACGGCGGCGGTTTGTGGTGACGTATTTGCCTCGCCTTCGGTCGACGCTGTGTTGGCCGGTATTTTGGCGGTGACGGGCAAAGCCGGCTGTTTGCTGATTGTCAAAAACTACACGGGTGATCGGCTAAATTTCGGCCTTGCTGCGGAACGGGCGCGGGCTTTTGGCCTTAATGTGAACATGGTGATCGTTGACGACGACATCGCCTTGCCCGACCTGCCGCAGGCGCGCGGCGTCGCTGGTACGCTATTTGTACATAAAATCGCCGGCGCTTTGGCGGATCAGGGCGCCGATCTGGACAGCGTCACCAAGGCGGCCCAACAGGTCATCAGCAAAGTCGTCTCGATCGGCATGTCGCTGGATACCTGCACGGTTCCCGGCTCTCCCAAACAGGACCGCATCGCGCCGGGCAAGGCCGAATTGGGGTTGGGTATTCATGGCGAACCCGGCGTTGAACAGGTTGATTTTTCATCCGCCAAGGAAGCAATGGCCATGGTCGTGGAGCGTTTGGCCGCCACGATTGGTGTTGGCCCGCATGTGGCGCTGCTGAACAATCTGGGCGGTACAACGCCGCTCGAAATGAGCATTCTGGCCGAAGAACTTGTTACCTCAAACATCGGTGCGCAGATCAAATGGCTGGTTGGCCCGGCGCCGATGATGACCTCGCTGGATATGCAGGGGTTTTCCGTGTCCTTGCTACCGGTGGGCGACGCTGAGGACGCCGGGCTTCAGGCCCCGGTTGGCCCCTGGGCTTGGCCCGGCTGCCACGTGGTCAACGATGTGATGGTTTTGCCGTTGCCCGATGGGCTGACCCCAATCCAACCGTTCCCATCAAAAGATGCAAAGATGGCGGCGTTCCTGACGCAATGCTGTGACACGCTGATTGCAGCCGAAGCCGACCTGAACCAGCTTGATGCCATGTCGGGTGATGGTGACACCGGCACCACGCTGGCCACTGCTGCGCGTGCCCTTTTGGGGGCAATTGAGCGGCTGCCGCTGGCCGACCTGACCCAGTTGTATCGCGCGATAGGATTGGAACTTAGCCAAACAATGGGCGGCTCATCTGGCGTCCTGCTGGCGATCTTTTTTGCGGCGGCTGGCGATGCGTCGGCCAACGGCACCGGCTGGATTGGTGCGCTCAAATCCGGATTGGACCGCATTCAACAGGTTGGCGGTGCCAATGCCGGTGACCGCACCATGATCGACGCGTTGCTGCCGGCGCTTGCCGCATTGCCAGGCGGCGTATCTGCCGCCGCCATTGCCGCCCGCAAAGGCGCCGACCTAACGGCGACGATCACCAAGGCCAAGGCCGGGCGCGCCAGCTATATCTCGGCGGACAAGCTAGCCGGGCACAATGACCCCGGTGCCGAGGCCGTCGCCCGATTGTTTGAATCCATCGTCAAAGGCTGATCTGCCGCACATCTTTGGGCGACGCATATGTGCGCCTTGTTAGGATGCCGCATTGCTTGTTGTTAGCGCTATCATTATTATGCGTTCAAACGTATAGAGGATCGTGAAAATGGCAGTCAAAATCGCAATCAACGGCTTTGGCCGGATTGGGCGCTGTGTCCTTCGGGCATGGATCGAAACTGGGCGCGACGATATTGAGATTGTTGCAATCAACGATCTGGGGCCGATTGAAACCAACGCCCATCTGTTGAAATATGATTCCGTTCACGGGTTCTTTAATGCCGAGATTTCGGTGCAGGGCGATCATCTGATCGTCGACGGCCACCGCATTTTGGTGACCGGAGAACGCAACCCCGAAGACCTGCCGTGGGCCGACATCGACATCGCGCTTGAATGTACAGGCGTGTTCAATGCGCGCGACAACGCGGCGGTGCATTTGAAAAACGGTTCAGCCAAGGTGTTAATCTCGGCGCCGGGCGCGGGTGCCGACAAAACCATCGTGTTTGGTGTTAATGACAATACCCTAACGGCGGCTGATGTCGTTGTGTCAAACGCATCCTGCACGACCAATTGTCTGGCCCCGATTGCCAAAGTTCTGGACGACGCGTTTGGCATTGAGACCGGCTATATGACCACCATCCATAGCTATACCGGCGACCAGCCAACGCTGGACCGGACGCACAGCGATCTGTATCGCGCCCGTGCTGCCGCGCTGTCGATGATCCCGACATCTACAGGTGCTGCCAAGGCGGTATCGCTGGTGTTGCCGCAACTTGCCGGCAAACTGGACGGCTCGGCCATCCGGGTTCCGACGCCAAACGTGTCAGCGGTCGATTTGTGCTTTATGCCTAGCCGGCCAGCAACCGCCGATGACGTCAACCGTGTTGCCCGCGAGGCCGCACAGTCCGGCCCGCTAAAGGGGGTGCTATCGGTCAACGACCTGCCGCTGGTGTCGTCCGATTTCAATCACAACCCGTTTTCGTCCATTCTGGCGAGCGATCAAACCCATGTTGGTGACGGTGGAATGGTGCGCATTTTGGCCTGGTATGACAACGAATGGGGCTTTTCCAATCGGATGTTGGATACGGCTGCGGCAATGCACCAAACTGGTAGCTAGACCCGACAATAAGGAATTAATTTGGCACAAAAGTGTCGACAGGGTGCGCCTCATATGGCGCGCCCTATTTCGTTAAGATTCGCGCAACGCCCTGGCCGGATGTAGACAATTCCAAGCCTTTTGACCTATTGTTTCCAAAGACTTTCGGGATATTGGTTAATCTAGGCCAAATTCAATCAAAAATGGCCTGTTTGTGTGGAATACCTTAATTTTAATAAATCCAGTGCTATTAAGAGTGTGACTTCTTGAGGGCCAATTTTGGCGCTGATTAAGTCAACAAATTGTCCATGACGGCTGTGGGGGTAGGTCTGGGTCCAATTTGAATGCGCTTGCTTTAGGCTCTGCTTGGCCTTTGTCAAACAAATAGAAATTTAGGTGAGTCGGCAGCCTTGTCGGCGGTGGATTCGATCCAGTCCTGAGTTGTGCTCTGGGGAAAGACAATGAAGAACTATAGTCACGAAAAAGCGCCAAAGGCGCTGATGCTCCATACTGATATCGTCGGCCAAACAGGTCGGTCGTACGGGATGTATTTGTCTGTGCGTGCCGCCAAAGATGAGCTGTATGCACCTTTGGCGCAGCCCAGCCAGAAATACGACCACGCTCAATATATTGACTGGGGCAAACAGGCGCTGGATTCGCTTATAGTATTGCTGCTTTTACCGGCGGCTGCGGTGTTGATTGGGGTTTGTGCAATTGCTTTGTGGCTTGAGGGCGGGCAGCCGTTTTACCGTCAGGTCCGATTGGGGCGCTATGGTCGGAAATTTTCGATCCTAAAGCTGCGCACAATGGTGCGGGACGCTGATCAACGGCTTGAAACCTGTCTGGCGGCAGACCCGGAATTGCGCAAAGAATGGGATAGTACCCAAAAGCTCAAGATTGATCCTCGGATCACGCGGGTCGGGGCCTTTTTGCGACAGACATCACTGGATGAACTGCCGCAGATCTGGAATGTCATCAAAGGCGAAATGAGCCTGGTTGGCCCGCGACCAATGTTGCCCGAACAATTGCCCCTGTATGGCGACGCGCGGCCCTATTTTGCGATGCGCCCCGGCATAACCGGAAGCTGGCAGGTGTCGGCACGGAATGAAAAGGGGTTCGCGCACCGGGCTGTTGTAGACGCAGAATATTACCACAAAGTTTCAATGAAGGTTGATCTGAAATTGCTGTTCAAAACCATTGCTGTCATCTTGCAGCGAACTGGTTACTAACATGTACATTTTTCTGCTAACTTCCCGTATTTGGGGCATTTTGGTCAAAACATGTACCGGAAAAACAGGATCTGATCGGTTGGGGCGCAAATCTGCTGCAAAAACCAGCCGATATCGTGTACTGACCGTAGAAGGATGGCGGCTATGAGAGATAATTTTGATATGGGCCATGCTGACGACACCAATACCCAATCTTCTGGCGGGCACCCGGATGTGGCGCAACGCGGGGGTGATGCGGGATACAAACGGTTTTACCGTCGCAGAAACCTAGGCGCGGTGATGCCGTCCGAATCCGAATTTTCGATAACAGAATCAACGGGTGTTCCGATTTCGCGGCCCAATCGAAAACCGGTGTTGGTTTTGGATGACCCTATTCAATTGCGCAGACGGATTGTGATACCGCCTGATACAAATCAGCAGTGGAACACTCTGCGCCATGTTACAATTGGCGGGCGTCAGGCGTTCAGTGGCAACACGCCTTTGGTCAGCTTTAACCGCGATGATCCGGCGTCCAAAGCGTTTGATCAACTGCGCACTCGATTGTTGCAGACGTTGCGATCAAACGGCTGGAGCCGCATTGCCATCGCCGCCCCGACATCGGGTTGCGGCAGCACATTTACCGCCGTGAACCTTGGCCTTAGTTTCGCGCGTATTCCCGGCAGCCGCACCATATTGATGGATCTGAATCTGCGCACCCCCGGTATTGCCAAAGCGCTGGGCCTGCAAAGCAACGGCGACGCGCGTGCCTATCTTAGCGGGCAGATTGAATCATCGCAGTATTTGGTCCGGGTCAAGGATACGCTGGCGCTTGGGTTGGGGGGGGGGCCGGATCAAGATGCCGCCGAATTGCTGCATGATCAGCGCACCGCCATGACCTTGAAAGCGATGGACGATGATTTTGATCCGGATGTGACGCTTTTTGATCTGCCACCAATTTTGGCCTTTGATGATCTGGCCGCGTTCCTGCCGCAGGTCGATGGTGTGTTGCTGGTGTCAGATGGAACCAAAACCACAGCTGCCCACATCAAGGCCTGCGAACGTGTTCTGGAAGGTCAGACCAAAGTGCTTGGTGTTATTCTCAATCAGGCCCGGTCTTGTCGGTTGGATTTGCCATAATTCCGCCAGTTTAGCATGATTGTGTGGCAAATTATCCGGGTCGCGCGCGCCTTTGCGCCGTAATAACACCCCCGGTGATCTGGAAAGAAGCTAATGGGCCCGATACATTCCTTTGACGACATTCTTGACATGATGCGTCGCCGCGCGCCTGTCATGCTGTTCGTGATCTGCCTGGGTGCTATCGTGTCTCTGTGGGTCGCATTGAACCAGTCGCATTTGTATTCCTCATCCGAAGTTATCCAGATCGCACGCCCTAAAATCGCAGACGAACTGGCGCCTTCAACTGTGGCAGGCTCGTCCGCCCGGCGATTGCAATTGATCCAACAGCGGCTGATGGCGCGCGATAGCCTGCTTCGGACAATTGACGAATTTGGCCTATACGCTGACCTGCCGGGTCTGCGCCCCATCGAAAAGGTAAATCTGCTGCGTCAATCGATCCAGATTCGCGGTGTCGCGGCGGTCCGCGAAGGCTTTTCCGATGACGGCACGATATCGGTTCTGACAATTACCGCCACCATGCAAACACCAGAGCAGGCGCAGGCCATCGCCCATGCATTTGCCAAACGGACCATTGAGCTTAGCGTCAATTCGCGGATCGCGCAGGCGCGTGAAACCTTGGATTTCTTCGTATTACAAGAGGAAAAGCTGACCGCGCGGGTTGTGGTGTTGGAAAGCCGGGTTACCGATTTCCGCATCAAAAACGATATTTCCATCGTTGGCGCTGTTGAATTCCGCCGCTCTGAAATCGCTACGATCAATTCGGCAATACTGGATATCGACCGCCAGCATATAACATTGCAGCGCGAGGCCGAGCAGATAGACGGCACCGTTCGTCAGGCTACGGCCACGCGGTTGCTGGCTGATTTACAAGACGATATGGACGGCCTGGATGCGCAGAAATTCATGCTGACGGATCGCAAACTGGCGCTGGAACAGGTCATTGAAACAAACCCGCAAATTCAGCAGCAACTGGCAACATTTGAACGCCAACTGGGGCAGATGCAGGCCCAGCTAGACGTGATATCGGTGCGCCGGGCTGAGGCCGATGTTGGTTTTCGCCTTGAAGCAGAGCGCCAGTCCGAACGGTTAACAGTGCTAGAACCAGCGCCGCGTCCGGATTATCCTGTGACCTCGTCGCGCAAAAAGATGGCGTTGCTTGGCGTCATGGCGAGCATCGTTGCAGCCTTTGGCGTGGCGCTGTTGCTTGATCTTCGAAATCCGGTGATTCGCACGGCCAGCCAGATGCAACGAGAGCTTGGTTTTATCCCGGTCGTCTCGATCCCGTTCCTTGATGACGCCGACAATAGGCCGGGGGTTTTGCGGCGATTGCTGGACCGTTTTAGATTTCGTCGGCCAAACAACACCCAAGGGTAAAGGTGTGATGTACTGACCTAACGGGCGACGGTCTCACGGGCCGGTTTGTGCAACCATCAATACAACAGCGTCCCAATGCAGCCAGATTGCCGCGCCTCCGAAAATCAGACTGATGAGGGCAAAACCGATGTCATGTTTGGGGTCCCAAACGTGATGCTTGAGCGCCAGCCAGATCAGTACCGGATGCGCCAACACCATTGCCGAAGCGCTGCCGATAATCGCTCCGACGAGGCCAAGTTGGGACACCCCCCAGACCACAAAAATGACCAGCAGAATGGCCCGGATGGCAGAATAAATGAACTGTGATCTGGAATCGCCCGTGGCCATAGCGGCCTGATCATAGGTCATGCCAATGGCCACCGGGATCATTGAACAGGCGATCAGCGTGACCATTACCCCTGACAGTTGATAGCGCGTATCATACAGGAAATCGACCAGTTCGGGGCCGATAAATGACATCAACAACAACATGCCGATCACCGCAGAACTGATGGCCATTCGCAGGTGATTAAGTTTGGTTTTGTTTTCCGCCGAGGCGCCAGCAGGTTTGTCGCGATAGACTGGGATCAACACCCGGTGGGTGACAGCAAAGCCCAGCATGATTGGTGCGCTGGCAAGAAAATAGCCGATATTATACAGCCCCAGCGCATCCAACGACAGGTATTTGCCCAGAATGGCGCGGTCACCCTGAACGCTGACAAACCAGAATGCGGTACTCATCATCACCCATTTGCCATAGTGAACCAGCTCTTGTGCTGCGGCTTTTTCCCAGCGAAATGAATTGCGCATTCCGGGCAGAAACAGATGCGTCAGAACCAGCTTTACCGCTGATTGCACAACCCCGCCCAAAACCAACGCCAACACCGATCCGGTGAGCCACGTCAGGATCACCATGAACGTGATGCCAATCACCTGGCTGATCAGTTCCAGCATGGTGACACGCCCAACCAGCAAATGCCGATGCGCGGTTTCAATTCGTGTCGGGTTTAGCCCGGAAAGGACCAGCGATATCCCGGCCACCGGCAGATAAAGCGCCAGTACGGGTTCGTTGTAAAACTGCGCAAACGGCCAGGCCAGAAGACAGGCGATGCCCCACAACATTAGGCCGCGAATGACCTGTGCGGTCCATGCGGTGTTTAGAAAATCCGGGTCATCGCCACGTTTGTTTTGCGAAATGGACGACCCGATACCAACATCCGAGAACATCGTCAGGCCAATGGTAATGACACTAACCAGCGCCATCAGGCCAAAGGCTTCGGGGAACAATATGCGCGTCAGGATCAGGTTTGATGCCAGCCGTAAAACCTGCGATGCCCCGTAGCCCGCCAGCAACAACGACGAACTGCGCAATAGCCGCGCCAACAATCGATTGCCACGAAATGCCTGAATGAGCCTATACATATGACTGGGTCGCTTTGATTTTGGTTTTTTTCGACGCTAGGGGCGTAGCCCCTTGCGGTCAATCCGGTCTTGATTTTGCACCTAATATCCACCGGGGCTGTGGTTTCCGGGTGTCTGTTGGCCTGCAATCCAAGCCTGCAAAACCGCCCTATGCTTTCCTTGCGTCGCCTCAGAGGGTAAAAGCGAATAATGCCTTGATACAAACGGTACCTGAATTGAAAATTGCCTATATCCTGAACACCTATCCGCAACCTTCGCATAGCTTTATTCGTCGCGAGATTCAGGCGTTGGAACAGGCTGGCCTTGATATCACCCGCCTCGCGATGCGGCCAAGCGAGGCGGCGCTGATTGACCCGCAAGATATCAGCGAAGCAAGCCACACCGGCTATGTTTTGCAGCATCATCTGGGTCTGATTACGGCGCTGGTTGGCGCCCTTTTGCGTGGGCCCATCCGTTGGTTTCGGGCGTTGTCTTTGGCATTGCGCATCGGTGGGCGATCCGACACTGGCCGTCTTCGGCACCTGATTTATTTCGCCGAGGCCTGTTTTGTTGCGCGGCACTGCCGGACGCTTGCGGTGGACCATATGCACGCCCATTTCGGCACCAATGCCGCCGCTGTGGTGATGCTGGCCAACGCCGTTGGCGGGCCGTCCTACAGCTTTACGGTACACGGCCCCGAAGAGTTCGACGCGCCCAAGGCGCTGTCGCTTGGGCAAAAACTCGACCGTTCTGCCTTTGCCATCGCGGTTAGCCAATTTGGTCGCAGCCAGTTGTGTCGCTGGGCGGCGCTGTCTACATGGCCGCGCCTGCATGTTGTGCATTGCGGTATTGACCGGGCGCTGTTTGCCTGCCCGGCGCCGATGGCTGATCGCACCGATTTGCGGTTGGTCAGCATCGGCCGCTTTGCTGAACAAAAGGGGCAATTGGTTTTACTTCAGGCGCTGGCAAAATTGCGCCAGCACCGGTCGGACATTCACCTGACCCTTGTTGGTGACGGCGAAATGTGCGGCGTGATCGAACAGATGATCGAGGATTTGGGGTTAACAGACGCCGTGACATTGCCCGGTTGGCAGGACGAGGTCGGCGTACGCACCGAATTGGCCGCCGCACATGCGCTGGTGATGCCCAGCTTTGCAGAAGGTCTGCCGGTTGTTATCATGGAGGCAATGGCCGCCGGACGCCCGGTGATCGCCACCTTGATCGCGGGCATTCCAGAATTGGTTATTGAGGGCAAAACCGGCTGGTTGGTGCCTGCTGGCGATGTTGATGCTCTTGCAACCGCGATATCGGATCTGGCGCAGACGACTGTTGATAGGCTGACCGAGATGGGGCAGGCGGGGCATGTGCGGGCGTTTGCGCGGCATGATGTTTCCGGCGAGGCGGCTAAGCTCGCCGATTTGTTCCGTGCGGTTTAGCGCCCGCGCGCCCAACGGCTATTTGATCGAAATAGAGGTGTTTTTACTGCCATCGTCACAACCCCGTAGACGATAAACCCCAGAGAATCATGGAAAAATCGCCCCAGAAATCTGGTGACCTGTACTTTATCTTCGTTTAACATCAACCCCGGATAATCCCGCGCGATTTCCAAAACGCCTGCATTTTGCCGCCTGCGCACGCGCACCAGATTGGCAAACCCTTCGACCATCGGCCACTGATAGGGGGCGGTAACGCGGGTTCGTTCTGCCGGGGTGAATTGTAGCCGCACAAAAATATCGTCTGCAATGATATCGGGAAAATCCCGCCACCGCGCCCGACCCGGCGCATTGACCGCAAAAATTCCAAACCCCGGCACGCCGTTTACCACAAACGGCAGCGTGCTCCAGAACCGGGCATAGGCGCGTGTTACAGCGCCATTGGCGTGGCTGATTTGCGGCGTTCCGCTGGCATAGGCGGGCTGTTCTGCATCCAGTGCGTCGATCAATTGGGCAATCAGGGGCGGGCTGACGATCACATCGGCGTCCAGATAAACACGTATTTCTCCGGTGGCCATAGCGTCCCCGACATTTAGCGCATTCAGTTTTCCGCCCTGTTCAAGGTCAACAACACGCACGGTCCATCCCGGCGTAACGGAGCAGGCACGCGCCAAATCAGCGGTGTTATCAGTGCAGCCATTGGCCACCACGATGATCTCTGCCATTCCATTGATCCCGGTTGAGGTAAATACCGATTTCAGGCATTCAACGATATAGGCGGCCTCGTTATTGGCGGGCAAAATAAGGCTGACATGGGCGGGCGTCATTGAAACCGCACCAAAGCATCCCATCGCGGATTGTCATCTGACAGATAACGCAAAGCCCCCCAACTGCCCCATTTCGTTGGATCAACCACATCGGAATAGGCATTGAACAATTGCCCGCCAAGCAGGTTCCAACCTTTGATCAGCCGCACATATAACGCGCCCATTTCATCGGAATAATTCAGTTGGGTGTAAAATTTGGTCAGGTCAGAATCATCTACAACCTCGCTAACCCCAACCACATGAGTGCCGCCCTCATACATGATTAGGGTCAGGTCATGCGTTTTGGCAACCTCGTAATGATAGGGTAAAACGTCGCCTAACAACTGGGATAGACTATCCGAAATATCACCACTGACTGAGCCATCCAGCAAATCCTGCCCCGCCAGTGCATTGGCCAAATCATAGCGATGCGTGGCGACATACATGTCATGGGCTTCGTCGCCCAAACCTTGATCGTCCGCCTGTTGTTTGGCCTCGGCCTGACTACGACTAATCCAGCTTTTCACCAAAGGCACCCGGTCCTGTGTGCCCAGAACCCGGCCAAAATACCCGGTAACGGCATAGGCATCAAACGAGGCCGATGGCGCATCGCGGCCCGGTGCCTCGGCAACCCACAAAGGCGCCTCAAGTATTTGCTGTTCCAACCCGCGCCAGCCGGTCTGAGTAGCAATGACATTGATCAAATCCGTCTCAGCGTTCGCACCATAAACCGCCGTCCAGATTTGCGCAATTTCGGCGGCGCGCAGGCCAAAATACTGCATCCAGGCGTCTTTGGTTTGCCAGCGTTCCAGTGCCTGTTCATCCGCCCATTTGGCCTGAGAAAACTGCCAATTCCACACTTCGTTTGAAAACTCAACATAGGCTTGCAGGCCGGGATCCAACGTATTGTATACCAGCGTGGCAAACGCCAAAACATAGGCGTCATCAGCCAAATGTGGCATGTTAAACCACGCATCCAGCTGTAATTGGTTGGCCAGAGCGATCATGACTTCGGCTGGCACGCCTCGCAAAGCATAGGAAAAATCAGCGACATGCGGGCGATTGCTCCAGTCTGATTGGGTCGAATGATTGGTGCGCATCCAATCCATAAAGCGCAATGCCTTGAACCCATTAACCCGGGCAAGCCAGTCGGGGTTAAAAACCTCTCCCCGATCAAAGGCCCCCAGATGATCGAGTTTCACCACCGTGATGTTGCGTACATAATCGCCAGTTTTCCGCCGGTCAGTGCGCTGAATACGCAAGTCAACCGAACCGGGACCGGGCGTGAAATCGAATTCGATTTCGTTTTTGCCATTGCGAATGTTGCTGGCCCGGCCACGGGGCTCAACGATGCCTGTGCCCTCAAACCGAATCCGATAGCGCCCGGCCAGCGATACGGCCTCTGCTGGCAGATCGGTAAGGATCATGGTGCCGATTGACCGCAGATCGGACGGTATGGAGGTGGGCCAGCCATCGTTGTCCAGATAGCCACCCGCGACCATGGCATCATAGTCAAAGCCACCCCATTGCCCGGATTTATGCCCAATCCAGCCGCGTGCGGTTTTCATCACATCCAAAAACGGTTGCTGTACGCTCCAATCGTTGACCGCCGACAACCCGATGGCCATTGGCACCGGTCCGGTGATGTCGGTGGGCTCTGTTGAGGCCATGGTCGTGGTTCTGGTCGCGGGCGATTGGGCGGTTTCCTCTGACACGCCGATGGCCTGTGCTGCGATCTGCTGTAATTGCAGGGCCAGTTCGGCGCTGGGCGTGGTATAGGCTTTGCCATATTTGGATTTGAGCTGATATGGCAATCCAACCGGCGATTGCCCGGTCAAAACGGCAAATTGCACCATCGTCAGATAATAAAACCCAATGTCGTTGGGGTGGATGTCATCCGAAAACAGCTCTCGTATATCGCCGATCCCGGTGACTTCGCCAGCCGCGATTTCGTCATACAGCAGTGCCATTGCTTGCCCGGCTGGCAGCAAAACCATGTCGGGGCTGCTCCCGGAATGGGCTGTGTTCACGTCGTTAACGATGCTTTGCCAGACGCTCAGATCCTGATCCAGACGATCGCGCCACAGGATGTCATCCTTATCGTCATATTCGACATCAACACCGGTGCCGCTGTCCAGACTGTGCCATGTTTCCTGCAGATAAACCTGGGTATCGGGGTTGGCCCCGGTCGCCAGTTCATAAAACCGCTGGGCGTATTCTGCCGATTTGTTCCATTTTAATTGATTGGCCAACGGGATTCCTTCGGTCAGGATTACCGCGTTATAGCCACCGCCGGGCAGTTCAACGCGCGCGTCGACGCCTTCGGCTTCGGCGGAATTGCTCCAGTTGTACTTCAGCGGCGCGCCATTGATGATCTGGGCACTGACCTGAATGGTGGGCGACTGGCTTTGCAGCACTTGTCTGAGCATCTGCGGGTTGGTTGGACCAAACAGGCTATGGCCGATAAACAGCACGCCAAGCAAAAGAGTGATCGGGGTCATATCATCCTCCCGGCGGCGTCCGCGCGGATCGACATGGTGGTGATAATCAACCCGTTGCGCATATCAAAGCGTCCCTGAAGCAGTGTTTCGGAGGCAAAACAGCCAACTGTGCGGGTAAAGATAGCCGTAAACTGGCCGTTTTCAAGGTCGGGTATCAATTGAAACCCATCAAAGCCAAACAGAGTTTGGGTCAGCGCATACTGGCATTTATAGGCACATTCCTTGGCGCTGAAAATCAGCTTGGCCAAACTGCCAGATTTGGTTTTGGGGTGACTGTCCAGCCATGTCCGTTCGGCCGGGCCACAGATCGTTGGGATCAGGTCGGCCGCAAGTGGGGTGTTTTCCTCAACGTCGACACCGATGGCCAGATAGGCGTCAGATTTGGCAAGCGCGGCAATGCAACAGGTGTCGGAATGGGAAATGCTGCCGACCAGCCCGGCAGGCCAGACCGGCGCGCGATCAGGGCCAAAAAGCACCGGCTGCACAGGTACGTCTAGCGTGGTCATCGCCTCATGCGCCGCTGCCCGACCGGCAGAAAAGGCCCGGCGGCGCTTGTCTGCGGAGCGCGGCAAGCCGTGGTATTCCTGCGGTAGGGCACGATAATGCGACGCCTGCGGATCGCTTATTGCGACGGCAATGTCATTGTCAAACATCGACCGCAGTTGTGCCATCGCCATTGGTTTTGCGCCCTGCAGGATCATCCGGCTTTGGCCTGACGACCCGCGCGCATGGCCCGGCGTTTGGACATGGTTTCGCTGCGCGCCGGGGTGTCATTTTGTGGTGCGGGTATGGCGGGGGCCTGGTCAGCCCCAAGATGTGCCGACAGCCCGGCAAGTGTTGGAAAGCGAAAAATGTCGGTAATCGACAGCTTTGGCAAATCCAGATCCCGGCGGATTTCACGATGCGCCTGAACTGCAAGCAGCGAATGGCCGCCCAATGCAAAGAAATTGTCGCTGGCCTGAATGTTCGAAACGCCCAGAATGCGGCACCAGATGGCTGCAATGGCGGCCTCAATTCCAGTGGCGGGTGCAACGGTCGCAGCCTTTTCCAACCGGCGCTGGGCGGGGTCAGGCAACGCCTTGCGGTCGATCTTTTTGTTCGGCGTCAGCGGGAAATGATCCAGCGTCATGATATGCGCAGGTATCATTGTCCCGGGCAAAGTTTCCGCCAAACGCGCCCGTATGTCGGACTCTGAGACCTGTGTCGGCGCAATGATATAGGCCAACAACCGCACGTCACCGGGCGTCTTTTCGCGCGCAATAACCACGGCGGCGTCGATGCCGGGCATCGCGGTTAGCCGCGTCTCAATCTCGCCCAACTCAATGCGTTGACCGCGTATTTTCACCTGATGATCGCTGCGCCCGAGGAATTGTAGATTTCCATCCACCGTCCAGCGTACCAGATCCCCGGTCCGGTACATCCGCGCGATCCCATCGGCAAACGGATCAGAGACAAACCGATCATTGTTCATCTCGTCCCGCTGCCAATAGCCGCGCGTGACGCCATCGCCGCCGATATGCAACTCTCCGGGGACGCCAGTCGGGGTCGGCTGCCCGGCCTGGTCCAGCACATAAACCGAGGTATTGGCGATGGGCGTGCCGATCGCGGCAATAGCGTCCACATCGCGCGCCATCTCGTAAACGGTCGACCAAATGGTGGTTTCGGTCGGGCCATACATGTTGGTGATCCGCGCATGGATTTTTTCGCCTAGCGTATTTACCAACTCAGTCGGCAAGGCCTCGCCGCCGATCAGCAGATGGGTCAGCCGACCAATGGCCATCGACGCCTCGTCATTCATTGCAATCAACCGTGCCATGCTGGGCGTACATTGCATATGGGTGACTTTGTGACGAATGATCTGTGCCGCAACCGAGAAATCATCGCTGTCCAGTTCGGTTGGTGCATTGGCCAGTTTCAGCACTTCGGCCAACGGCTTTAGCCCCTCCATCACCACATCTGTTGCGATGCCGTAATCAATCAGACAGGCAATTTCATCAACGCCAATACGTTTAAGCTGCTCGGCCCGCGCCACCCCGTCAGCGACGGTACCAAACAGGCCTGAATCCTCAAAATACCGCAGAAAGGCAAAGTCCAGAATGGCCTCGAGCTCATCTTCGCCAAGCGTGCCCAAATCCATATCAAAGGCATTTTCCACACCTTTGGGTTTCTTGAACGCAGGAAATGCCCAGGCGAATTGTTTGATCAATCCGGCGGCACTGCGCAGGTAATCCTTCATCGGCTCGCGGGCAATTTCGGCGGCCTGTTCACGGCTGTCCGCAAGATAGGTGTGCAGCATCATCGTCACGGTGAAATCAACCGGGTTGTGCCCGGCACTACGCAACGCAGCGTGATAGATTTTGATCTTGTCGCCAACCTCGTCGATGCTCTGGCCCAACAGATGGGTCAGAACATTGGCACCAATCTCGCCCGCCTCGCGCCAGGTTTGCGGATTGCCCGCCGTCGTCACCCAGATCGGCAGTTCCTTGGACACCGGACGTGGTTGCGTGATCACCGGCAACATCTCGCCCGATTGCATCGGGAATTCCACCGCCTCGCCGCGCCACAATTTGCGCAGGGTTTCGATGGCTTTGTACATCGCCGGTTTGTTTTCTGGCGGCGTGTTTTCCGGGCGCAAAACAAAGTCATTTGGCTGCCAGCCCGACGCAATGCCCAGCGCGGCACGGCCATTGGTCAGGTTGTCGATTACCGCCCAGTCTTCGGCAATGCGGGCCGGGTGATGCAAAGGTGCCACGCAACTGCCGGCGCGCACCGATATGTTTTGTGTGACCGCCGCCACGGCTGCTCCGGTCACCGCAGGGTTTGGATAGGGGCCACCAAAGGCATGGACATGGCGTTCGGGTGTCCAGACGGCGTTAAACCCATTGGCGTCGGCGAATTTCGCGCCTTCCAGCAAAAGGTGGTATTTTTTCGGACCCGCGCCGTCATCATTGCCCCAGTAAAACAGGTTAAAGTCGATGCGCCGGTCAGATATGGTGATTGGACCGTTTGATACGGCGGCTTTGTTCTCGTCGCCGCTCAGTACAATTTTAAAGCCGCGGGCCAAAGTGTAAAACACCTCGAGCACCGAGATATCAAATGACAGGCTGGTCACTGCCAGCCAGACGCCGCCCGCGACATGGTCGATATGTGCGTCCATGCCGGTAAAGAAATTCGCCACGTTGCGATGTTCTACCATGACGCCTTTGGGGGTGCCGGTCGACCCTGAGGTATAGATCATATAGGCCAGATCATCCGCCGTCGCGCCGCCATCAACATTGGCCACAACCGTGCTGGCCGCGTCGCTGTTCAGCACCAGAATCTGGGCGCTTGAGGCCGGTAATTCCGCCTGCAGTTGTGGCTGTGTCACGATCACCGTGGCCTGACTGTCGCTGACATAATGCGCAATGCGATCCGCCGGATAGGCCGGATCAAGCGGTATATAGGCCGCCCCCGCCTTAAGAATGGCCAGCGCCCCAATCAGCAGATCAGGCGAGCGTTGCACAAATAGCCCGACGTGCTGGCCCGGCCCAACGCCCATATCGCGCAATTGCTGCGCCACCGCATTGGCGCGGGCATTCAGGACTGTGTAGGACAGTTCGATAGTCTCAAATACCAACGCCGTGGCACCGGGGGTGCGGGCGACCTGATCCTCAAACGCGCGGTGCAATGTCAGATTTTGGTCATAGTCACATGTCGTTTGATTGCGGGTCTCGATCAGGTCGTGCCGTTCATCAATCGGCAGCGTATTCCAGTGCGAGACCGGCTGATCATCCACACCTTGGGCCAGCATCGCCGCCACAGTTTCCAGCCGTGCGCCCAGCAATTTGATGGCCTGTTCGTTCAGGCGATTGGCATCATAGATTAGTGTCGCACCTTGGATTTTGGTCAGCGTGGCGGTGATGCAAGTGCCCGCAACAGGCTCTGACCCGCCGACATTGATGGCAATGGACGGCACATCGCCGCGACTGATCTGTGGATCACGGGATATGAGATCACAGGCAAAGCCGCCGAATTGGGTGATGGTATCCAGATCGCGTTTCAGGCGGGTTTCAAACTGGGCATAGCTATTGGCACCGGCAATATGCAAGGGCACCCAATCGCTGATATACCCCGGCCCGGCATGGGCTGTCTGGGTGATGGTCGTATCGCAATAGGCCAGATCAACCGCGTCCTGACCGCTGCTGCGCAAGGCCCAAATCATCAAGGCGGCGACCCGCGATTGTCCGGTCAGGGCCTCGGGCAGGGTGACATCATAGCTCTGCCAATCTGGGGACTGGCCTTTGGCCGTTGCAAGGGGCACATCGACGGGTTGCATGATCTGTAATGCCTTACGCCAGTGTGTTTCCCCCTTTAGACTGCACTGAATAAGACCGTGCAGATGGGCGATTGTATCGGCATCTGGCGTTGGTAAAACTGTTCCGGTTTGGGCCAGTGCGGTCATGTCTAATGGTTGACCCGTGCCATCCGTCAAACCAGTCATCCGCAAAGCCCCGGCGCTGGTTGCAACAACCAACAAATCCTCCGACACCTCGGTCACAGTGCCCGGAACCGCCATGTTCTGCGCAATAACTTCGCCATGCCCAACCAGAACAACCTGCCCATTAACGTCGATTTTTGCTGTTGTCAGCGGGTTCCAATAGTCCCCGAAATCCAGCGCCCGGATATGCGCGGCTAGCACCTCAGCGCTTTGGCTGAAATCCAACCGCCCTGCAGCCGCGGGCCGCGCATCACGGGCGAAATAGCTGCGTTGCGATAGATCCTGCGCAGTGCGGGCAGGCGCGCCAGCCTCGACCCCGTCCACCACAGTGGTAAAACTATCAAGCGCCGCCGCATAACATTTTGAATTGAGGCTGAACGCGGTCTCATCCTCGGCCACATCAAACAACGCTTGGGCAACAATATCGCCCTGGTCAACGCCGCTTTGCAGCATATGCCAAGTGACGCCAAACCGGGTTTCGCGGTTGCGCAACGCCCAGACCGGGGCATTTAGGCCGGCATATCGCGGCAACGGACCGTCGTGGAAATTGATCGCGCCCTGCGTCGGCATTGCCAGCACCGCATCGGGGATCATTGTCAGGTTGGCAATGCTGAACAGCCAGTCAAAGCCGCCTGAAACAGCAGAGATATCGGAGAGCGTTGCAATGCCTTTGGCCCCAGCCCAAGCTAGGATTTCAGCGTCTTTTGACACCACGGCCAGAAGGGAATGACCGCGCTCTAACAGTATTTCGCTGCAACCGATCAACAGGGATTCATCACCTATGACGACACAGGAAAAGCCAGTCATTTGTTGTCCTCCACAATTGCGCCATGCGCCGGTGCTACAACGTGTTTGGATCGTCCCGCAATTACCGCTTTGCAGGAATGGACCACCAAATCTTGCAGGAAATGATCAGGATCACCCTGCGGTTTATCCGACACCAACCGCCGAAACCGCCAGATCAGCGACCCAGCGATCCGCGCCAATGTGGCCAATACGGTATAGATAACTCCATGGTTTTTGGTGAAATAGCGCAGGCGCGAATCAAACCAGTAAACTGGTGTACGCTGCCATGTTTTCATACCCGTTGAGGCCGATCCAACATGGATTACCGCACTTTCAGGAACATAAACGGTGGCCCACCCGGCCTTGGCTGCCCGTCGACACAGATCGGTTTCTTCAAAATACAAAAAGAACGTTTCGTCAAAAAGCCCGATCTCGTCCAGCATTTTACGCCGCATCATCAGGCTCGCCCCTGCGACCCAATCAACCTGGGTGTCCTGTTTAGGGATTGGCAAGGCGACGATTGAATCCTTTAGCAAACGCGAAAATACTCCGGTGCGCGCGGCGGCC
>JBLHMP010000014.1:0-57987 GCA_047623555.1 Granulosicoccus sp.
GCGCCTCGAGGCTGGACACATGTTTGGACACGGCAGATTTCGAAATACCCATCTTGCGGGCGGCGTCGGTGAAGCCACCTTGGTCTACCACATTGGCAAAAGCTTCCATTTCGGTCAGTCGGTCCATGTTTCATCGTCCCCAGAAATTTGTCTTTGTTCGAGGACATGTATCGCCGCCAATCTAGGCGAGAACGGGGCGAGGATGGGATAATATCTAGGTTTTACCATGGATCGTTCACATAATAGAAACAAATGTTACAAATACAGCGACAGGCGTCTGGCCCGGACCAACATCTGGCCCGGATCAGCTGTTTCATCTGTAACGCCCTATTTATAGGGTCGCGGCCAGCCGTGTACCCTGATCAATGGCGCGTTTAGCATCCAGTTCACCAGCAACATCAGCGCCGCCAATCACATGCGGAGTGATGCCTTTGGCAATCAGCGCATCTGCCAATGACCGCTCAGGAACCTGCCCGGCGCACAGTACAATTGTATCCACCTCAATCAGCGTCGGATTTTCACGCGCCTCACCAAAGGACACCATCAGCCCGCCGTCCTCAATGCGTTCATAGTTGGCACCGCCGACAAAACTGACATCCATCATCTTAAGAGACGCCCGGTGGATCCAGCCGGTTGTCTTGCCCAGACCCTTGCCGTGTTTCGTCGTCTTGCGCTGCACCAATGTCACCGCGCGCGCAGGTGCGTGGGGCTGCGGGCCAACTGGGTCCAGACCACCGCGATGTTTGGCAGGGTCCGTCACGCCCCATTCCGCCATCCACTCTGGTAGGTTCTCGGTGGGGTTGTGATCGCCGTAAACCAGAAACTCGGACACATCGAACCCAATACCCCCGGCCCCAATCACCGCGACCTTGTCGCCAACCGTCGCCTTGTTGCGCAGCACGTCGATATAGCTAAGCACATTGGCGCCGTCCTGCCCCGGAATCTGCGGATCGCGCGGGATGACGCCGGTGGCAATGACCACCTCGTCATAGCCGCCCAACTCATCGGCACCCACCTCGTGGCCCAGTTTCAAGTCGATACCCAGATCGGCGACCATGGCGCGATACCAATCAACCAGCCCCCAAAACTCTTCTTTGCCCGGCACCTGTTTGGCCATGTTCAACTGGCCACCAATCTCGTCCGCCTTATCAAAAAGCGTCACCGAATGGCCGCGCTCTGCCGCCGTCAATGCCACCGACAACCCGGCAGGTCCGGCACCGATAACCGCCACGGTTTTGACCACATCGGTCTTTTTCACGATCAGTTCGGTTTCGTTACAGGCGCGTGGGTTGACCAGACAACTGGTCAGCTTGCCACCGAATGTGTGATCCAGACAGGCCTGATTACAGGCAATACAGGGCGCGATCTGCCATCCCTTGCCCGCCGCCGCCTTGTTGACGAAATGCGCATCCGCCAGCATCGGGCGCGCCATCGACACCATATCGGCACAGCCAGTGGCCAGCACATCCTCGGCGACCTCGGGCGTATTAATGCGGTTCGACGTGATGATCGGGATCGACACTTTGCCCATCAGCTTTTTCGTCACCCAGGAAAACGCTGCGCGTGGCACCGACGTGGCAATTGTTGGAATCCGCGCTTCGTGCCAGCCGATGCCGGTGTTGATGATCGTCGCCCCGGCGGCCTCAACCGCCTGCGCCAGTTGCACAACCTCGTCATGGGTTGATCCATCAGGGAGCAGGTCGATCATCGACAAACGGTAGATAATGATGAAATCGTCGCCCGTTGCGGCGCGCGTACGGCGCACCACCTCGACCGGCAGACGCATGCGGTTCTCGTAACTGCCGCCCCAACCGTCGGTGCGTTTGTTGGTATGGGTGACAAGGAACTGGTTGAGGAAATACCCCTCCGAGCCCATAATCTCGACCCCGTCATAACCCGCCTCTTTGGCCCGCACCGCCGCCGCCGCAATATCTGCGATCTGCTTTTCGATGCCCTCTTCGTCGAGCTCTTTTGGCTGGAAAAACGAGATCGGCGATTTGATCGCACTCGGTGCCACACATTCAGGGCCAAAGGAATAGCGCCCGGCATGCAGAATTTGCATGGCGATTTTGCCGCCCGCCTCGTGCACGCGCGCGGTGACAACAGAATGGTTTTCAACATCCTTTTGCGTCAGCATCGCCGCCGCACCGGGGGCCACGCCACCCTCTTTGTTGGGCGCAATGCCACCCGTAACCATCAGCGACACGCCGCCGCGGGCGCGTTCAGCGTAAAACTCGGCAACGCGGTTCCAGTCGCCGGTCTCTTCCAGTCCGGTATGCATCGACCCCATCAACACGCGGTTTTTCAGTGTGGTAAATCCAAGGTCCAGCGGTGCCATCAAATGCGGATATTCAGCCATTTTCGTCTCCAATCAATCTCTGGCAAACTTACCCTAGTCATCCGATTTGTCACATAAAACGCCGCGTCATGCTATTGCGTGTCTCTGCCGCATTGTTAGATATGCGCATGCCTCAAACATGGTGAACCTGATGACTCCTGACGAAATTAACGCCCTGCCCTATCGCCCCTGTGTCGGATTGATGCTGATAAATAGTGTCGGTGACGTATTTGTCGGTCAACGTAATGATCGCGATTCTGACGCCTGGCAGATGCCGCAAGGGGGCGTTGATAAGGGCGAGACCCCGCGTGAGGCCGCCTTGCGTGAATTGCGGGAAGAGACCGGCATAACCCGCGATCTGGTTACGATTATTGGCGAGACCGAAGGTTGGCTGCCGTATGATCTGCCGCATGACATTGTGCCGCGCATCTGGAAAGGTCGTTATCGCGGGCAGGAACAGAAATGGTTTCTGATGCGCTTTGCAGGCACCGACGATCAGGTGAATATTGAAACCGAACACCCGGAATTCAGCCGCTGGCGCTGGCAGCCCGTTGATCAACTCGTCGCCAATATCGTGCCATTCAAACGCGAGGTTTATGTCCGGGTATTGGCAGAACTAGACCGGTTTCTATAAACGCAGGTCTTACATTTTTAACGCCTGGATCACGGTTTGTCAGGTTCCTGTGAGGCCGCACCTCGCAGTATTCCCATGTCAGCGGGTTTGAGAATACATGACCTGACTACAAACCAAAGGGAGTTCAGAGATGATCAATCGTAGAAATATTCTTAAATCCGTAGGCGCCGCAAGTCTGGCAGCTGTGGTTGGTCTGACGGCCATGCCCGCCGTAGCACAAGAAATGATGGTCGCAGCATCTGGAGTATTCGAAGGCCGCAGCAAGCACGTCACCAGCGGCTCAGTCAAGATAATCAATGAAGGCGGACGCACCTTTGTAGAGCTTGGTGAAGACTTTTCGCTTGATGGCGGACCCGACCCTCGTGTCGCGTTTGGCAAAGATGGTGAATACGACCCCAAGACGATTCTCGGCGCACTGCTGGAGATGACAGGCAAACAGCGCTACGCACTGCCTTCAACTTTGGCAGCAACAGACTACAACGAAGTTTATATCTGGTGTGAAGTCGCCGGTGTCCCACTTGGTGTTGCCAGCCTGAAATGACGTAAGAGACTGCCAAACAGGAAAGACTGGTATAAACGCCAGTCTTTTTGTTTGGCACGTTCTCCGTGTCTATCGGCGAACGGTAATTGTCGCTGATCGAAGTTAAATGATCATCCAATCGTTAAAGCAGGTACGTTTGGTTCAAAACGCTACATATGACATCACCGCATTGCGACTTTTCTACACAGAGACTTGATGTGGGCAACGACGATCATACTGTTATGGTCGCGATTGAGTTCTCGCAGCCTTTGGTCAGATTGCGATACCGATTGAGCCCGCGCACAGTGAAATTACTTTGCCAATTCTAAGGCCCTTTGCGTTTTACCTGTATCAGGGAAAATGGAAAAGGCCCGCGCCCTCTCAGTGTTGTGGGCATTTTGCGGTGGGTAATCATCCCGGTCTCGTTGAGGTCAATTCAATCTGCTAAGGTCAGCGGATCAACTGCGTAAACGACCACGGGACCAACTGAATAATGATGCTGACATCAGGACGTAATCTGGCTGTTTTGGCGCTATGCGCATTGCTCTTACTGGGCATTGTGCTGGCCTATTTCGCGCGCGACTATCTGGTCAGCCCCGAAGTCATGGCGATCCGCCTAAGAGAGTTCGGCATGTGGGCGCCGCTTGCGGTAATTTGCCTGATGATCCTGCATTGTTTCATCCCGTTCCCGGCCGAGCTTTTGGCACTCTGCGCCGGGGCGGTGTTTGGCCTGGTCTATGGCACGCTGCTGATCTGGGTTGGCGCAATGCTAGGGGCGGTGCTGTCGTTCTGGCTCTCACGGGTTGTTGGTCAGGTGGTCCTGAAACGCTGGTTACCAGCACAGCAACACGCGAAATTGGACAGCTGGACCAAAAGTCAGGGCACCGTTGCCTTACTGGTCAGCCGTCTGATCCCGGTCGTCGCCTTTAACCTGATCAACTATGCGGCGGGCCTCACCAAAGTGCGGCTCTGGACGTTCCTGTGGACCACCGGAATTGGCATTCTGCCGATCACTGTGCTGTCGGTCTATCTTGGCTCGCAAATGCGCCAACTTAGCTGGTCGGCGGTTATTGCGGTCTCAGTCTTCGGCATCGCAACCATCTGGGTGGTGCACAAAATGGCACAGCGGTTTGGCTGGTTAGGCCACTAAGGCGACCACATTTAATCCGCCG
The DNA here is from genome assembly GCA_047623555.1 of Granulosicoccus sp. Lineage (GTDB taxonomy): Bacteria > Pseudomonadota > Alphaproteobacteria > Rhodobacterales > Rhodobacteraceae > NORP181. The sequence continues at coordinate 4,665 of JBLHMP010000014.1, forward strand.
CCCCTGTCCACCACATCAACGAAATATGCGTATCGCCATATTTGCGCACATTATGCAATTCGAACTCTTTTGGTACGGCGACCACTTTGTTCTCTTCCCAGACAACAAATGCATCCTTGGCCAGCCAGCCCCCGGCGATACATCGCTCTAGCGCCTTTTCGCCCAGCGCTTTGCCGTAGGGCGGATCAAGGAACACCAGATCAAACGGCGCGCCAGAACAGGCATCCAGCCGCAGTGCATCGCGGCGGATCAGCGTTGTTTGATCGCGGCTTTGGGTGAGGTCGATGTTTTTGCGGATCAGGCCCGTCGCAACCCGACCATCATCGACAAAACTGACATGCGCCGCACCCCGCGACAGCGCCTCAAGGCCCAAGGCGCCGGTACCGGCAAACAGGTCAAGCACCCGCGCATCCGGGATCACATCCAAATGGGTCAGCACGTTGAACAGGCTTTCGCGCACCCGGTCGGTGGTCGGGCGCAGATGTGCACCCACATCGCCTTTGCCAACCGAGGCCAAGGCGCGACCGCGAAACTGACCGGCGATGATCCTCACGGGCGCAACAACACCTTGAGGTCGGTCAGAGCATCCGCGACCACAGATGGGTCCGGCGATTTGCCTGCTTCGATCAACCGTTTACCAACCATATAGGCGCGCGGATCATTCATCGCGTCCACCGCCAGCAACGTATCGCCCTGATAGTACCAGAACGATTTTGTCAGCCCTTCGCCGCCACGGGTGATGATCCGTTCATAGCCAGTGTTCAGCCCGGCAATCTGCAGTTTCACATCATACTGATCCGACCAGAACCACGGTTTGGCACGATATTCGACTTCACCGCCCAACATATTGGCGGCCACGTTTTCCGCCTGGTCAATGGCGTGCGGAACGCTTTCCAACCGGATACGCGTGCCCCGGTGCAGGAACGACGCGCAATCGCCGGCGGCCCAGATCGACGCATCAGACGTGCGACCCAGATCATCAACCTCAATGCCATTGTTCAGCGTCAGCCCGGCCATCTCGGCCAGCCCGGTCGACGGCATAATCCCGACGCCCGCCACGACCATATCCAGGTCAAGCGTTGTTCCGTCCGTCAACACAGCACCGCTCACCCGCCCATCGGTTCCTGTCAGACGATCAAGCCCGACACCTTCGCGAATGTCGACGCCATGCCCGGCATGCAGTGCCCGAAAATAATCGCTGGTTTCCGGCGCTGCGACCCGTTGCAAAATACGGTCAGCCATTTCAACCAACGTCACCTGAACGCCCAGTTTCGCCGCCACCGCCGCCGCTTCAAGCCCGATATAACCGCCACCAACAATCAACGCGCGCGCGCCTTTGGTCACTGTCGGCGCCATCGTGTCCACATCGCCAAGCGTGCGCACCACATGCAACCCGCCCAGATCACCGCCAATCGCGGCCGGCAGGCGGCGCGGTTCAGACCCGGTTGTCAGCGCGAGCTGGTCATAGGCGATAACGTCATCGCCAACGGTCACCGTCTTGGCCACCGGATCAATTGCGCGAACCGCATGTCCCAGCCGCACTGTGATGTCCTGATCGCTGTAAAAACGCTCGGGGCGCAGGAACAGGCGTTCCAATGTCATGTCGCCCAGCAAATAGGCCTTGGATAAAGGCGGGCGTTGATAAGGCAGCACAGACTCGGCCCCGATCAGGGTTACCTGCCCGTCAAATCCGTCTTTGCGCAGCTTTGCAACCAGTGACGATCCGGCCTGTCCGGCTCCGATCACGATGATGTGGCTCATTTCCACCCTGCCTTTCGTGTTTTCCTGTTGGCCCCTGCGGTACAGAAAATGTATAGGCACGGGAATAGGAAATGCAATTCCACACAGAGGTACATTTATGACAATATCAATTGGCGACACCCTTCCAAGCGCAACCCTAACCCGGATGGGCGATAAGGGCCCCGAGCCGGTAACATTGTCGGACAAGACCGCCGGGCGCAAAGTTGTGATCTTTGCAGTGCCAGGGGCCTATACCCCGACGTGTAGCTCCGCCCATGTGCCCAGCTTTATCCGCACCAAGGATCAGTTTGACGCAAAAGGTGTGGATGAAATCATCTGCCTGTCGGTCAACGACCCGTTTGTTATGAAGGCTTGGGGCGACGCGACCGGGGCCACCGCCGCCGGGATCACCATGCTTGCCGATGCCGACAGCAGCTTTACCACCGCCATTGGCATGAACTTTGATGCGCCACCTGCCGGGCTTCTTGCCCGTTCAGCGCGGTACGCAATGCTGGTTGAAGACGGCAAAGTCACGCTGTTGAATGCCGAAGAAGCACCCGGCGTTTGCGAATTATCCGCGGGCGAAGGACTGCTCGACTCGATGTAAACGACCCTAATAAACGACTCTGGCCTGAGCATCATTTTTCAGGCCAGATTACCTCAGGCCAGATTATCCATTTTATTGGCCAGTTTGATGTCCAGCGGGCTTAGGCCATCCACGTCATGGGTGGATAAAACCACATTCACCGTTCGGTACACATTGTCCCATTCCGGGTGATGGTTCCACTTTTCAGCCCACAACGCGATGCGGGTCATCCAGCCAAATGCTTCGATGAAATTGCGAAACACAAAGGTTTTACGGATCGCGTCGCGGCCATCAACCATATCCCAGCCATTCGCCAGCAACGGACCAAGCAGGTCTTTGCGGTCTTGTTCGGTTAGTTTCATTGCTCCTCCTCAATCTGCACGCGTTTGAATGGGCCATAGTCGGTGAGTATTTCGATATTTTCCTCAACCGCTGTGCGTTCGGCCTCAAGGTACTGGGCAATCGCGTTGGCAAAACCGGCGTCCCCCACCCAATGCAGGCTATGCGTTTGCGTCGGCAAATAGCCACGCGCCAGTTTGTGTTCGCCTTGCGCCCCGGCCTCGACCCGCTCCAATCCGTGCTCAATGGCGATGTCGATAGCGCGATAGTAACACAATTCAAAGTGCAGGCACGGATGATGTTCTGTGCAGCCCCAATACCGCCCATAAAGCGTTTCACGGCCAATAAAATTCAGCGCCCCGGCAACCCAGCGGCCATCGCGCTCCGCCAAAACCAGAACGATGTCATCGCGCAAAGTTTCCTGTGCCAGCGCGAAAAATTGCCGCGTCAGATAGGGCGTGCCCCATTTGCGCGCCCCCGTGTCCTGATAGAACACCCAAAACGCATCCCAATGTTCTGGCTCGATCTGATCGCCAGTCAAAACATGGGTTGTACCGCCAAAGCCATTGGCCCGCGCGCGTTCCTTGCGAATGTTTTTGCGCTTGCGCGAGGCCAGGCTGGCAAGAAACCCGTCAAAATCCGCATAGTCATGGTTCAGCCAATGAAACTGTTGTGTTGCGCGTGACATCAGGCCCATCTGGCTGCCGATATCGGCCTCGTGTTCGGTGCAAAACGTGATGTGCAGGGATGACACATCGTTGTTCACCGCCAGCTGCACCGCCCCTTGCACAAGCGCGGACTGGCCTATTTCCTCATATCCGGGACGCACCAGAAACCGGCGACCCGTTGCAGGCGTATGCGGCACAGCGATCTGTAGTTTCGGATAATAATCCTGCCCGGCCTGTTCATAGGCATGCGCCCAGTTGTGATCGAAAATGTATTCGCCCTGTGAATGGGATTTGGCGTACATCGGTGTGCAGGCAATCAGCAAACCGTTTTTGTAGGCCGCGAGATATTGCGGTTGCCAGCCTGTCCGTGGGCCAACCGATCCGCTGTCCTCAAGCGCCAACAGAAACCGATGCGTGGTAAACGGATCGTTGGGGCGACCGCCATCAATGGCCTCGGGGCACGCACAGGCATCCCAGTCCGCAGGTGTGATTTGCGACAGCGATCCAAGGACCTGAATTTCGATCTGTGCTTCGCTCATACGCCCCTTCTTTCAGACGGTTATCGGATTAACCCGGCAAGGCCGCCAGATAACCCTCAAAGGTCACATTGTCGGCAAAACGGCGGGCTTTGGCCTCTTGATCGGCAGATCTGATGGTCCAGCTGATCACCGGCACACCCGACGCGCGTAATTCGGCCACGCGTGGGCGGCCCAGATCTTTGGCTTCGTGGCTGATGAAACTGGCGCCGCTGCTGTCAAAATCCGGAATTTCACGAAGCCGGGCGCAGGTTGCAGCGGACATTGGCCAACCTTCGGGCGGGTAGCTTTCGGTGACCAGACCACATGGGATATACGGTGCGATCTCAACCATTTTGGCAACGCTAAACGGGTTGAACGACATCACAGCCACGGCACCGTCATAGCCTTGCAGAGCCGCGGCAGTTGCCGCCTCAAGCACGCCAATGTCCGGCCCCATACCGCCATCCTGATCCTTGAGCTCGATCAGTAGCGGCACCTGCCCGGCGATCAATTCCAGCACCTCAACCAAGGTTGGGATCGTTTCACCATTGCCCGAAACCAACGCGATCGCGGTCGCCTGGGCGGCACTGCGCAACCGGATCGGGCCGGATTGCCCGGTCAGGCGGGCCATGTCATAGTCATGAAACACCATGGCCTGACCATCGGCAGACAATTGCAGGTCAATTTCGACGCCATAGCCCGCCGCAATGGCCGCAGAGATCGCCGCCCGGCTATTTTCCGGACGGTTCAAAGCCACGTCATGCAGCGCGCGATGGGCAATCGGTACGGACAAGAATTCCGCAGGCAGGGCCTGAGTCAAACCGGGTGTCATCGGATCTGAAATATGCCTTCGATTTCGACAGCGACGCCAAATGGCAAAGACGCGGCAGAAACGGCAGAACGCGCATGACGACCCTTATCGCCGAGCACTTCGACGAGGAAGTCCGAGCAGCCGTTAACCACTTGTGGCTGTTGACCAAAATCAGCAGTCGAATTGACAAACGCGGTCAGTTTGACCACCCGCACCAGCCGCCCCAGATCGCCATCACAGGCGGCCCGGACTTGTGCCAGCAGGTTGATCGCACAGCGTTTCGCGGCTGCGGCGCCCTGATCGACATCCATCGTGTCGCCCAGTTTGCCAACAATCAGGCCGTTTTCATCGTTTGATATTTGACCAGAGATATAGACGATATCACCAACCTGAACGGCAGGAACATAGTTCGCCGCCGGGGCTGGTGCGTCAGGAAGCGTGATACCCAGGTCTGCCAGTTTGTTTTCAATGCTCATGCTATTTGCATCCTTTGAATAAAGATTTGACCGGACGCTAACCGGGATACCCGTCGACGAAAAGCCAATTCTCAGCTGCGGAAGGCTTTGGTAAAGTAATCCGCCAGTGGTTTGACCAAGAACGACATCGGCGTGCGATCATCCGTGCGGATAAATGTTTCAACCGGCATCCCCGGAATCAGCACTGTGTCCTCGGGAAGCTTACTCATTTCGCCCTCTTTCAGGGCAACTTCGACGCGATAAAACGAGGCCTGATTGTTGGCGTCTTCAAATGCATCCGCCGAGACCTGCTTCACGGTGCCAAACATTTCCGGCGTCAGCCGTTGATCCAACGCGGAAAAGCGTAAAATCACGGTTTGACCCACAAATATTTTGTCGATGTGAATGGTTTCTACTCGCGCTGCAATGACCAAAGGCCGGTCCTGAGGCACCAGGTACAGCACCGGATCTGCCGCCCGAATGACCGAACGTGGCGTGTGGACCTGCATCCCGTAAATGATGCCAGACACCGGCGCAGAGATATCCAACCGTTCCAATTGATCAATCAATGACCGACGTTGCTCGGCCAATTCCAGTTCGCGATATTGCAGATCGCGCAGGCGGGAAATCGCCTCTTCGCGCCGCCCCGTGCCCAGTTTCAGAACCTCGATGTCGATTTCGGTGATCCTGCCCTCGGCCTGGGCTTCGCTGGCAATCAACTCGCCCAATGTGCCATCCAGATTCGCCGCAGCACGTTGCAAGGCAAGCACGGTAGAGGCCTGCGCCAATCCCCGGTCAAGCAAGGTTTGCTGGCTGATCAGCTCCTTTTGAATCAGTTGAATTTGGCGCAACATTGATTTTTTCTGCGCCTCGATCCCTTCGATTTGGCTACGGATTTGGCCACGGCGTTTGTCCAGTTGCTCAGTTTCGCGGGCAATGGATTCGCTGCGCGCAACAAACAGGCGGCGCTGACCTTCGACCAGACCGGCGACGTCTTTGACTTTGGTCGCTGCCTGCAGCAGCTCGCTATCAAAGGCCAGATCGGTCGTATCATCGCGCTCGGCCTCGAGCCGCCCACGCCGGGACATTAATTCGTACAGCTGACCCTCAGCGATCACCAACTGTGACTGCAACATCTTGGAATCCAGCCGTATCAAGATCTGTCCCTGTTCAACCGAATCGCCTTCGTGGACCAAAATCTTATCGACCACACCGCCATCCGGATGCTGGACGATCTGCCGATTCTGGTCCACCTCAATGCGTCCACTGGCGATTATTGCGCCCGATATTTGGGTGTTAATCGCCCATGTACCAAAGCCGCCAACCAATACCAACAGGCCAACAATACCAAATGTAAGCGGGGTGCGTGCGGACCATCTATCGTCGTTCATTGGACCCCCCCCGGCGTTGGGTTTTTCTGTATGTCCCGATGGTTACTCACCATTTCACGCAGAACTTTTTCTTTTGGCCCATAGGCCGTCCGGGTTCCGTTATCGAGCACCAGTAACATGTCACATTCCTGAATGGCCGCCGGTCGATGCGCCATGATCAGCACCGAACTGCCAGCTTCTTTAAGGGTACGGATCGCCTGATTAAGCGCCATAGACCCGTCATTATCCAAATTTGAATTGGGTTCGTCCAAAATCACAATGACCGGATCATCATACATCGCCCGGGCCAGCCCGACCCGCTGCATCTGCCCGCCAGACAGTTTGCCGCCGTTCACCGCGACCTGAGTGTCATAGCCATCCGGCAGGTTAACGATCATTTCATGGGCCGCGGCCTTTTTCGCGGCGGCGACCACCTTTTCACTGTCCGGACTGCCCGACAAACGCGATATGTTTTCGGCTATTGAGCCGGAAAACAATTGTACCCGCTGTGGCAAATATCCAATGTGCTGACCCAGAACCGTCGGCGCATATTGCTCAAGCGATGCACCATCCAGCCGAATAGCGCCACCAGCAGGTCGCCACACCCCGGTCAGCGCCCGCGCCAGTGTCGATTTGCCAGACCCCGAAGGGCCAATAACACCAACAGCCTGCCCCGGTTCAACAGAAAATGTGATAGATTTCAGCGCCGCACGCGTGTCCCCCGGTGGGACCATGGTCAATGCCTGAACACTCAGTTTCGCTTTGGGTTTAGGTAGCTCTGTGCGCTTTGCCTCAGGCGGGACCTGCTCCAGCAATTCAGATAGGTTGGTCCAACCTTTGGAGGCGCGTTGCACCAGCGCCCACTGCCCGATCACCAGCTCAATTGGCGCCAACGCACGCCCCAGTAAGATAGAGGCCGCAATCATCGCCCCTGGCGTCACTTGGTTTTGCAACACCAGATAGGCCCCCAGGCCAAGCATTGCCGACTGCAAAACCAAACGCAATGTTTTGGTCAATGAGGTAAATGTACCGCCAACATCGTTGGCCTTTACTGTTTCATGTAGGGAAGTGTCTCGTCCTTCCTTCCAACGACCACAGGCGGCCTCGCGCATGCCCATGCTTTGGATCATCTCGGCTTCGTTGCGGATTTCGTCCGACAAAATCATCGACCGGTGAGACGACGAATTCGCCCGAAGCAAAGGTTTGCGAGACATCAGTTGGTTGATCAGAGTAATGGCGACCAGCAGCACGCCACCAAACACGGCCAGCATCCCCAGCCACGGATGGAACAGCGTGATCCCAGCGAGGAATATCGGCGTCCACGGCATATCAAAAAACGCCATCAGAACCGGAGACGCAATTAGCCGCTGCACCGATTCCAGGTCAGCAAGCCCGGTTTGCGCCTTCGGGTCCGGACCAATTGCCGACCGGCGCACCACCGCGTCAAACACCCGACTGTCCAACGCGGTCTGAAAACGCGCGCCAACCCGTGCCATGATCCGACCGCGCGAATAATCCAAAATACCCATCGTGCCATACAGAAAAACCACCAGCATCGATAGCGCGACAAGTGTTTCCTCAGATCGGCTGCCAAGCACCCGGTCATAGACCTGAAGCATATATAGTGGTCCGGTTAGCATCAGCATATTAGCGAAAAAGCTGAATATGCCCACCGCCCAATACAACGACCGGCTTTGACGCCTGGCGCTGCGCAGTTCCTCGAGACCAAGTTTATTACTCATTGATTCACCAAATTTTTTCAGGGCATCACCCCATAATAAGACCTGCTTTATGGCACAAATATACTTATTTGAAAGATGCTCTGTTTCAAAACTGCCACATTTTATATATGTGAGCCTTGGTCATCTGTGAACTGTGGCCGAATGAGTTAGATATCTGGTCGATTCTAATGACCATTGTTGCTACTGGATTTTAAGGTGATGCGATTGGCACTGCGCCCTATATTTTTGTTAAGTGCGCTTGCGCTGATTGGCCTGACCGCTTGCACCAACCCCACGGATGAGCAACGGGCGTCGGGTGAACCGTTTGACCCCAACGAACGATCCAACCGCAAGATGCACCAGTTCAATCTGGGTGTCGACAAGGTGATTTTTCGACCTGCATCAACAGGATACACCTCAGTCATCCCTGATCCAATCATTGAAAGCGTTGGATCATTTGCCGAAAACCTTTCAATGCCACGGGTCATGGTGAATGGTCTGTTGCAGGGCGACCTAAAAACAGCCGGGATCGCCCTTAGCCGGTTTGTGATCAACACCACCGTTGGCTTTGCAGGTCTTGCGGACGTAGCAACCAACTTTGAAATCCCGCAGGTCGACGCCGATTTTGGCCAAACTTTGCATGTCTGGGGCTTCAAAGAGGGTGCCTATCTGGAATTGCCGTTTTTTGGGCCCTCAAACGAACGCGACGCAGCTGGACTGGTAATGGATTTATTAACCAATCCGTTGACCTATTATGTTCACAACCCGATCGATAATGCGGGCGTCTTTGCCGAAGTTCTGGACCGTATGGGCGACAGAGGGCGGTATTCCGCCACCGTAGATTCCATTTTGTATGAAAGTGCAGACAGTTACGCGCAGGCACGACTGATATACCTGCAAAACAGACGATTTGAACTGGCAGGGTCGGGTGACGATGCCTATTCTGACCCTTATACTGATGTTTACGCTGACCCGTACGAGGATCCATATGCCGAGTAATTTTTTCAATCGTCGCTTTCTTCTGACATCCGCAGTTGCGGGGGTCGGATTGTCCCTGATGCCATTGCCTGCCCTGGCACTAACCGAAGCCGGTGCAATCGCCCTGGTCACCAAGATGGTCGCGGACATCAACAAGACCATCGGCTCGGGCAAATCCGAATCAACAATGATCCGTGATTTTGAAAAGCTGTTCGGCAAATACGCAGATACAACAATCATGGCGCGATATGCCTTGGGTGTTGATGCACGCCAGGCCAGCAAGTCACAGATGACTGCCTTTACCAAGGCGTTTCAGGGCTATATCGCTCGCAAATACGGCAAACGGTTCCGCGAATTTATTGGTGGTCGGATCGACGTTGTATCGGCCCGCAAAATCAAGGCTGGCTATGAAGTGAAATGCATCGCGCTCCTGCGCGGCGAAGCCCCATTTGAGGTGACGTTTCTGGTGTCTGACAAGTCCGGCAAGGAAAAGTTCTTCAATATGTTCATCGAAGGCGTCAACCTGCTGCTGACCGAACGCACCGAAATCGGCGCAATGCTGGATCGTCGCAAGGGCAACATCGACCAGATGACTGCGGACCTAAAGAAACTCAGCTAACCGCGCGCTATGTTCGCCGGGCGATCTCGCCCGGTCGTCTAGCGTGACGGTTTGAAAATGCCCTGAATTGCGTCCAGTATTGACCGGTTCCGCTTGTCCTTGATTGGCGGCGTGGACTGCGGCTTGGCAGCTTTCGGCGCCCGCATTGGCAATGGCACAGGCTCGAGCCCCTCGTGCACGCGCACCATGGTTTCGTGCCAGATTTGCGCAGGCAATCCGCCGCCCGTCACACCCGTCAACGGCGTGTTGTCATCATAGCCCATCCAGACCCCGGCCACATATTCTGCGGTAAACCCGATAAACCATGCATCACGCGCCGCCTGTGTGGTGCCGGTTTTACCCGCCACCTGCCAATTTGGAATCGCTGCCCGTCGTCCGGACCCTTCGGCGACCACCTTTTGCATCATCCAGATCAACTGCTCTGCCGCTGCCGCCTGAATAACCCGTTCACCAATGCCGGATTCAACCGCAATCAGCGGCTCGTTATCACCCAGCAATTTCAATTCAACCAAGCCATAGGGGATCACCGACGATCCACCATTCAGAATACCCGCATAGGCACCGGTCATTTCAATCAACGTGCTTTCGGACGCGCCCAGCGCCAGAGCCGGACCCAAAGCCAGATCGCCCTCAATGCCAAAATCGGCCGCCACCTGACGCACCAGATCCCGGCCCACGGCCTCGGATACCTTAACCGCCGGAATATTCAGAGAATCCCGCAACGCACGTGTCAACGTCACGTTGCCATAATGTTTGTTGGTATAATTTCGCGGGCACCACCGACCCGAACCGGGGATGTCCCAGCAATAGGGTTCATCCTTAATTATGTCATTCGGGGAATTACCAAGTTCTAGCGCCGTGGCGTAAACAAGCGGTTTAAACGCCGACCCGGTCTGGCGCTTGGCCTGCGTGGCACGGTTAAAGGCGCCCACAACCTTGGTTTGGCGTCCCCCAACCATGGCCCGCACCGCGCCATCCGCTGACATCACAATGATCGCCGCCTGCGCCTTTGAACCTTCGCGCACCTCTTCGCTGAACACATAGTTCATTGCATCCTCAGCCGCCTTTTGCAGCCTTGGGTCCATCGTGGTGCGGATAATCACGTCTTCGGTGGTGTTGCGGGTGAAATATTCCGGGCCGCTGGACATGACCCAATCGGCAAAATAGCCACCTGCCCTTGCCGCCGCCGCGGCTGACAAAACCGCCGGATGCGCCACCGCGTTTTTGGCCTGCTGGTCGGTCAGATAACCCTGATCCAACATTAGCCCGACAATGACACCCGCCCGGTTTTGCGCCCGGGTTAGATTGTTGGTCGGGGCAAATCGCGTCGGAGCCACCAGCAATCCGGCCAGCATCGCCGCCTCTGCCGGGCTGACATTTGACGCCGATTTACCAAAATAGCGCTGACTGGCGGCCTCAAACCCGCGCGCACCAGCCCCCAGGAACACCCGGTTCATATAAATCGTCAGGATTTCGTCTTTGCTGTACTTCAGCTCCATCGCCAGCGCATAGATCGCCTCTTCGGCCTTGCGGCGCAGCGATCCCCGGCGGCACTGGGCTTCGTATTCAGCCTCATTTTTGCCAGCCGTCGGATCAAACGGGTCGCCCAGACACAGTAATTTGGCGGTCTGCTGAGTGATCGTTGAGCCACCATGCCCGGACAACGGACCGCGCCCTTCGCTCAGATTGATGCGCACGGCACTGGCCACACCTCGGGGGCTCACCCCGAAATGGCGGTAAAACCGTTTATCCTCGGTGGCGACGATGGCGTGTTTGATAAAGGGCGACACACTATCGGTGGTCACCACCCCGCCAAACTGATCGCCGCGCCAGGCGAACACATCACCGTTGCGATCCAGCAGCGTCACAGAGCCTTTGGCCCGGCCATCCAACTGGGCGCCAACATCAGGCAGTTTGGAATATTGATAGCCAACCGCAGTTCCCAACACCAACGAGACAACCAAGCCAACACGCCACGTTACCCACCAGACTACCCGCAATATCCACATCATCACCGCCCGCAGCGCCCGCCGAATAGGGCCACGACCGCCGCCGCCAGAAGACGTTCGTTTGCGAGGCTTGGCCCGCGTCTTTGAAACCGGTTTGGCCCTAGGCTTTGAAGCCGGTTTTGCTTTGATGGTTTTGGCTTTTGGCTTGGGTTTCGGTTTAGCAGCCGCAGATGTACGGCCCGGATAGCGTTTGTCCGCCACCAAAGGTGATTTCTTACGTGGTGTATTTGCCATGTTCAGCCCTGCCCGGCCTTTATTGTTTGGGTCACACTACCTTGCCCTGTTCTGTTTGTAGAGAGGCCGCAAATATTTGATCAGAATTTGCTAACCGCCCAATTATTAGGCGTTTTGCAAAATATGTACATAAAGCGGGCATTAACCATTTCAACCGGCGAAAACCCGAGGAAAATCGTTCCCATCACCCACAGATATCGGTTTTTTTGCATCATATACCGCAGCAATAAACTGCCAACTTAAGGGGACAGAGGTGAAACTCATCATTGCGACAATCAAGCCGTTCAAGCTCGACGAGGTCCGCGAAGCGCTGACCGAGGCCGGAGTTCGCGGCATGATGGTGACAGAAGTCAAAGGTTTTGGATCACAATCCGGCCACACAGAAATCTATCGCGGCGCAGAATACGCGGTGAATTTCGTACCAAAAATCAAACTGGAAATCGTCGTGAACGACGAGATGGCTGACACAATCGTCGAGACCATCACCAACACCGCCCAGACCGGCAAGATCGGTGACGGCAAGGTATTTGTATTGGACGTGCAGCAAGCGATCCGCGTGCGCACCGGCGAAACGGGCGAAGACGCGCTGTAAAACGCGCCGTCCAAGGAAAGAGAAAACGATGAACAATATGCTAAAAACTATGGGTCTGTCCGCTACGGCGTACATGATGACCCTGCCAGCCTTCGCACAGGAAACAACTGTGGAACCGGCTGAAGCCGTAGAAGTCATAGTAGACACAATGGACAAGGGCGATGTCGCCTGGATGATGATTTCGACCATTCTGGTGCTGTTCATGATCATACCGGGACTGTCGTTGTTTTACGGTGGTTTGGTACGCTCTAAAAACATGCTGTCGGTGCTGATGCAGTGTACAATCATCTCGGCACTGGTGATGGTGATCTGGGTTGTCTATGGCTATTCCTTCGCCTTTGGCGGCAGCACCAACCCCTATTTGGGTGGCTTTGGGAAATTGTTCCTGGCGGGTGTAACCCCGGACACGATGATCGGCACATTTACCCCTGGCGTTGTGATCCCGGAATACATCTTTATCGCATTCCAGATGACATTTGCCGCCATCACACCGGCGCTGATCGTTGGTGCGTTCGCTGAGCGGATCAAATTCAAGGCGCTGATGGCCTTTGTGGTTCTGTGGGTTACGTTCTCGTATTTCCCAATTGCCCACATGGTTTGGGACGCGTCCGGCTATATCTTTAACATGGGTGCATTGGACTTTGCGGGTGGTACGGTTGTACACATCAACGCCGGGATCGCAGCCCTTGTTGGCTGTATCATGATCGGCAAGCGCAAAGGTTTTGGCAAAGACAACATGGCTCCCCATTCCATGACACTGACAATGGTTGGTGCCGCGATGCTGTGGTTTGGCTGGTTCGGCTTTAACGCGGGCTCCAACCTTGAGGCCAATGGCGGCGCAACGCTGGCGGTTATCAACACCTTCACCGCAACAGCAGGCGCAATTCTGGCATGGTCCGCAATTGAGGCTATCACACGCGGCAAAGCCTCAATGCTGGGCGCTGTGTCGGGTATGGTAACCGGTCTGGTTGCGATCACTCCGGCGGCAGGGTCCGTTGGGCCGGTTGGCGCGATTGTACTGGGCGCGATTGCGGCGCTAATCTGCTATTACTTTGTCACCACAGTGAAGAACAAGTTCGGCTATGACGACAGCCTGGACGTATTCGGCATCCACGGCATCGGCGGTATCGTCGGCGCGGTTGGCACCGGTATCTTTTCGGCGGGCGCATTAGGCGGCATCATGGACGCTGACTATAACATGATGGCTCAGACATGGATCCAGATCAAAGCGGTCATCATCACCATCGTCTGGTGTGGCGTCGTATCGGTCATCCTGTTCAAACTGATCGACATGGTCATTGGCCTGCGGGTTGATGAAGAAGCAGAAAGCATCGGCCTTGACCAAAGCTCGCATGGTGAGGCTGCTTATCACAGCTGATACTGGCAAATAAACAAACCAAAGCCCGGGCGTTCGCGTCCGGGCTTTTTTGTGTCGTAGACTGTGTGATTTCACCCACATTTTGTACAAGAAAGAGGTGCATGAAATCACACACCCTACGGTGCGGGCTCACCCTTCATGAACATCACAGCACGCATCGTTACCGGCCTTCCCGCCCACGGAAAATCGTCGGTTGCACGGGCATTGGTTGCACGGGCATTGGTGATATCTCTGGATATTTTGCAATGATCTTTTGACAAGATCGTCCATCCCACCCTGCATACGTTCATCCCAGAACGCCCAGTGTGTTTCCGGGTCATTTTGGTGACCTGTATCCGGAAACCCGAAGGCGAGTATACCTTCGGGTGTTTGTATGGTCCCGTGTGTCATTGTACATTCATAAGCCAGTCAAATAGCGCAACTCAGCACAATACGCCTTGATAGGTCGGGGCTTTCAATCGTCCGTAGGGTACGCAATATGCGCACCCTACCAAAACAGTCAGATACCAGAGTCAACAACCGCCTTGGCCAGAACCGGGATGGTTTTGGCGTTCAATCCGGCGATGTTCATCCGGCTGTCGCCAACCATGTAAATCCCATGCGTGGCCCGCAACACTTCAACCTTTTCAGGCGTCGCGCCCAGCAACGAGAACATGCCGCGATGTTGTGCCAGAAACGCAAACCGGTCTGATCCGGTCAACCGCTGCAACTCATCCGCCAGTGATTGGCGCAGGCCCAACATCGACAGGCGCACGTCTTCCAGCTCGGACGCCCAATCGACGCGCAACGCCTCATCGTTCAGGATCATCGTGACCAGCCGGGCACCATGATCGGGCGGAAACGAGTAGTTCTGACGGTTCAGGAACGCCAACGTGCCTTGGTTCAGACCCCGCGCGCCCGCATCCGACGACACCGCCATAAGCAGGCCAGTGCGTTCGCGATAAATGCCAAAGTTCTTGGAACAACTGGCCGCGATCAGGCATTCGGGCACATTTGCCGCCACCAATCGCGTTCCGGCGGCATCGGCCTCGAGCCCGTCGCCAAAACCCTGATAGGCGATGTCGATCATCGGCATCGCGCCGTTTTTGTTCATCAGGTCGATGACCGCCTGCCATTCAACCAAATTCAGATTGGCACCGGTTGGGTTATGACAGCACCCATGCAACAGGATCACATCGCCAGCCCGCGCGCCTGCCAGATCTTCTAGCATGCCATTGAAATCAACGCCGCGCGTTTCGCTGTCAAAATAGCGATAGGTGACGGTTTCGATGCCCAGATATTTCAGGATCGAGAGATGGTTCGGCCAGGTCGGATTGGACACAAACACCCGCGCCGATGGGTTGGCCATCTTGATCAGCTCAAACGCCTGACGCACCGCACCGGTCCCGCCGGGTGTCGCCGCTGCGGCAACATTATCGCGCGGCACGGCATCCGACAGGATCAGATTGATCATTGCATCGGCATAGGCCGGATCGCCGACCAGCCCCACATAGGCCT
The DNA here is from genome assembly GCA_047623555.1 of Granulosicoccus sp. GTDB lineage: Bacteria > Pseudomonadota > Alphaproteobacteria > Rhodobacterales > Rhodobacteraceae > NORP181. The sequence continues at coordinate 20,180 of JBLHMP010000014.1, forward strand.
TAGATGTCTGTTGTTCCCACAACAATTTCTCGGCCGCTTTGACCGAACGCATGATCGGCGTTTTGCCCGACGCGTCCTTATAGACGCCAACACCCAGATCAACCTTATTGTCACGCGGATCTTCGCGATATTGCGCCATCAGCGCCAGAATTTTGTCAGCGGGCTGCGGTTGCAGGGTCTCAAACATCAGGAGTCTCCGGTTGCTATGGGAAGGGTGGGAAATGCGCCCCATTCGGACCATGATCCGTCGTAAAGCGAATGGTCAGATTTGCCGAACCGCTCCATCGCAAGGCTTAGAACAGCGGCAGTCACACCGGACCCACAGGTGGTGATCGCAGGTTTGGACAGATCAACACCCGCCGCGATGAACACAGCGCGCAGGGCATCGGCGTCTTTCATTGTTTTGTCAGCGTTCAGCAAGTCACCAAAAACCACATTGCGCGAGCCCGGAATATGGCCACTGCGCAGACCTGCGCGTGGTTCATCCGCCTCACCGCGAAAACGGGCCACCGCGCGGGCATCGATGATTTCGTGATCGCCAAGCTTGGACGCCGCCGAGACCTGCGTCACATCCCGCACCATGTGGTTTTGCACCCGCACCGTCATATGCCGGTCGCGCACCATTGGAGGCATATCCTCGACGTCACGGCCTTCGGCCTGCCATTTTGGCAATCCACCGTCCAGAACCGCGATATTGGCCTGCCCCATCAGCCGGAACAGCCACCAGACGCGTGCAGCTGACATCAGTCCGGCACCGTCATAAACCACAACCTGATGGCCATCACCGATGCCCATCGCCCGCATCCGCGACATGAATTTTTCAACTGGAGGCACCATATGCGGCAGGTCCGATCGCTGATCACTGATATCATCAATGTCAAAAAACCGGGCGCCGGGAATATGCGCAGCGTCATATTCGGCCCTAGGATCGCGCCCGGCGTCGGGCAGATACCACGATGCGTCCAGAATGCGCAGATCGGGGTTTTTCAGATGCGTTGCCAACCAGTCGGTTGATACCAGCGTTTTCGGATCATCCTGAGCCATGTTCACCCCTTCGGCTAAAGTCGAATCCTGCCTACTCTTCGGGGTCGGGTGTGGCAAGGTCCAGACGTGTTTGAAGCACCGAAGATCGCTGTGACACAGCCGCCCACCATCGCGTCAAGTGGCGATAATTGGCCAACAGGTCGGCGCCTTCGGGTGCGCGACTGAAATAATCAATCATTGGCAGCAAAAACAGATCTGCCAGCGTCAACTGATCCGGGTTCAGCACCCGTGCCTCGCGGCATAGCCCCTCAAGAGCCGCAAGAACTTTGGCGGATTGGGCCAATCCCAGCGCAATCGTGGATTCATCGCCGACCTCGCCCATCAGCGGGCGGAATACACGATGCGAAAACACCTGCCGCACCAGCGGATAATAGGCATAGGAATTGACGATGGAAATCAGCTGAAACATCCGCGCCTTTGCCAGCGGATCAGAGGGAACCAGATCAGGCCCGTCAAAGGCGTCGTTTACATATTGCGCGATGGCCAGCGTTTCATAGATGCGCATCCCGGCATGATCCAAAACCGGTACACGGCCAAACGGTGTCAGTTGCAAGAGACTTTCGGCCTGTTCAGGATCAAACGGATCAATTTCAGCGGTCCGAAATTGCACGGTTTTTTCGATCAACGTCAGCTGCGCAACACGGGTATAGACGCTAAAGCGATAACCATGCAGCACAACGCCCATGGCTTATCGGTTATCCTTCATCAGCCGCGCCTTTTGGCGGGACCAATCGCGTTTGGCCGATGTTTCGCGTTTGTCGTGGTTTTTTTTGCCTTTGGCGATGCCGATTTTGATCTTGGCCAGGCCTTTGTGATTGAAATACATGACCAATGGCACAAGGGTCATACCTTTGCGCTGGGTCGCATTCCACAGGTTTGCCAGTTGTTTGCGTGACACCAGCAATTTGCGCCGCCGCCGTTCAACGTGACCAAAGGTTTTGGCGCGCGCATAGGGGGCGATATAACCGTTAACCAGCCACAGTTCGCCGTCCTCAACCGTTGCATAGCTTTCGGCGATGTTTGAGCCGCCAATGCGCATCGATTTCACTTCGGAGCCTTCGAGCATCATGCCACATTCAAGGTCATCCTCGATGGCATAGTCATAGCGCGCCCGCCGATTTTCGGCGATCACCTTGTAATTGGGATCTGATTTTTTGTCTGCCATGGGAGCCAGATGTATGCCTTGACGAAGTCAGGTGCAAGTTCTGGAATGCAGCAGTGTGGCCTAAAAACTTGCTAAATGCTCTGCGCAGCTTACTATTCTTGTGATTGAATACCTTGTGGCCCAACCCCGGTACGGAAGTAGTGGCCTATCAATATGAGATATTCGCTTCTGCTCAGCTCTGCCCTTTTGTCGCTGTTCATTTCAGGGCCCACCCTAGCGGCACCAGAATACGCCGCTGATGTCCCGGATAACATTCTGACCCCGGATGAGGTGGTAAGCCGGGATCGGGCCGCAAAGTGTTGGGTTGTTTGAGGGGTTCATGGACACGCGATCGTTATTTCTGACTGCGAATTCATCAACCGTCTATCTGCTGCGCTGTTACGATCTTGAGGATGGGCCGATTGTGTTTGTGGCCCCTCCGGGAATTCCGGGCCCGCTTGACGACGCCTGTTTTCGCAATGTCATCGACATTGGCGTGACCGGCCCGGACAAAGGCGAAGGTGGCAAATACCTGATTGTTGGCCCCGGATATGAGGGTGATTTGCCCGAAGAGCGATATTTTATCGTTCACACACCGACCTATGTGAACTGGCAATTGTCACGCGCCTTTGATCTGGGTGGCGACATCGAGGCGACAGTGAAAGCGGTCATCCAAAAGGGTCAACCGTTTGCGCCTGATGCGCGGATGCGATCAATTCTTGAGGGTGCGGTGAAGGTCGGAAATGCCGCGGCGCGGTCGATGTTGGAAACCGATCAGCGCAGTGCCGGGATAGACAGCAACAAATCTGACATTGTCGCCAATGACGACGGATCATATACTGTCTAGTTCAGCCCCACCGCGCATCAAGGGCATGAAGCCAACTGGGTGCAGACCGTGTCTGGCAAAGGCCGAAATTCATTGCTGCGCCTTTACGGGCCGCTTGATCCGTGGTTCGATAAAGCCTGGAAACAGGGTGATTTTGAACGGGTAAAATAGGGCGGGCCTCGCGGCCCACTGCTTTTTGCCTCCGGCGGGGATATTTTTTGAAATTGGAAAGATGGGCGTTTGAGCTCTGGGAAACCCAGAGGCGTTTTATACCGGATGGGGTGAGGTGAATGAAGTACTGGTTTTTTGGAGTTGCTGGGGCTGTCCTGCTTGGCGCGGTTCTGATCCTGTTGCAATTGCACCCGCCCGGAAAATTGACACTGGCCGCGGGGCCCTCGGGTGGTGCGTACAATCAGGTCGCTGAACGCTATCGCGAGATTTTGGCCCGTGATGGGATCACGCTTGAGATCATCGAAACGGCCGGGTCCGCAGAAAACGCGCAGTTGATTGCAAGTGGCCAGGTCGATGCCGCGATTTTGCAAGGCGGCGTCACCGTCCCTAACCCAGAGATTGAGGCCATTGGCGCGATCTTTTTTGAGACGATGGTGTTTTTGACCGGCCCTCATAGCAAAGTGCCCGGCAACCCGGCCATTTGGAAAGACCTGCGCATCAACATCGGAGCGCCGGGATCTGGCACCGCAGTTGCGTTTCATGATTTTGAGGCGGCTATAGACTTGTCACCCGACGCCAATTTCATTGTCGGTTTGAGGTATGACCAGGCTGTGGAATTCCTAATGAAGGGATCAATCGACATCGCGGTTTTTGTCGCCCCTATTAATGCGCCCTATTTGATTGCCGCATATGCAGAACCTTCAATCCGGTTACTGCTGCTGAACAACGCCGAAGCGATTTCGCGACGGCTTGAATATGCCAAAACGGTAATTGTGCCCTCAGGGGCAATTTCGCTGAACCCAGTGATCCCGCCAAACCCGCGTTTGCTGATGGCGCTTGAGGCGCGGCTGGTTATTGGCCCAAAAATGCACCCTGCGTTGGTCAACCGGCTGACAATGGCCGCGATTGAGCTCCATAGTGGGCGTGGGTTGATCCAAGATCACGGGATGTTTCCAACGGTCGAAGGCACGGGTCTGCCGGTCAACAATGCAGCGCGGCAGTTGATAGTCAATGGCCCGTCGATCTGGCATGACTGGCTACCGTATTGGATGGCATCACAGGTTCACCGACTGATATTGCTGATGCTGCCCATTCTATTCCTGCTGGTACCGGTCCTGCGGGCGCTGCCCCAGCTATATGCCTATCTGATGCGCTGGCGGGTCTGGCAGTATTATCCCGAAATCCACCAAATCGAAGAACAGCTGAGTACAGTCACCGACGGCCCGGCGCTGACCGATTTGGACGCAACGCTGATTGATCTGGACAACCGGTTGGCGCGCATACGACTGCCTGCTGCCTATCGTCAGACGGCCTATGAATTCCGCGTGCATATTGGATTGGTCCGTCACCGGATCGATGAAATCCGGACCGAGGGAAACAAGCCTGAAGCGCTTTAGGTGCTAGTCACCCAATTTGGTGTGGATTTCTTCTAGGTCGATTTCACCAATCGGCATCTTGTTGGACGGATCCTCAAAGTCGTATTTGAACAGCTCGAAATCGCGTTTGAAAATCTCGTAGACGAGGTGCATCGACATGTCGTCAAAGTAGTCCTCGACCGGGTGAGCACGCTTTGGCCCGTGACCTTCGGATTCGTTGAAACGTGGAATTTTGGTCAGATCAATTGCATGCGGGGTCTCGATCTGAGAAAGCACATCGGCCATGCCGTCGTTAAACGTCTCAGTCCAGATGATTTTATCGTATGAGCCGCCATTGACTACAAATGTTGAAACATGGCCCGATATGGCCGACCAGTGAATGTCGGGGTCCATCGGACGGCGCCAGCGGATGGTGTCGCGGGCAAACAGCAGGAACCGGCGGAACGATTTGATCTGGTCGAACTCTTCATCGCCATTTTCGCCACCGACCTCGATGCCGTATTTGTAAACCAGCAACGGCACCAGATTGCCGCGATAGCGTTTGCCGTTGCGCTGAACACCGCAAATCTTGTCAAAAAACGAACTTAGGATGCGTGTGTAAGGGTTGCGCACACAGGTGAACGAATAAGATTCGTGATCCTGCACATTCTGGGTGATCTTTGCCTGACTGGCCTCGATACCCCATTTATGCAGCCCCTTTTCGGCGTCGTGGATGTCGCCGTCAAAAAATTCGCCATGATCCGAGTAGTACATAATCTGGCCAATGGTCGAGCAGGCGCATTTCGGCACCACCCGATAAACCATACTTTCACTCTCGGTCATCCATGTTCCGGGAAAACCCATGTGCCTGCCTCCATTGCCTGCTTTGCCCAGATTTAGACGCGCAGGGACTTTATCCGACAAAAAAGCAAATTTTGCCTGTTTATTCAATCGGTCTTCACCTTTAACTAGGTAACAATAAACCTTTCTAGGGTGCACCGTTTCCAAAATGGCAAAAATCGCCTACATTTTACTGTGTCATAAGGACCCTGAGGCAATTATCACTCAGGCCGAACGGCTGACTGCTGCCGGCGATTACATGGCGATTCATTTCGATGCGCGCGCCAAAGTTGAACATTATCGCCAAATTCGCTCGGCCTTGGCGGACAATCCTAACGTCACATTCGCCAGGAAACGCATCAAATGCGGCTGGGGGGAATGGTCTCTGGTTCAGGCCTCGTTGAATGCAATCCAGGCGGCGGTCGACGCCTTTCCACGCGCCACGTTTTTCTACATGCTGTCGGGTGACTGTATGGCGATCAAAACAGCCGAATATGCCCACAAGTTTCTTGACGAAAATGATGTTGATTTCATCGAAAGCTTTGATTTCTTTGAAAGCGACTGGATCAAGACTGGATTGAAAGAAGACCGGCTGATCTATCGGCATTTTCTGAATGAACGTAACAATACAAAACTGTTTTATGCCTCTATTAACGCACAAAAGCGGCTTGGGCTGGCCCGCGAAATTCCTTCGGATTTAAAGGTTCAGATTGGCAGTCAATGGTGGTGTCTGCGACGCCGTACCATCGAATGGATTCTGGAAATGACCCGCGAACGCCCAGACGTGATGCGGTTTTTCCGAACCACCTGGATTCCGGATGAGACATTTTTCCAGACGTTAGTGCACCATCTGGTGCCCGAATCGGAAATTCAAACCCGCACGCTGACCTTTCTGATGTTCACCGATTACGGGATGCCAGTGTCGTTTTACAATGACCACTATGACCTGTTGCTTAGCCAGGATTTCCTGTTTGCGCGTAAAATCAGCCCCGAGGCCAATGACCTCAAAGCGCGACTAGGCAGGCTCTATGCCGCCCGCGACGTGCATTTCCAGATTTCCAACGAAGGGCGCAGCCTGTTCAAATTCCTGTCCGGGCGGGGGCGAATTGGTCGCCGGTTTGCCATGCGGTTCTGGGAAACCGAAAGCTCTTTGGGCCGCGAACGTGAATTGATGATCCTCGTGTGCAAGAAATGGCACGTTGCCAAACGTCTGTTGGACCGCATTCGTCAGGTGACCAAGGTTCCGGCCATCGAATTTCTGTTCAACGAAGAAGACGCCGCGCTGCCTGATCTTGGCGGTATTCAGAACACGTTAGAAAAACGCACCCGGCATCGGCGGGCGTTGATGCGCATGCTGTTTGAATATTACGGCAGCGATCGGTTGATTGTGTGCATGGATCCATCAAACCTTGATCTGCTGCACGATTTCTTTTCCGATCGCTCGGTGGTTCGGATGCTTGAAATCAACTGTGAGTTTTCTGATGACTATCTGATCGGCCATGCCCGCCGCGTTGGCCTTGCTGGTGAACAGACCAACGACGCGACGCTGGGTCAGCTGCTTCCGACCATCAGAAATGATATGGTTTATGAAAGCGACCAAATCCGCGACGCCGACTTTGCCCGGTATTACCGGATAGATGAAATGGCGCAGCCATCCATCAACGCCGAAAAATTGGCCGGTTTTTTAACGATCAGCCCCGACAAGGCGCTGGAAATTGCCCGGACCGAGTGCCTGTTCGCAGACTGATCAGGATCGCCAGCTATCAAGCCACCGCCGAAAGCGGCCACGCTTTTCCGCCACCGAATCGCTTGCCGCCTCAAAACTATCGCTGACATTGTCCAGCATCGGATCAATACGCGCCGCGCGGAACCGCCGCCAACGTACCCAAATCGCCCAGACAAACGCGAAAAATACCGTCAGAATTGAGATGTTCAGCCAGGGAATGCCCTTGGGCGCATCTTTGGAATCCACCAACCAGACCCCAACAGCATTGGGATAGATCGACATGTATTCATTGCGCCACCCATAGTGGCGAATGATCACCCACTGCGGCTCATTGCGGTTGGAAATGAAATTGCGCATTTCGGCCTGCAGGTTGGAACTGTCCAGCTTGAAATACGGCGGCCAACCCCAACCCGTATCCTCGTTCCGATAGACCAGAACCCGACCATTGGACGCCTTTACGGTATCGACAAACCGCACGTCGCGACTAGTGGCGACAGTACCGGCGCCAGTGTCAGGCGACGCCCAGAACAACATGTTCTCACCGAAATCTTCGCGCTTAATTTCGACCCCGGTGATGTAGACAATGTCTTTTTGCGGCAGAGTATAGTGGAAAAAACCCGCAACAATGCTCCAGAACAGGATAATAAACGTCCATTTGACATAACCCATCGTCAGCCCCTTACATATAATTCATGACGTAGACCAGCAACGCAACAACGGACACTGGCACGATATAGACGCCCCAGATCAGCTTGCGTCGCAACGATCCGTCATAGTCTTTTAGTCCAAGTTCAACAAACGCCTCGCGGTCGCCGACCAAGTCCTCTTCGTCCCAATACGCCTCAAGTTTGTCGCGCCGCCTGCCACGCGAATAAATCGAAATAGCGACATAGATGACCGTCAGCACGACCAACAGCGGCACGGCAAATCGAAACAATGCGATCATCAGCGTCTCCTAAATGCGCCCCAGGGCCCGACGCGCTGTACCACATCATCCAATACGTGCGGCGTTTCACCTGTCATATCCGGCTCATCGCCATACAACACCTCGCGCGCCCCGGCTTTGTCCACCTGATACTCGCGATCAAGAAAATCAACAACATACGCCTTTTTGGCATCGGGCCAGGTGGCGTAGAGACGGTAAAACAGCTCTTTGTGGCATATGAACAACTGTCGAATATCCAAAGGCGTAAGGTCGGCCAGCATCATGTTCACCAGATCACGGTCTTTGGTGTCGGTCGCCCGAAGGGTATAGAAATACGCCGGATGATCCGAACTGATGCGCGGCCACGCCCCGCCGCCGCGCGCCCAATTGGCCAAAGCGTTCAACCCGGTAAAGACCTCGGGCAGCTTATCGCGGTTCTGCCGCGCAAGGCGGCGCATGTCTGTACGGCTAAGCCCGTCCAGGTCCAACCCCAGACTGGCCGCCGTATCAATCACCACAAAATCTATCTTTTGCTGTAGGATCGCCGCCGCATCCACCCCGCGCGCTTTGACGATGGGTTCAACCAGATCGTTGTGTTCCAAAAACTTGGCAATGCGGTTTCGCTCGCTAAAATCAAAGACATCGTCGGTTGGCAGGTTTTCCAGCCCGGCCTTGCCTTGCGCTGCAATCACCGCCGGATGCTCTAAATCCTGAAACACATAAAGCCCGCCAAAATGCGCCGTCCAAAAATTGCGCTGTTCAAACTCGGTCAGGTTCAGCTTGACCGGATTGCGGCTGATGTCGCCGGATTTATGGGCAACCGTGATCATTTCGGCGATCAACACATCGTCAAACCAGGCGTCCTCTTCCGATTTGAACCGGCCCACCAGTTTGGTCAGTTCAACAGCGTGGCGCAAGGTGCCAGAAGTCGTGTCGGCCTCAATCCGGATCTTACGGATATCAAACAGGCGCACCGGATCAAGGACGTTGAACACCGAATTCACCAGCTCGCCGGCCACCGCATCTGTGGCGGTTAGGGCAAACAACTGGGCGTCATTTTTGGTGATGAAATCGCGCAGAATGTTGCGATTGGTCGAGAATTGCGCATTCAGCAGCGGGCTGCGTTTCTGTTCAGTGGTCAGCAGAATGAATTGCCGGTTTACACCATTGTGGTTGAGGTAAAGTTGGTCGTTCAGCTCGTCACCAATCTCGGGGGAATAGCCGGAAATATCGACGTGAAAATCGGTCAGTTTGGTCTGCTTGCCGATCAGATGCCCAAGCGCGCGGTTATAGCGATCCACCAAGGCCGGGGAATCGATATGGATCAGATTGCCAAACATCAGACCCTTTTGAATAAGACGCTTCATGCTGTCGTCCTTTTCCGGCTGAGTTTTGAGAATATCGTCATGTAAACCGGCAGCCAGATGATCGCCGATAACCCAGTAATCGGCAGGGTCCGCAAATATAGCGGCGTGGGTATATCAAATTCAGAAACCGGGTCAGGATCAAGGATGAAGAACCCGCAATAGGCCAAAACAAAACACGCCGCAGCCCCCAATAACCCAGCTGAAAACGGCCCGATAATGTCATAGAACGGCGCGCGGATCACAGTGGTGGCGACGACGATACTAACAATAATCGACACCACGACAATCAGGGCAAGGAATACAAATATCGTCATACCGCTATGATTTCCCCTCCAGATACCGCCGCTTGGCCTCTTCTGTGCGGCCAAAATCACGCACCAGATCCTGAATGGCCACCTCGTCGGATTTGTCGGCATAACGGAATTCGCTATCGGCATAGCGGTTGATTTCCTGGATCACCATGTCGACGGTAATCGGCGTGCGCAATTCGCTGATCATGGCCTTTTTGGTGTCGTAATCGCGGAACAGGAACAGGTCGGGGTCGTCCATCCATTCGTCCGGCAGCTCAAAATCCATCGCCCGGACCTTGACCGCATCGGTGATATTCTTGATCGCACGCCCGGTGAACCGGCTGTCGGCCTGCTGGATGCCTTTGAGATAGGTGCCCATTTTGGTGATGGTATCCAGATCGCCAATCTCGTTCTGGACCTTGTCAAATACTTGCAACAACCCGGCCTCATGCGGGCGGCTGTGCGAGGCAAAACTGGCGGCAACCGCCTTTTTGATCTCTTGCGCGGCAAACACCTGATGGTCGCCCAGCGGGATGTCGTGATTCTTGCCCATGAGCAAATACAGGATGTCGATATAGTCATCTTGTGTCTGCGGGCCATCCACCAAAAACCGCGCCCCGGCTCGCTGGCGCAGGGCGTCGTCAACGTTTTCCGGATAGTTTGAGAACATGCCAAAGGTGCAATTGCCGCGCACCACGGTGTTGGCGCCGGCAAAGCTCTCCATTAGCACGGCGGTGATTTCCAGCTGGCCCGAACTTGACTGCCGATCGCCGCGTTTACCGGCAAGAGTATCAATATCGTCGATGGTGCCAAAGCCAATGACCGACGGATCAAGGATCATGTCGACGAACGCCTTGGCGTTTTGGCCGGATTTACCCTGATAGCTGTCTATATTGTCGGTGCTCAGGTTCTGGTAACGAAACGGATAGCCTGCTAGCTGACAGTATTCGTTGATCAGTCCGGCCATCATCTGAATCAATGTGGTTTTACCGGTGCCGGGTTGCCCGTCGCCCATAAAGGTAAAGATAAACCCACCGAGTTCGGCAAACGGGTTCAGACGGCGGTCAAAATCATAGGCCATCAACATTTTGGCCAGCTTCATTGCCTGATATTTGGCGATGTGATTGCCAACAACCTCGTTTGGCTTTTTGAACGTCATAGTTAGTGTCGTCGACTTTGCCTTGGACGCTGCAGAAAAACCGCGAATGGTCAGATCGTCGCTCTCGATCCGCCACGCCGCCGCATTGAAAGCCTCTAGCCGGGGGGCGGTCTGGCCACGCAGGGCGGCCTTTTCCATCAACTGTTCGGCATAGGCGGCAACCGTGGCCACAAGGCGCGCATCGTCGCTGGCGTGTTTGGTCAGTTCCTGATCCAGCTCCCACAATGCTCCATGTAGGGCAAGTTGGCCGTTGTCGGTCAAAACCTCTTGGACCTCGCCGATTTCCACCGTTGTTTCGCCACCATGGGACGACATCAGATAGGCCAAAGCATTGCCAAAGACATGCAGATTAATCAGCGCCTCGGCGGCCAATAACTCGGAAAATTCGCTTTTGCGAGAGGCCGGCAAATCCCCCGCCAGATTTGAACGTTTAAGATCGGCCAATGCCGTCTGATCGCCGTAAGTTTCGCCCACAGACAAGGAAATCGCCAGCGCGCGGCGCAGCGCCTGCATGACAACCGCCTGTTGCGGCGAGGTCAGCACATCGCTGTCATCTGCGGCCTCAATCCGGTCAATCAAATGCACGCCTTCGGGGCGCGCGGTTTTATGTGTTACCAGCCCCGGCGTGGTGCTACGAAACCGGCGGCGATGCGTGATGCCGGGGGACCGCTCCTCCGCCCTTGCGGGCGTTGTCGCCTGAGCAATCCGGGGCGTGTGATCAAAGCCATCCAGCATACCAATCGCTGCTGCGTAATGCTTGACGATATCTGCCTCGCGCAATTCCATTTGGTCTGATGTCAGGCTCATGTCACGTCCTTACAATTTCTTTTGTTCACAAATGTCCCGCCGGAGGCGCACATCCAAGATTTACATTCCCGTCAATATCTCAGCACCCGGCCGGCATCGCTCACCACAAATTTGCGCACGTCGCTAAATCCCGGTGGGTTCTTTTCGGCCAGCACCTGAAACGGGCGTTGTGGCAAAATGATTGATCGCTGTGTCTGGGTTGCGCCCGTATCAGCGCCGCGCCCGGAAAACGGATCAAGCGCAAAAACCTCACGTTCAACGGTGCCAAACCAGCCCGACCGAGTCTCGGTCACCCGCTCACTTTCGAGCGTTTCTGTGGTCCATGCCAATGCCCAATCCTGACCCTCTGGTGCGTTGGCCTCAGCCAACACTTCGCGCAGCGGGCCGGATTGTTTAGTATAGGCCGAGGAATACATTGGCCCAACATGGACCCGACGCAAATGTTTAGGATGCAGATCGTCAAAATCCTGATCAAACGCTTTGGCAATCGTCACCAGTTTCAGCGCGCCCAGCGCTTGGCCCATCAGATGTGCCTGCACCTCGGGCCAACGGCGCTGATCCTTGGGCAACGCCGTTCTGCCGGTGTCTTCAAGTTCCAGCATATAGATAACCGGCAGGTTGACCTGGCTGTCATAAACCGCCCAATGCAGCAAAAACCGACGTCGCGATGGGCTGACATTTCCCATCCATTCGCACACCGGATCATTCTGCACCCAGAACAAGTCACCCCGGACCAATTCCTCATAATATAGCCGTTGCGACAGCGCGAACTGCAGTTTCGTCGGGATTTCACGATCCCCGACAATGGTGCGGACCATGTCGTCCTTTAGCTGCTCTTCGCTGGGCATATTCGCCAAATGTGTCGCGGCCTGCTGCGCATCATTGGCCATTGTCATCAACTCTGCCGCCACCGGAAAGCCGCTGTCGCGATTATCCATCTCAAGGCTGCCAAAAAACCGCCCCGTATCGCGCCCAACCAGCAGGTATTTCATGCTGAGCGCGCGAAAGGTAAACGTTAGCGACATCAAATAACGGGTCAGAATCTTAACATCAGCCTTGCTGATTTCGCCGTCGGCCTGCATCGCCCCAGCCACCCGCAGCAAATGGCCGGTTATTGTCTCAAACTTTTTGAAATACCGACGCGAGGCAAAGGTATCGGTCAGATCCACATGGTTCTGGGTCAGGTTGCTCATCCGCCGTAAAGGTTCTTGTCATGCTTCTCAACAATCGCAGCAAAGCGTCTTGCGAACCGTTCGTCCGCCTTGGCTTTGGCCACCAGAACATCGCGGGCGAACACCATGTGATCCTCGTGCGCCTCTAACATATCAGCCATTTTTTGGTTGGTTGCGGTGCCGATCGCGGCCATCGCCGTCTGCGCCTCTTGATCGGTTTTCACGCCGATTTCATTGATCCGGTGCGCCACATCCTGCTGCTGCGCCGTCTTTAATGATTTTGACAACGCATCATACAGAACCACCCGTTGCTTGGTGTCAGTCTGCAATTTATTTATCAAAACCATCTGCGTCGCCGCCTGATTTTGCAGCGAATCGACCCAGGTTTTGCCCTTTTCTATATACCGCTCAAGTGTTTGGGATTTGGCCAGCTTGACCTGTTCATCCTGCACCATCACGTTATAGCGCGAATTCATCTCGGCCAATTCAGTTTCCAACTTGGTACGCACGGCCGCATCCTGTTCCACTGAAATCTTGTTCTCTAGCGTAATAATTTCCGGGTCCAGCGCCAAAATATCAACCCGCAACGCCTCCAGCTCCCCAACGGTAAATTCCCGCTCGTCCAGCGTTTCAACAAGGTTCACTTCTACCTTGTCTTTTTGTTCATTCAGCACCGCCAACTGACCATCCAGCAGCTGCACAATGACATCGGATTTGCTAATCAAATCCTGCAGTTTCTCATCAATATTGGTCGTGCGCATGCGGTCCTGACGCATCGAATCCGATTTGGCCGAACTGAAAACCCCGACAAAGCTTTCCCAGCCGGATTTTGACCGCATCTCATCAAAGTCTTTGGAAAACGCGCTGGTCACATCATCCAGCCCCATAATCAGTTCGGCGATATTGGCGTTCATCACGTCGGTATGGGCGTGAACATCCTCAAGCGTGGCGTTTTCAATGTCGATATCGGCGTCTTCTCCGGCGCTGATTTTGACGCGCGCGGTTTCGATCCGCGAGGTCAGCGCCTCAATATCCGATTGCGATTTCGCCACCTGAGCCTGTGACTCGCGTACCAACGTCTCAAAATTCGCCATAAAACCCTCCGGATTACAATCTGTTCTGTGTGATATGGGTAATGTTATGCCCATTTACATCGAGTAACGCCCCAATTCGTTCAGAGTGTTGCAAAACCACACGATAAAAGGAAGGCATGTCACGGTATGCTTTGGAAAAATCCGGCCAGAAAATTTACCAACTCAGCCAGTTTTTGCAAAATTGCGGCACCGGCAGGAGTGGCCGACCAGCCATGTACCTTGCCATATGTCTCCATCGCCTGCGCCAATCCCCCGCCCATTCGGATCGCCCAGGACCATAGACCGTTGCGGCGGTGTTCCGCATCAGGGGTTGCTGGATGGGGCGTCGCGTTGGCGGTGTTCACAACATCAACCGTCGAATTGATCGCAATGACAACGCTATTGCCGACCATTCCCGCAGTCGCTGCTTCCTGAACCACATCAACCAGATCGTTGATTTTGTTATGCAATTCCGCGGCAATAACCGGCGTTTCAGGCAGATTTGGCAGCTCAGGCAGCACCGCAGGCAAGGCCGGGCGCGACCCAAGTGCGTCGTGTTGCGCCACCAGATGATCCAGCCCGCCAGCCAACCCGGCGTCCAACGCGTTACGGGTATAATCCTCGGCGGCCATGGGGCGGATCAACACCATCGCGCTTTCCAATACCGCAAACACCGGCGCGCGTTCCGGGTTGGACGCGGCGCTATAACGGCTCAGTCGGCGCAACAATCGTTCATCGACATTTGCGCCGTGGTGCAGCTCTTCGACCAGATAACAGGCCAGCGTATGCACCCCGGTCAGATTGGCCTGATACCCTGCGGGATCAACCGGAACAGGCGGCTGAAATACCGCCGCATCGGCCACCTCGGCCATGCCGTTTTCTGCAACCAATTGCACCGGACTGGCGGCGGCCATCCCGGACGCGCCAGTCGTTTGCCCCGCACCATTTTTGGGCGGCTGCAAATCCGGATGTTCTCCGCGCAGATACAACACAACTTCCTGTGCTGCACGTTTCGCGCTTATCCCAGCGAGCATTTCCCAGCGTCGATCCAACCCTGCGGCGGGGCTGTCCCCGAATCTTAGGGCCTTTGCCTCTAACCGGGAAAATGCGGGTATTTCCAACAGTGGCGACAGATCGCGTACCGGCGTGCCGCCAAAACTCAGGCTCTGCAAACTTGCAAGCCCGGACAACGCCGACAGGTCGCTCACCGGCGTGCAGTCAAAACTCAGGCTCTGCAAACTTGCAAGCCCGGACAACACCGACAGGTCGCTCACCGGCGTGCCGACAAAACTCAGGCTCTGCAAACTTGTAAGCCTGGACAACGCCGACAGGTCGCTCACCTGCGTGCCGTCAAAACTCAGGTGCTGCAAGCTTGCAAGCCTGGACAACGCCGACAGGTCGATCACCTGCGTGTCGCCAAAACTCAGGCTCTGCAAACTTGTAAGCCTGGACAACGCCGACAGGTCGATCACCGGCGTGCCGACAAAACTCAGGCTCTGCAAACTTGCAAGCCCTGATAACGCCGACAGATCCGATATCGTACTGCCATAAAGGTCAAGCACCTCAAGCTGCGGCATGGCCCGCAAGAAAGAAAGATCGCCTATTCCACAATCACTCAAATTTAGCTCTTTGAGGTTTGGCAGATTGCCCAACACAGAGATATCTGAGAGCGTTTGTATCGGGTGATGTCGGCGACCATCGGGCGTTTCCGCATCTCCCACAATCAACCGCTGCAAGCCGTCGATCTCGGCCAGCTCTTGTGGTAGCACCGTCAACGCACCAAGATCGGAAAACCAGATTGCCGCCCGGTCCTGAACCTCTGTGGCGTCACGGGTTAGGATCGCACGGCGCAGCGCCTCGGCATTGGCGGCATCCACGTCATTTTGCCACGCCGCCAAGCTGTATTTGATTTCTTCCATTTAACGCTCCTAACACAAAGACCTCTCAACCCTTAGGCGAGAGGCCCCGAAGGTCAAGCGCTTGTGTCTATCCCACCACGTTGAAATCCGGCCCATAGGGATAGGCGGTTATGTCCTCATTGCCGTCCTCGGTGATCACCAGAATATCATGCTCGCGATACCCCCCGGCACCCGGTTTCCCCTGGGCAATGGTCAGCATCGGCTCCATCGAAATCACCATGCCCGGCTCAAGCACAGTATCAATATCCTCGCGCAGCTCTAACCCGGCTTCGCGCCCATAATAGTGGCTAAGAAGACCAAACGAATGCCCATAACCAAAGGTGCGATATTGCAGCAAATCCCGCTCCTCCAAAAACGCATTAATCTGCCGGGTGACGTCGGCACAGGACACACCGGGCACCAGCAACGACATGCCAAATTCATGCGCGGCCACATTTGCCTGCCAGATCGCTAGCGACGCATCATCGACCTCGCCCACAAACATCGTACGCTCTAGCGCTGTGTAATAGCCGGAAATCATTGGGAATGTGTTCAGCGACAGAATATCACCAGTTTCCAGCTTTCGCCCGGTCACCGGATTATGCGCGCCATCGGTGTTCAACCCGGACTGGAACCAAACCCATGTGTCGCGATATTCGGCATCCGGAAAGGCCCGCGCGATTTCGACCTCCATCGCGTCGCGACCGGCCATTGCGATGTCAATCTCGCGCGCGCCCACCCGCACAGCATCGCGGATGGCATAGCCACCAATATCGGCCACCCGCGCCCCCTCGCGGATCAGCGCAATTTCGGCCTCGGACTTGTGCATGCGCTGATACATCGTGGTCAGCGACAGGTCGATCATGGTCAAAGGGCGCAAATTATCCTCTAACTTGTCGCGCTGCACCAGCGTCAGATGATCCGCCTCATAACCGATAACCGCGCCGGTCCCGGTGACCGACAAAATGGCGCGCCAGTAATTGTCGCGCTGCCAATCGGTATAGGTGATCGCATCGCCATAGCTGCGCCGCCACGGCTGACCGGCATCAATCCCGGCGCTGATGGTCACACATTCGGTTTCGGTAATAACCAACGCATAGGGGCGTCCAAACGCGCAATACAGAAACCCCGAATAATAGGCGATGTTGTGCATCGACGTGAACACCGCAGCACCGGCGCCCGCGACATCCATACGTTCACGCAGCTCGGCAATGCGGGCCTCAAATTCGGCGTCTTCAAAAGGCAGATGCGCCTTGGTGCCATTGTGATAGCGATAAAATTCAGGGCGGGTGGTCATGTCAGACCCTCCTTTACAGAAAGGCCCCGGCGTTCAGGACGGGAAACAGGCACATGAAACCATGCGGCGACGCCATCGCCAATGCCCATGTACAAACTGCCGCGAATTGCCCCCAGATGCAAGCTGCACAGCGGTAAAATGGGGGTGTAGGGTGGGTGAAAACCCACGTTGCTAGGCCGTCAGCGCCAGAATCATCTCACTCTGCGCATCACACATCGCATCAATCACCGTAAAATGGTTCTCGCCCGGCGCAATAAACTGCGCAACACCCCAGGCATCCGCCAACCATTGCGCCTGATCCAGAAACGCCGGGCGCTCGTCTGATCCAACCCAAACCGTCACTTTGGCCGCAACCCTGTCGGTCATGAATATCGGGCTTTCGGCAATCGCTGCCGCCTCATTCATCCCAAAATCGTCATTCATCGATGTCCGCAACATGGGCCGCAAATCTGACAAAGGCGAAATCGGCACAACCGCCGTGATCCGCTCGGCCACCGCCTGCGACACCAGTCCCTTGTCCAACATCCGGGCCGACAAATGCCCACCTGCAGAATGCCCTGTCACGGCAATCGGCCCTTTGGTTTGCGCTGCCACAACCTCCAGCGCCTGCGCGATCTGCCGGGTAATATCAGCAATGCTCACATCCGGGCACAGATCATAGGACGGCATCGCCACCGCCCATCCGCGCGCCAACGCCCCCGCCGCCAGATGCGAAAAAAACGAGCGGTCAAATTTCAACCAATAGCCGCCGTGAATAAAGAATACTGTCCCCTTGGACACCCCGTCAGGCACAAACATATCAAACGCCAAACGCGCGCCATCCCCATAGGAAATCCCCATCTGCGCCCGATCCCCCAACCCGGTCACAAACGCAGCACTTGCCGCAATCAACCGATCCGCGAAACTGTCAGAATCCTTGATATAAGGCCCGTTCGCGTATGCATCATCCAGTTCCATGCTGATCCCTTTCAATGTGGCCCTTTTCAACGTGGCCCTAGACAAACGCTATCCTAGCTGGTTCACCTCTGCGAGTAGAATTTGAACCGGAGCCAACCCCATGCTTGATGCAACAACCGATCTGAAATCGCTGCTGAACGACCCCAGCCTGCTAGCCACCAAGGCCTATATTGGCGGCCAATGGGTCGACGGCGACAATGGCACATTCGCGGTCACCAACCCTGCGCGCGGCGATGTGATCGCCGAAGTTGCCGACCTGAGCCGCGCACAGGTTGCTGGTGCGATTGCACAGGCCGAAACCGCGCAAAAGGAATGGGCCAGCTGGACCGGCAAGGAACGCGCCGCCGTTATGCGCCGCTGGTTCGATCTGATGACGGAAAATGCCGCTGATCTGGGGACCATCCTGACCGCCGAACAGGGCAAACCGCTGGCCGAAGCCGTTGGCGAAATCGGTTATGGTGCGTCATTTGTTGAATTCTTTGGCGAAGAGGCCAAACGCGTCTACGGTGAAATGATCCCCGGCCACCAGCGTGACAAACGCATCATGGTGCTAAAACAGCCCATCGGCGTTGCCGCATCAATCACCCCTTGGAATTTCCCCAACGCAATGATTACCCGCAAGGCCGCCCCGGCATTGGCCGTGGGCTGCGCGTTTGTCGCCCGACCGGCAAAGGAAACTCCGTTGTCGGCCTTGGTACTTGGCGTATTGGCCGACCGCGCCGGTATTCCCGCCGGCGTGTTCAACGTGGTCACGTCTTCGCGCGCCAGCGAAATCGGCAAGGAATTCTGCGAAAACCCTGCCGTGCGCAAACTCACCTTTACCGGCTCGACCGAGGTTGGCCGTATCTTGATGAAACAGGCCGCCGATCAGGTGATGAAATGCAGCATGGAGCTGGGTGGCAACGCGCCGTTCATCGTGTTTGATGACGCCGATCTGGATGCTGCGGTCGAGGGCGCGATGATGTGCAAATTCCGCAACAACGGCCAAACCTGCGTCTGCGCCAACCGGATTTACGTGCAGGCCGGGGTCTATGACGCCTTTGCCGCCAAGCTAAAAACCGCTGTCAAAGCCCTAAAAATTGGCGACGGCCTGACCGCTGGAACCACCACCGGCCCGCTGATCAACGCCGATGCCGTGGACAAAATACAGGAACACCTGGACGACGTGATTGCCAAAGGTGGCACCTTGCTGACTGGTGGCAAACGCCACGGGCTGGGCGGTACATTCTATGAACCCACCGTGATGACCGGCGTAACGCAGGACATGAAAGTCGCACAGGAAGAGACCTTTGGCCCCCTCGCACCGCTGTTCAAGTTTGACGATGAGGACGAAGTGATCGCAATGGCCAATGACACGATTTTCGGGTTGGCCTCGTATTTCTATGCCAAAGATCTAAGCCGCGTTTACAAAGTTGCCGAGGCCCTGGAATACGGCATCGTTGGCGTGAACACCGGCATCATCTCGACCGAGCTCGCGCCATTTGGCGGCGTCAAACAGTCGGGACTTGGCCGCGAAGGCAGCCACCACGGCATCGACGACTATCTGGAAATGAAATACATCTGCATGTCGGTGTAATACCCCCATTGAGTGGGCCACAGATTGGCCCACTCAAATAAAATCATTCCCTGCCAAGGATTGACCAACCCGGTGCGTCTAATGGAATGTGATGCGGGTGAAATGTTCTGATAATGATCTGGCCCTTGCGGCAGCGGGTGGCGATGCGGCGGCGTTCTCGACGCTGTTGGGCCGCAGCTATGATTCCATGTTTGGCCTAAGTTTTCGGCTAACCGGGAGCCGCGCTGACGCCGAAGATTTGACCCAGGATATTTGCGCCGCATTGCCCGCCAAACTGACCCGGTTCAACGGCGATTCCCGTTTTACCACTTGGCTATATCGCGTCGTGGTCAACGCCGCCCATGACCGCCGCCGCCGTATCGCCACACAAAAACGGGCGACCACCGGCTGGGGCGACTGGGAAATCGCGCGCCGCGCCGAAAACGACGAAGCCGCCGCACAGGTGGATTGGTTAACGCAAGCCATGTGTGCGTTGCCCGACGATCTGCGCGACACAATTGCGCTGGTTTTGGACGAGATCACACACCGCGACGTCGCAACCATTTTGGGTGTCTCCGAAGGCACCATCAGCTGGCGCGTATCAGAAGCCAAGAAACGCCTGCGCGCCCTTCGCCAAAACGAGGATCAGCTATGACAGACGATCTGGACGATCTCAAATCTGCCCTGCGCACGGCCACGCCCGCGCCAGATGCCGCCAAAAAGGCCGCGCATCTGGCGTTGGCACAAAAAAGTTTCGCCGACCTCCAAGGATCGCGTGACGAGGCGCGTCTTATGTCTGAACGTCCCAAACGGGGCTTTATGACAGGAGTGACGAAAATGCTGAATACCTTGACCTCGCGCGGCGGGTTGGCCGCGACCACCGCCATTGTTGCCGTTGCCTTTGTGGCGTTTGTACCGATGGACGGGGTGAATTTTCGCGCCCCTTGGTTGGATGCGACTCAGGAACAAACCACCGGGCTAACTGCTGATCTGGGCCAAACAGCCGAAGTAAGAGCAATGGTTGCCGCCCAGGCCGATGAGATGGCAGATGTCGCCGTCAGAGCCAGTGCCGCAAACACCAAAGCAAAGCGGATATCGGCCCCGGTGGCGATGTCTGCGCCTGCCCCAATTCTGCTCGAAGGCCAAGCAATGGAACGTGCTGACACCGAAACCTATGCCAATGCCGAGCAGAACCCGCTGCGCATCACTGCCGAAACGCCGGTTTCAACGTTTTCGATTGATGTTGACACCGCATCCTATGCGATCGTGCGCAATTCGCTGATGAACGGCCAGATGCCGCCCGCAGACGCCGTTCGGATCGAGGAAATGGTAAATTATTTCCCCTATGCATACCCTGCCCCAACCGGAAATACCCCATTTCAACCTACAGTGTCGGTCAGTCAGACTCCGTGGAACCCGGATACGCAATTGGTCCACATCGCCATTCAGGGCAAAATGCCTGCGCTAAACGCCCGCCCGCCGCTGAACCTCGTGTTCCTGATTGATACATCCGGATCGATGAACCAACCCAACAAACTGCCGCTGCTAAAGCAATCGTTTCGGCTAATGCTTAGTCAACTGCGCCCAGAAGACAGCGTTGCGATTGTGACCTATGCGGGCAGCGCCGGACAGGTGCTGGAACCAACGGCAGCGTCGGATCGCACGGCCATTCTGGCAGCGCTTGATCAACTTGATGCCGGAGGGGCGACCGCCGGGCAAGCCGGGTTACAGCAGGCCTATGCGGTCGCGGCAGGCATGGCCAAAGACGGCGATGTGTCCCGGGTTATTCTAGCCACGGATGGTGATTTTAATGTTGGATTATCAGACCCTGAGGCGCTGACCGACTATATCGCTGTGCAACGTGAAAGCGGCACATATCTAAGTGTGCTTGGCTTTGGCCGGGGCAATCTGGATGACACCACGATGCAGGCGCTGGCGCAGAACGGCAATGGTCAGGCGTCTTATATCGACACGTTGTCTGAGGCGCAAAAGGTGCTGGTGGATCAGTTGACCGGGGCGCTATTTCCCATCGCTGATGATGTCAAGATTCAGGTCGAATTCAACCCCGCGACAGTCGCCGAATACCGGTTGATCGGCTATGAAACCCGCGCGCTTGAGCGGACCGATTTTAACAATGATGCTGTGGATGCGGGCGATATCGGAGCTGGCATTGCGGTGACGGCATTGTACGAAATCACTCCGGTTGGATCGCCCGCCCAGCTAAGCGATCCGTTGCGCTATCAAACCGCGCAGACCGTAAGCACCAGTGACGAACTTGGGTTCCTACGGCTGCGGTATAAGGCACCGGGGGCCAATCAAAGCCAGTTAATCGAGACGCCTATAATCCGTGATTTGCCGGATCAGGCGGATACCGGTTTTGCCACCGCCATTGCCGGATTTGGTCAGTTGTTGCGCGGCGATGACTACCTTGGCGACTGGGGTTATGGCGACGCCATCACGCTGGCCAATGCGTCTAAGGGCGATGATCCATATGGCTATCGTGCCGAGGCGATCCGGCTGATGCGCTTGGCACAAAGCCTGTCGGAATAGTCAACCGCCCCACGTCAAACAAAAAAATGCCCCGGGCGAAATATCGACCGGGGCGTCTTTGAACGTATTATGCAGGTCCGGAGAGCCGGGAGGGAACCCCCGGACCCGGCACAAATTAGTTCACGGTTTTGGCGTCCACCACATCCGTTTCAACAGATGCCGAACCGGCAATCTGAATACGGCGGGGCTTTAGCGCCTCTGGCACCTCGCGGTGCAGATCAATATGCAACATTCCGTCGACATGGCTGGCACCGCTTACGACCACATGATCGGCAAGCTGGAACCGACGCTCAAAGGCGCGGGTCGCGATGCCACGGTGCAGATAAGACCGCTCAACCTCGTCCGCAGCTTTGCGGGCGGTGATAACAAGCGAATTTTCCTTCACCTCAACCGAAAGATCATTTTCGCCGAAACCAGCAACAGCGATCGAGATGCGATACGCGTCAGCGGCGAATTTTTCGATATTATAAGGCGGGTATGTCGGCTGGCTGACATCATTGGACAGAACCCTGTCCATCAGGTCGGCAATTTGGTCAAATCCAACTGTCGACCGGTGCATTGGTGCAAAATCAAAACTACGCATGGTGATCATCCTCATCCTTGAGCGATTTTCTCTGTGCCCTCCAAACTGGACGGGCGTGTTCGTATCGGAACCCGTATTTGGCGTTCCGATACATTTGAAATGGGATGTTTCTGGCGGATTTCAAGTCGCCTTAGGGCCGGATGAATTTGGCACCCGTGTCATGACGCGCTTGGCCTGCCAGTATCCGGTTCACCCGAGGCGATGTGGATTGGTAAAACCCCTTGCCTGCGGCCAACTCTGCACGCAATATTTCCAGCGGTTCTTTAAGTTCAGTTCCCAAAGAAACCTGATCGCCGCGCACTTCGGCCTTGGCAGATACCACCGACACGATGCGCGGCTCACCATAGCTAAAGGTGAACACCGGAGCGCCGGACGATCCGAAATCGACATTGCAGGACATCACCAAAACACCTTCCTGGCGGCCCAAGACCGAACAAACCTCTTGCAAAGACGGTGCTTCAGACCGGTTTTGCGCATAGGACACAACGCCAACGCGTTCGCCTTTGGCAGGGCGCGCAGCGGTTTCAAACGGGATAACGGTGGTGTTGCGGATCGGGCTTTGCAGCTCCAACAGGGCGACATCATTGCGCACTCGTGCCGAGGACACTTTTCCAGTGAAAACATAGTCAGGATGCACAACAGCGCGGCGCACAAACCGATAGGCCGACGCGCGCCCATTGCGCCACCCGGCCAGAAACTCAATCGTTTCGTGGTTAATGCGTTGCTTGGTTTGTGGATTATACAGGCAATGTGCCGCCGTCAAAACCAGATCTGGCGCGATCAGCGATCCGGTACAAAAGCCGGTGCCATTGATATCAAGTCGGCCAACGGCCTCCCATGCGCGACCGGCATCGGAGGTATCAAGGCTTTTCAATCTGCCATCTTCGGCCATTGCAGCCAACGGCAGAAACATCGCCAAAATTAGAATTAGTCGCCGCACTTGGCCCCTCCAACATCGCTTTGTACCATGAGATATTGGCCGGATGTGTCTAAATTGCGGCCAATTTTAGCTTTGAGAGTGGTGAGCGGCTTTTCACCAATTCACATCGCCTGTCTGGTTTACCGATTTGATCCGATCAGGATTTGGGTTCCAACATCCGCGTAACTTGATCAATCGCTTGTCAAAAATCGTCCGGATACCGCCCAACAAAGGCGCCATTAGCCAGATGAGATTTCGGCCAGATCATGCCGCCAGTGATCGGCGCAGTGACATTCCTGATGGCCAACATTACCGACGTTCCGTATCTGCAGATCATTCTGGCAGCGCTGGTTACGGTGCTAATGTATTATGGATTACTGTCAGCCATCGTTTATGTCGAGCCCAGAAAAAATGGTATCGAATCTCCGCCAACCACCGAGTTGAAAATGTCGGCCAAGGATTTTGTCCTGCCTTTATCAGGTGCCTGTTGCTGTTCCCCGCCCCCTTTTTCACCAAGGTCAGGCTGATGAAAACCAATCCATGGTATAAGGACATGACGCTGGAATACACGGTGCAGGATGGGGCATATCGCGGCATCCAAGATGCGTTGCGCTATTGCGAAAAATCGGTTTGAGTTGCGCTTTGACTACCTTGGCTGCGCTGGTCACGCCCATTTTCACACCCCCAATATGGACCGCCTGGCAGCAATGGCCATGCGACTTACCAACTCCTACGTGCAATCCCCGGCCTGCGGTGCCAGCCGGATGAGCACCTATATCGGGCGCTATGCTTCCAGTCACGGAGCAGCCTGGAACAGGCTATCCGTTAAAGGTCGGAGAGCAGACATTGGACGATCATCTGCGCAAGCTGGATGTCTCCAGTTGACTGATCGGCAAACCCGTATGGTGGTTGATGGCAAAGGCATGGACCACCTTGGTATTTCCACCGACAGCATCATCAGCGCCCGTGTTTCGGAATGTGGCTTTAACGTTTATATACGCGATGACGGGCTATGGACCGAAGGGCCAGATGGGTTTTATGACACCAAACGATCACCCTATAATAAATACCTGAAATCCAAAGCTTATGGCCACGACAACCCCTTGGCAGACCACGCAGGCAATCGCGTTCTTAGAGAGCCGCGATCCAACCGAACGCTTCCTGTGTCAGCTGTCCTATATCAAACCACATTGGCCCTATATCGTGCCCGCGCCCTATAATGACATGTACGGTCAGGACAGCCTCCAACCGGCGATCCGCGCCGATGAAGAACGCATAAATCCGCACCCTGTTTACGCCCAGTTCATGGCCAACAAGATCGGTCAGGCCTTTCAACGTGACGACGTCCGCGAGACGGTTATTCCCGCCTATATGGGCCTGATAAAACGATGCGATGATCAGATCGGGCGGCTGCTGGATTGCCTCGAAAACAAGGACAGGATGCAGGACACGACGATTATCTGGGCGATCACTGGCTTGGTGAAAAAGACCTGTTCCACGCACCGTCCGTCAAAATACCGTTGATCATCTATGACCCGTCAAACGCGGCTGATGCGACCCCAGGCACCACCTGTGACGCGCGTGTTGAATCCATCGACATCACCGCCACCTGCATTGCGGCACAAGGGGCCGACGTCCCGCACCACATCGTCGAAGGCCGGTCACTATTACCGTTCGAGCATGGGAAAACGCCCGATGATTGGCGCAGCTTTGCCATTTCGGAATACGACTATTCTGCCACCTCAATGGCCAAAAACCTGAACTTCGCACCGACGGATGCACGCATATTTATGGTCGCCACGCTGAAATGGAAACTTTCGCCTGATGTTGTTTGACCTAAAAACGACCCAGACGAACTCGTCGATCTGGCAAAATCCGACACGCATGCCGACACGATTGAAACGCTCTGTGACATGCTGTTCATTTGGTCCCACCGCTCCTCGCAGCGCACCGCAATATCAGACACCGAAATCCTGCGCCGCCGTAACGAAACTGGTTCTGAAAACCGCGGCATTCTGATTGGCGTATTATCCGAGAACGACACAGCCTCGGAAAACTAAACCCGCTACATCGGAAAAGCTGAACCCAAAGACCCCTGATTCCAATTTCCCTAAATATCCCCGCCGGAGGCAAAAACCTCTTTGATGCCCTACATCAAATTCGGCAGAAACAGCACAATCGAAGGCGCTGCAATCACTAGGGCGACGATAAACAGGTCGGCAATCAGAAACGGGATCACCCCTTTGAATAGCTGTATCACGGTTGCGTATTCCGTACCACGTTTCAGATCACAAACACATTCATCCCCACCAGCGGCGTGATCATCCCGAATTCAAGCAGCTTGGCCACCAGAACCCCGAACCAGACCAGTGAAATACCTTCGGCGCGGAATATCGAGCAGTACCGGAAAAGTGATCAACAGAGTGCCAAAGGGCACCATGAACATCCCAAGGATTAGATAGATCACCACGACGATGGACATCAGCTCGCCATAGGAAAGATCCGCACTGTTCACCGCCGAAGATATTAACCCGCCCAGCCCGGTGATGCCAATAAAGCGTGTAAACATTGCCGCCCCGCCACCGATCAGAAACAACGACGACAAGTTCATCAACCTTTCCATCAGCGACGTGCGAAAGATCGTAAATATCAAGCGCCCAGTAGCCCAGGATATCAGGATCTCGCCCAGCGCGCCGACGGCTCCGGCCACGGTTACGGTTACGGTGAAAATTCGGCTGAACAATTCGCCAAAACCGATCACTATCAACGCTAGTACCGGCCAGATCGCCCGCAAGTTTTGCGCGCACTTAACCCTTCGGCGTCCAATGATTTTGGCGGCGCGATATCCAGGCAAAGCCAGCAGGTTAACAGCACCACAATACTGTAAGATACCGCCGTCATCAGGCTGATGGTAATGCCACCAACGAAAACTTTGGTGACCCACGTTTCCGCGAATCCATCGTAAACGATCATCAGAATCGACGGCGAGATCAACGCGCCGATGGTGCCGCCAGCGGCGATTGCTCCGCTGGCAAAGCTCGGCGAATAGCCGGATTTCACCATTTCTGGAATCGCAATACGCCCCATTGCGGTGGCGGTGTCGAGCGATGATCCGCAGACTGCGGCAAAACCGCAGCAGGCAAAGATCGACGAGATCGCCAAGGCTCCGGGGATTTTGCCCAACACAACTTTGGCGGCGTCAAACAACCCGGCGTGACAGGCAGTAAATCCCAGAAGCAGGAACATCGGCACCGCCGACAGCGCCCAGAGCAAACGTCGGGGTCCACCCCTGCAGCCAGGCCATACCGCCAAACGGCACAGAGATCTGCGCCAAGGCCTCCGGCACGCGCATCAACAGCATCAAAATGGCGACCGGTTTCAACGCTCATGCGGACTATTCCTTAGACTTGGTCTATTTGTGACACGAACCGCAGCAACGTCACCAGTCCGGCCAGAAAAACCCAACGAGCGGCAGGAAATAGGCGGGCCATGTGGGCAGGCGCACATTCAGTACCATGGCAAATCTGCCGGTGTAGAAATTCTTTAACGCGCTGTTCCTCGTCACCCAGGCCCGTGTCAGATAGACGGCCGTGGAAAACAGGCTGACAAAGATGTCCAAGGCCCGATCAACACTACATCCATGATCCGCGTCAACACACGCATTGCCTGTCTTCTATGTTCTGAAAAACGGGTGATCCGGCGACTTTCACCGCCGGACCACAGGTTGCATCACGGGTTGGATTACATGCCCTAATTGGCGAAATCGACTTTGCCCCAGACCTCGTCCTGCATACGTGCAACAATGCCGCCCCACTTTTTGACCAGCGCCAAGAATCGCGCGTCCTGCGCAGATGCCTCGGCAATGCCAAAGCTTTCCTGACTAAGCTTGCCGGCGGTTTCAATGTCACCGGCGACGAATTCCTTGATCGCAGAAACCAGCGACGGGTCGGCCTTGGCTGGCATTTCGGATCCCCGGCGGTTGGTGAAATCCGCATTGGCACGGTTGGCCGCACGGGGCATTGCGGCGCGATTTTCGACGCTTAGGCTATTCCCGGTCGCGGTGGCGACCGTGAAATCAGACGTGGCGTGATAGGTACCAAGCGGCACGTAGGTCACATATTTCACACCCTCGACCAGACGGAACGAAATCAGGTCGTCGGCTGTTCTAACCGGATTGGTGGTCAAAAGTGCATACACATCAGATGAACTTTACCCGAGATAGATCTTCCCAAAGGCGCGTATTTCTTTCTGGCATGCCGCGCACGTAACCATAAATTTGGTCAACGCACTGGCCATCGCCTGTGGTTTTTTGCCTTGCAACGCCAACTCGCCCACCATCGACATATTGGGCGAATCAGCCGGGAAAAACAGCGGCAGGATGTTACCCATTTCAGTGATATTGGACTGCAGCGCCTCTTTCATTTGCATCAGGTTCACCACGTCTGGTCCCAACATGACACTGGTCAGCCGGCCTTCGGATTCCTCGGGAAAATATTTCATAAAGCTGCTGTACAGCACGCCATTCGCCGGATGCGCGGGCGGGGCTGCGCGCAATTCACGCGCGCCAACGGCTGTTACCGTAAGAGCGGCCACGATGGCCAGCCCGGTTAGTTGAAATAATTTTGTCATGCCGTTTCCTCGCAAGATGCAACCAATAATGTGCTAGATTCCCCAAAAACCGGGCGTTTTCTTTCAGGATAAGCGGACGCACCTCATCCCGAACTTCGATGTTTTCAAAGTCTTTCAACCAGAGATCTGGCGTGAAGGCAGGCCAATCCGACCCAAACAGAATCTTTTTCTTCAGCATGGTGTTGGCGTATTTCACCAGAATTTCCGGGAAATACTTTGGCGCCCAGCCGGACATGTCGATGTAAACATTTGGTTTATGTTGCGCGACCGAAAGCGCCTCTTCTTGCCAGGGAAAGATGGGTGCGCCAACACGATGGGCATGTCAGGTAAATCGACGGCAACATCACCCAGACACATCGGATTGGAGTATTTCAACCGCATCCGCATGCCGTCCGGCATGCCGGACTCAACCCCGGTTTGCCCCGTGTCAAACAGCAATATCGCGCCCTTTTCGGCGATCGCTTCGTACAGCGGATAGGCCCAGCGTTGTACAGCGGATAGGCCCAGCGTTCGTTTGGAAAAAACCTGCATGGTCGGACAAAACTTGAACCCGCGCACTCCAAAATCGCGCACAAGACGGCGGGCTTCGTGGGCAACAGCTTTGCCTTTGGCCGGGTCGATCAAGGCGAAAGGTACCAAGCTATCGCTGTTTTCGGCGGCAATCCCGGCGACCTCTTCGTTGGAGTAACGCCGAAACCCGGTTTCGCGTTCTGCATCGACGGGAAAATCACCGCACGATTTTACGCTCGCGGTAATATTCGGCGGCTTCCTGAGCTGTCGGCAGGTGGTTGTGGCTCACCGGGTTATTGAAATACGCGGCCATCCCAGCCTGAAATTTGTCATAGTCATCGCGCGGGCTACCGCAGGGCCGCCTCGGCGTAAGTATGAAAATCAAAGGCAACGAATTCGTCAAAATTAATGTGTTCGGCCCTTTGTGTATGCCAGTATATTTTGCAAAAGGCTAACCAATGACGCGATCCCGTCCTTGGTCAGCGCGTCATTGCTGGCAAACGAATAGCCAAAAAACCGTTCTGAATGCGATCCAGAAACCTCTGCCCGGTTGGGGTGACGTTCAACAGAACCGACCGGCGATCATTGTCCGGAATGTCGCGGGTGACAAAATTGCGCTCCTCCAAGCCGCGCTGCAGTGTCGACATATGCGCCTGCTTGATGCACAGTTTTTTGGCGATCATGCCTTGCCGCACACCGGGATGTTGACCGACCAGCCAAAACACCAAAAGCTCGTCGGGTTTCAGGTTTCGCAAGAGTCTGGGCCATGGCGCGCCTTCGGATTTTTTGAATTTTACCAGTGCTTTTTTCCAGAAACACGCGCAGGGGCTCTTCGGTTTCGGGGTCTTGGCGGTGAACGACGACACAAAGAATTCAACAAACAGCCCGTCCTCGGAACTCATGTCGTGGATGCGCGGCAGGGCGTTGATGATCGCGTAATTGGACAATTCGGCACTTTGAGCGGCCTGTGAGCATCATATCACTCCTCCGAGCCACGCCGGTTAGTCGACCCGACGCCACCGACAAAAATACCACGCTGGCCTTCGGGCGGGGCAAAACGCAGATTCTTCGGCAACGCGAATATGGGCGGACGCCGCCAATTCAAGGCCACCAACAACAACAGCCCCCAGAAGCGCCGAAACCCAAGGTTGTGATTCAGACCCAGAGGATGATCTGTTCATACCAACAAATGGTGCTGGACTGCTTTGCTTTCATGGCGCCGTTTAGCTGCGGCACCTTTTACATTGACGCCGGCAAACGACGCCTGCACGGATGGCCGAAACCATCAAAAACCTGCGCTAGATCTCGCCCACCTGGTATTTCAACGTGCCTGACGGGCTTGAAATGCGGCTCGAGGCAATGCGCGGCGATCCACAATTGCGCGACTCGTTTTTCCGAAATTTAAAGATGCTGATGTATGCCGTCGCGGGTCTGGCCGAGCATCTTTGGCAAGAACTCAAATCTTTGTCGATTCAGACGATGCGCGGGTCACGACGATTGCCTAGTCAACATTCACCCAGCCATCCGCGGTCTTGAGTTTATGCGCAATGGTGTTGGACTGGCCCAAGGTCTGTTCAATAAAACAGCCCTTTTTCGCCGCCTGAACCAACGCTGTTTGTTTGTCCAACGGATCATCGCTGTCGATGAAAATGTCGATCTCAAATGACTTGGGCGCGGTCTCGTATATCCGGCCTTTAGCGGCCCAATCCCATTGTACCCGGGTTTCGACCTTGAGGTCATTCAGGGTGACATCCATGCGTTTCGCAAACGCCCGGATCTGGGTCATGATACAACCCGTCAGCCCACCCACGAACAGGGCCAACGGTGGCGGGGCCGTCGCGTCGCCGCCATGAAACGGGCCTTCGTCGGTGGCCATCTCAAAGCGTTCCTGCATCGGTTTGACCATGCGCACGTCAAGTTCGTTGCGCATTTTCCCCACGGCCGTGCCGGTACAGTTAAACTGAACCACAGCGCGTGGCGGCATGTTGTCTAGGTCAATCGTGTCAGTCATCTCAGGCCTCCTTAACAATCTGGTTTGCCAGAACGCCGATACCTTCGATCTCCAGCTCAAAGTGGTCGCCGGGCTGCAATCGTTTGCCGGTTTCCAGACCACACCCCGTACCCACGGTACCCGAGCCAATCACCTCGCCCGGATAAAGCGTTTCCGAGGCGGAAATATGCGCCAGAATCGCGCCAAAATCGTGATGCATGTCACCGCTGTTGCCGCCGCCCCAGCGTATGCCATTAACCTTGGCCTCCATATTCAACGCGGCCGGATGGGGCACCTCATCCGCGGTCAAAATAAACGGGCCGAGGATGTTGCCAGTGTCAAAATCCTTACCCTTGGCCGGGCCAAGCTGACCGGACATTTCGGCCATCTGCGCATCGCGGGCCGACACATCATTCAGGATCGTATAGCCAAATATGTAATCCGTGGCGGTGTCGGCGGTTATGTCTTTGCCCTTTTTGCCAATCACGATGGCCAATTCCAGTTCGATATCCAAAAACTCGGCATAGCCCGGCCAGATCACATCGGCCCCATGCCCAATAAACGACAGCCGATTGCCTTTGTAATAGATCGGCTGTTTGTACCAAACCTTCGGGATTTCAAAGGCGCGCCCGGTCATCTTTTCAGCGGCCGCAAAGCTATTTTTCAGATGTTCCTCGAATACCAGACAGTCGCGATATTGCACCGGCACGATCGGCGGCAGAAAGCTCACGTCAGCCATCGAAATCTGCGCGTCCTGCGACGCATTCGCCAGCAGGGTCGCAGCCAGATCAAGGCCCTTTTGCCCCTGCTCAATCAGCGACAGCATGTCGGTAAATACATCCTGATCCGCCGAATCTGCCGCCCTGCGCAGATCCAGCAATGTGTCGTCGCCCAGCGCCGCCACAACCCGGGCCTTGCCGTTATATAATACCGTTCCAAGCCGCATGAGATTACTCCGTGAATATGGCGACGGCGCGGGTGAACCCGGCGGATGCGCCTTTGATTTTGTAGGGAAAGCAGGAAATTTCGAAGCCATAGTCGGGCAAGGTTTCAAGATTGGAGAGCTTTTCCATGTGGCAATAGCCGATTTCCATGCTGGCGCGGTGGCCCTCCCAGATGATCGACGCATCGCCGGTTTTGGCATACTCCTGCGCGGTCAGGGCAAATGGCGCGTCCCAGCTCCAGGCATCGGTGCCGGTGACGCGCACGCCGCGACGGGTCAGATACAGCGTCGCCTCGCGGCCAATGCCGCAGCCCTTCATCAGGTAATCAGGTTTGCCGTAATGCGCCCCAGCGGCGGTGTTGACCACAACGATATCCAGCGGTTGCAGGTCATGGCCGATGCGGGCCAGTTCGGCCTCGACATCCGCCGCCGTCACCACATAGCCATCGGCGAAATGGCGGAAATCCAGTTTGACACCCGGGTTGAAACACCATTCCAACGGCACTTCGTCGATGGTGATCGCCCGTTCACCGTTATTCATCGTCGAATGGTGGTGATAGGGCGCGTCCAGATGGGTGCCGTTGTGGGTGGCAATCTGCATGGCTTCGACGGCCCAGCCCTCGCCGCCCGGCAAATCGTCTTTGGTGAGACCGGGAAAGAACGACATCACCTGTTCTGCCGATTGCGCGTGGGTCATGTATTCGATCTGCGGCAACATGATCGGCGGGTCCGACACGATACCCATTTCCAGAGGTACAGACAGGTCAACATAACGGCGGGACATGGGTGAATTCCTTAATTGGGGTCAAACAAGAGCGGTGGCGAGGATGGGAAAGGCCAGTATAAACCCCAGCAGCACCAACATCATCAAAGCAAAGGGCGCAGCCCCGCGAAAGATATCGCCGATGCTGATAGTCGGATCATCCAGCGACGATTTGATAACAAAGACCGAGATGCCAAAGGGCGGCGTCAGCAGGCCAATTTCGACGGCAATGATGGTGACAATCCCGAACCAGATCAGATCAACCTGCATCGTCGCCAGCACTGGCAGCATCAGCGGCACAAGGATCAGCATGATGGACGAACTGTCCAGCACCGTACCCATCAAGATCACCAGCAACACATAGGACAGGATCACGCCCCAATAACCGATATCGGCGGTGGCGACGAACTGGCCGAATTCAGCAGGAACACCAGACAGCGCCAGCATCCGCGAATACATCTGCGCCGCGATGATCAAAAAGCTGATCGAGGCGGTGACAAGGCCGGTATCATTGAGCACCTGCCAAAAGTCCTTCCAACTAAGCGAGCGACGCAACAGCCCGATAATAATTGCCCCGGCACAGCCAACGGCACCGGCCTCAATCGGGGTAAAGAACCCGCCATAAATACCGCCCAGAACCAGCCCGATCAGCAGCCCAATGGGCAGGCCTTTGCGGGCAACTTCGGCGCGGGTCAGCGGTGGCGTGATATTTGCATCCACCCCATCGCCCAGCCAATGCGGCCGCAGACGGGCGGTCAGCCAGATACCTAATCCAAAGATCAGCGCCAACAGGATGCCCGGAATAACGCCGGCGATAAACAGATCACCCACCGACTGCTCGGTCAAAAGCCCATAAAGGATCAGTAACAGGCTGGGCGGGATCAGCATGCCCAGAACCGATGATCCGGCAACAACCCCGACGGCAAACCGCGCAGAATAGCCATGGCGGACCATTTCCGGCACCGCGATGCGGGTGAATACCGCCGCCGATGCAATTGAGATGCCGGTGATTGCCGCAAAGATCGCGTTGGCGCCAACCGTGCCAATCCCGAGACCGCCGCTAAAGCGCCGGAACAGGTGGTTGGCCACGTCAAACGCATCGCGCCCCATGCCAGTGACTGAGACCACATAGCCCATCAGCACAAACAGCGGCACAACGCCGAAAAAGTAGCTGGAAATCGTTTCGCTTGCGGCCAAAGCCAGCAATTTGCCGGCCAAAACCGGCGAACCTTTGATCACCCAGACGCCAACAAAGGACGACAACATCAACGCAAACGGCACCCAAAAGCCCAGATAGACCATCAGCACCATGGCGCCAAACGAGGTCAGGCCAATTTCAAACGGGCTCATATTTGGTCCCCTTTTGGGTGAACCAACCGGAACGCCGCGGCCATGCCAAACAGCACCAGTTGCACCAATAACGCGGCACAGCCGATCAGGATGACAAGTTTGACCGGCCAGATCGGCGCGGTGAAATCACCGATGGTGCCTTCAAATGTGTTGCGCACCCATGCTTTGCGAAACAGCGGTGTGGATGCGGCAAGAATCTGCCAGATCAGCGCGCTGGCGGCGATGGCAAACACGATATCCATGAATATCCGCACCTTGGGCGCGCGTCGGGCAACAAAGCCCAGAATGGCCTCGGTCTGCGTCAGCCGCCCCTTGGCAAAAGTCTGGGCGATTTGCAGAAATACGATGGCGACAATCGACATCGACACCATTTCCGGCACGCCCGACACCGGGCTATTGAACACCCCACGCCCGATCACATCGGCATTTACCAACAGCATGATCAACACAATCAACAGCGTCCCGATCACGTTCAGGCCCGCCGTCATGGCATCCACAAAACGTCGGATCGCAAGGAACCAACCCGGGTAAATGCCCGGCATTTCAGGAGGGGGTATATCGGTCATAGCGCGCCTGTAGTGTATAGAATGCAACGCCCAAGATTATACCCAGGCGTTGCCAAATTCACCGGATTAGGGTCTATTCCTGATCCCAGTTGCGCACCGGAGTCGCCCCGGCCGCACGCATCGTATCCATATAGATTTTGAGCACACCACTCCCGTTCATACCGGCACTGTCCAACTGGTCAGCCCACAGTTTGGCAACATTATCCATGCCCGCCGCCCATTCGGCCCGGAATGCCTGATCAACGTCGTTCACGGTGGCGCCTTGCGATTGCATGATGTCCAGGAACTTCGTCACCGACGCATCCAGATCGGCATGATAGGCGATACGATCCGCAATCGCCGCGTCCTTTAGCGCCTTTTGCACATCGGGCGACAGGCCATCAAACCAGTCCTTGTTTGCGGCCAGACCACCGGCATATTGCGCGCCAAATCCGATGCGGGTGATATAGGGTGCCACCTCGTGTAGCTTGCCCGGCAAAGCGGCCGAAGCAAAGACGATCACGCCGTCATAAACGCCGGTTTTGATCTCGTTATAATAGGTGGTCAGGTTGCCCGACACCCCGACCGCTCCGGTGCCCTTCAGCCAATTCACTGCCGGCCCCGGCGCGCCAATCTTGCGCCCATCCAGATCGGAAATCGAAGTGATCGGAAAGGTTGTCATCAGCAGATAATCGTCAATACCAATAGCCCCGCCCAGATATTCCAGACCATTGTCGGCCCAGGACGCTTTCATCGCCGCATTGCTATTTTGCAACTCGTCCATCCATTCGCCCACCAACGTCGCGTCGGACTGCACAAATGGCGTGAAATAGGTGACGTTTTGCATCGCCAGTTTAGCCGGATCAAACAGGCTTGAAACCAGACCAATCTCGGCCAACCCCTCTTCGACGGCTTCCAACTCATCGCCAACCTTAGCCAGCGATCCACCATATTGCTCGGACCAGTTGATGGTCGTGCCAGTGCCCTCAAGTGCGGCATTTACAGCAGGAATAAACGTCTGATTGACGTGCTTGACCCATCGAAATACCGGCGGATGCCCTGCGACAATAGTGACGTTCAGAGCCTCGGCCTGCGCCATCGGCGCCCCCATCACGGCACCAAATGCCAAGCCCAGCGCAACCGCGCCCGTTATTAGGTAATGTTTCATCCTGTCCTCCCGTTTCGGATGTTTCAGTTCAATTCTTTCAGACCAATGCGCGAATACCTGCGCAGATAAATGGCACGATGCGTTCCAACATCTCGTCGACATTGCCATCGTCGCATTCGCCATCCGACAATCGCCCCGGACGGCCAGTTTTGGCCATCATCGTCATGCCCACACCAATGGCGAACATGTAGGCCCAAACCGCGTTGGCGCGGGTCAGCCCAGGCTCTACCTGCATCAGGGCACCGATGTATTTGCGTGCAATCGGGTCGTAATATTTCTCGGCCAAATTCTGATTTCGCAGATCGGCAGAGTTGGCAAAGCTAACCAGAATACGTGCGAACGCACCGCCGTCACGGGCCAGATTCAGCCCGGTTTCGATTGTTGGCCGAAACAATGCATCGACAATATCGCTCAGCTCAGGTCGGTCGTTTTGTTCAAACAAGGCCGCCAAAAGTTTGGCGCGGCGGTCGTTAATTTCATCCGAGCGACGCGCAACCACCTTTTCAAACAAGGTTTCTTTGTTGTTGAAATGATAGTGGATCAACCCCTGAGCAACCTGCGCGGCCTCGGCGATCTCACGCATAGTGGCGCCTTTGTAACCGGACGATGCAAACACCTGTTCGGCGGCATCCAAAATGGCATCAAAACGCGAAACCGCATCGGTGTTTCCGATGCTCTGCTGACTGTTTTCTTTGGTTTCATTTCCGGTCAGCAAACTCAATTTCCCCACAATGGTGACTACTAACTGATCGCTCAGTCAGGATAGGAATGTTCAGATTACGAGTCAAACAAAATTTGGTCCGCGACACTTTGCTCTGCCAAAAACCAGGCCTGAGACGGAACACGATAACAGGGTTTCATTGCATTGCAGATGACCCAAAATAACAGCCGTCAGAGAAGGGGTGCAGCAATAGTTTTGCTCGTTATCATATGGTTAAGTGGCTCAACAATTGAACCGTATCAAGCGCGTGGATAGACGGTCTGACGCAGAGTTTCGCGAGATCCCGGAGCGGGAAAATAGGTATTCAGAATTGATAAGAACCAAGACACTTCAGGATTTATTCAAACGCTATAGGCGGCCAGGTGATCTCGTTATTGCGACGCTGTCATTTGTGTTTGCGCTATTCCTCGCCAGCAACCTGCCATTCCAGACCACCTGGGTCGCGCGGGCGAAACTATTTGCACAGCCCGCATTTTGGCCAACCGTCGCAATCACTGCGATGGTGTTATTTTCAGGGTTACATGTCGTCGGCGCGTTGGTGTCAGAACGCATTCCAGGGAGGCGCAAGGAAGTCCTGCAATGGCTGAAGGCTGTTGAATTTCCGCTTTGGTTTTTGGCCTATGTCATGCTTGTGCCACGCCTTGGATATCTACCCTCAACCGTTCTCTTCATCACCACGTTGACGCTTCGGTTAGGATATCGGGGTTGGCGCTGGATGCTCACCGCTGTGCTGCTTTCTGTTGTTATCGTGGTGCTGTTCAAGGGCTTTCTTCAGGTCAAAATTCCCGCT
Organism: Granulosicoccus sp.; assembly: GCA_047623555.1. GTDB lineage: Bacteria > Pseudomonadota > Alphaproteobacteria > Rhodobacterales > Rhodobacteraceae > NORP181. The sequence continues at coordinate 57,247 of JBLHMP010000014.1, forward strand.
GGTGCGATTTATGATCTGCTTCCGCAGGGGGCCTTGAGGTCCCTGTTTTTGACCTACCTTTAAAGGGAACGACATGGACGCATTGCTTGCCGGTTTTGATCTGATCCTGACACCACAGGTGATGATCGCCCTTCTTGTTGGCTCTATCGGTGGGGTTATTATTGGCGCCATTCCGGGCGTGGGCGCCGCCGTCGCCATTGCGATTCTGCTTCCCGCGACTTTCTCTCTCGAGCCGATTGTCGGGCTGACCATGCTCTTGGGGATCTACGGATCATCCATTTATGGTGGGTTTTTACCGGCGATTCTGATCAACACCCCCGGCACTGCGGTCAACGCATTAACCACCTATGACGGCCATCCGATGACCAAACGCGGCGAGGCGTTGCGGGCTTTGGGGCTGGCCTATGGCGCGTCCTTTTTCAGTGGCATCGCTTCTATACTCGCGCTGATCCTGCTGTCTCCGGTGCTTGCCAAAGTGGCGCCAATGTTTGGATCGCGTGAGATTTTTCTGGCAGCGCTTTTGGGTATCGTTCTGGTCGTGATCGCCCATCGAGGCCAAACAATGGCAGCCGGATCGCTGGCTGCGTTTGGCATATTCATCGGCACCATGGGATTAGAACCCGTCAAATATACCCAGCGAAGGCTTATCCCCTTTGATCCGGCAGCACAGGATGTAGTGTTACACGGCTTGCCAATCCAAGATGTTCTGGTATTGTTCTACTTATGCCAGCCAGATGGAAA
>JBLHMP010000015.1:0-57850 GCA_047623555.1 Granulosicoccus sp.
GCCCAAACTGCGCCGCAAATTGATCCGATCCACGCCTCAAGCCACAATCATCAACTCTGTCGCCTCAACATGTAGTCTTGCCGGAACAAAGGGGATAAGCCTTATGGCTATCTATGGAATCATAGATAGCGGAGGGTCTGGTTTCGGACGATCCTGATTTTATGCAGGCTCTTTAAGGTTTTCATTGCATATGTCACAAATGCCTTCGCCTTCTGCTGAACCGCCATATTCTGTGCTCGTGGTTGAAGACCGCATTCACACAGCGTTTCGGTTGCGGGACGGGGTCGAGAAATCTGCTCAGCTAACAGTATGCGGCGTAGCCCATGATCTGGACATGGCCTGGTCTCTGTTTGAGCGGTTCAAACCCCGGTTTGTTTTAACCGATCTGGGCCTGCCTGACGGGTCTGGTGTAGAGATTATCCGAGCGGTGGCAAATGCCGACTGGACCTGCGACAGTATGGTGGTGAGCGTGTTTGGAGACGAGCACCGGGCGATGGAGGCCCTGCGCGCCGGAGCCAATGGGTATTTACTGAAAAACACGCCGATCAACGATATTGGGGCCCAAATACTGAACGTGATCAATGGGGGCAGCCCCATGAGCCCGCAAATCGCCCGTCATCTTTTGTCGTTGGTGCACCCATCAATTGACGCACCGGAACAGACCAATGAAGCCTTTGTTCTCACCCCCCGCGAACAAGAGGTCTGCGTTTGGTGGCCCGGGGCTATAAACGCCACGAAATTGCCGGGAAGCTGAATATCACAGTGGGGACCGTCGGCATTCACATCAACAATACCTACCGAAAACTTGAGGTTAGCTCAAATATTGAAGCGGTTGCGCGGGCCTCAAAAATTGGCCTGATATGACGCAGATATCGGCCCGATCCATCGGTCTTACGGTCTTGTGGTTGTGTTTTTTGCTGGCGGTCATGACCATTCTGCCGATTTTTCCTTATCCACAACTGGATGGGGTAACTCGCCTTGACATGGCAAAGCTATGCAACCAACCGGTGGCGGATTGCTGGGTGTCCCCCACGGCGCATACCGTTACCTTGCCCTATTTCGCCGCGCCTGATCGCGGGGCCGACATCATCTCTGCCACACTTGTTTTGTCGTTCGAAACCCCGCCCAACGGCCTTGCGCCAACAGCGGTTTTCTTGCCGAAATTTTCGGATGCATTAGACCTGAAGATCAACGGTGTATTGATCACGCCGGATCGTTCGGCCCAGAGCTGGCTATTTCATCACTGGCATCGGCCCTATTTTGCACCAGTCCCCAAGACATCGTTGAAACAGGGGCGCAACCAGCTTGAAATACGACTGCGGTCCCATGGGTATTCCAGGGTTTCGCTGTTTCCTGTCTATGTTGGTGATGCGGCTGTATTGGGTTTTGTACATCAGATCAGACAGATTCTGCGCGTTGGCGTTGTGCGCACCAACTTTGGATTGATCCTGTTCACCAGTGTTGCATTTTTCGTGTTCTGGTTAACACGCCCCAGGGATTCCATGTACTTTTGGCTGGCTGGCACCCATTTTTTTGCAAGCCTGTTTTGTTTCCATTGGGTGATGCCCAATATCATGGAAGACTACACCGTTTGGACCCGGATCTGGAACCTCTCGATACCACTTTTTATCTGGTTTTTGACCGCATTTTGGATGACCTGGCTGGATCTGCCTAACAAAGGGTTGCGGAGATTATTAGGCTGCACAACAGCCGTCATGTCTGTGGCAATCTTAACTGTGCCGACGGCCCATCTTTTTGCCACCCTCAACGTCACTTTGTTCATCAGTTTCCTGATGGGGCTGACCTGTTTGTCGATGATTTTCGAGTATCGCCACAAGCAAAGCAGGTTGAGCCTTATTATGATTTTTGGCCTGCTGTCGATTAGCCAGGCCTTTGGCATCAGCGAATGGATATACAGCCGCCTGGATCCGGTGTGGTTTTCGATCCAGTTTGGTCACCTCATCCCAATTACACTTTTTCTGATGTTGTTGTGGATTGTCATGTCTGAGCTGGCCAGCTCGCTTCAAAAATACGAAACACCAACCGATACATTGCACAGCGAAATAGAAATTAAGACTCAGGCACTTGAGAAAAGTTATCAGCAACTTTCGGAACGCGCCAAACAACAAGCAATTGACGATGAACGCCACCGGATTATGCTGGATCTGCATGATGGCGTCGGGAGGCAGTTGGTGAATGCTCTGGCCTATATGTCTTCGTCGGGCAATACCGATGAGGTTCTGAAATCGGCGCTTGAAGACTCACTGGTTGATATGGGCCTGATGATCGACAGTCTTGACATCACCGGTGACATTTCAACACTTCTGGGCATGCTGCGCAGCAGGGTCGAACCCTTGCTGGAAAGTCAGCAAATGACCTTTCGTTGGCAGATTGAAGAAGATCCACAATTACAGGACGCAGGCCCGTCCACCAACCTGAATCTGTTACGTATCGTTCAGGAAGCGATCACAAATTCGGTCAAACACAGCCGGGCCAGCACAGTGACGGTGATTGCCACCCGCAACAGCATTTCAATTCTAGATGATGGCACTGGCTTTGATCCCCAGGCCGATTTGAACGGTCAGGGCCGACCGCGTGGCATGGGCTTGCGCAGCATGAAAAAGCGGTCCGAAGATATCAATCTGGATTGGAAGATTCGATCCTCGCCAAACCGAACCAACGTGACTCTTTCGTGGGATGTTGTCACGCTAACTGCCTTGCTCTGAAATAGCTCAGGTATTGCTATTTACCGCTTTACACAGCCAAGCCTTTCATTGCCAAATGGCGACTTAAGTTGATCTTTGAAGCCGAGGAAGCAAAGATTATTGGCCTTTATGCCGTTTACCCACCAAGCCGTCACCTGACGGCACGCATACGATCCTTGATTGATCATTTCGCAAGCCAATTCTGAGGCAAATGCATGCTTCAAAATCTGAGCTCTGAATCGCTTGCGAAACAGTGCAAACATCCCAGCCCAAGTAAGGGGCGTTGTTACACAAATCGAGCGGCTAGTTGAATGTGCCCATCTCACGACCCGCAAGCAACTCTGTTAACAACACAAGACGATAAATGTGCTCAACTGCCTGCCTAAGCTGTCACAACCAAAGGCCAAGGCCCCGATACACATTATCTGGCAGGCCAAGATCATTGAAATGACCTCGGGATACCCGTTTTTCAGTCAGGAATGGGGCCACCACGCCTGGAACCTCGCACAAATGAGCCCCCTAACGTGACCACGGCCGCAAAACTCGCGGTCGCCCGTCTTGATGATGGGTTTTTCAAGGTTCGAATGGATCAGTTAACTGGCGCAGAGGTTTTGAAAAAAAGGCCCTCAGCCCTTGGCCCACGCCGTGCGAATATCATCAATAAAGGAATGATCTACAGCTCCAACTACGGCAAAATAGATTTCACAGTTCCCCTGTTTGATGACTTTTTGCAAAGGGATTTGGACCGCTAAGCTAAACGAGGCGGGCCCTCAAATAACCCTGGCATCATTTCCTCCCAGAACGCAAAAATGGCTTCGGCGTTCTGCGCCGACATCCAGCCGTGGCGTTCAAAATCCTGCCGCCGACCCGCAGTGTCGATCTTGGCGCTAAACAACCGCTTATCAGCGTCCCTCTGCGTCGGGCTACGACTTTCGACGATATCGCGCACCCGTCCCAGTTTGATCGCCCGCTCACTTGTTGGCGGCTTAACCTGGAGTGTGCCGCCCTGCCCTACGTCGTTCTTCATCACTGCCGTCAGATACTGCGCCGGATTACGCACACCGTCCTGCCCATCGACATACTGCAACTTGCGCGTCACAGCGTCTTCGCCGTGTTCACTTAACCATTGCCGCGCCAGCCGGTCGGAAACCCCCATCGCTCGCAACCGATCATAAACCGGCGATTTGCGCTGCCCTGCCCCGTCATCCAAATCCAGAATGGCCAGTTGCGGATTTGAGGCAATTTTGAACCGGACATCGCAGACCGATCGACCCTTTTTGCGAAACTCTGGCGTCACGATGATGTTGGATGTTTTGTTGACCTCAGCCACAGCAGGTTTGATGATCTTAGCATTCAAATGCTTAAACAGTTCATAATAGACACTGTCAGCAACCCCCATCAGGCGACGAAACGTTTCCAGCGGCCACCATCCCGTGGTGCCAATCCGATGGAACCGGTAACAGTTTTCATACAATGCCAGCGCATGCCCGGAATTAAACCGCCGCTGGATATTCAGGTTGATCAGCGCAAAAACTTTTGGGTCACTGAGCTTTTCTGCCAACGCAGGCGAATAGGCGTATTCACACACACCCCCCTTTAGTTTGGCATAACTCAGCAGGCTCGACACGCCCCATTCCTGGCGCCCCTCTTCATCCAGCATGTCCCATTCCGCCACCGTTTCCGCCAGCCCGCGCAGCGACTGTTTCAGCGTGTCCAGATCATTGGAGTTATATCCAACCATCATGCACAGGGTTTTGGCATCCATCTCAAAACTGTTTTGCCGGGTCAAAGTGTCATAAGCGTTCAACAGCAGCACATTGGATAGCTTGCGCTGCAACAGCGTCAGCTTGCCCGACACATGAATCGCAGCTACATGCTTTTTCACCGCGCCCCGGCGCAATGATCCCGTCAGCTTATTTTTGTCGATATCGTTCAAATGCCTGTCCTGCCCGATTCCGGGCGTTTTTTCCCTTATACGCCAAAAGGAACCCATCAGCAAACATTTGTCAGGAACCTTTTTACAGGATAGCGATGTGCTGGCCGTGATATGTCGGAAGTCCGCTAAAGTACCCATTCACGGGATCAACGACGCGCCAGTTCCATAGAAACCGTCAATAGACTCTGTTTCCCCCTGTATTAGACCCTGTTGCCCGCGAATCGGCACCTTTGATCCTGCATTTGGATACCTTTGATCCCGTATTCAGCCACCGTTCGCCCTGTGTGCGGGCACCCAAAGCAACCTAATGTGTTGTATATATTTGTAAAATATCGCCATAAAGCCTATAAAGATATATAAAGACATCTAAACAGAGGGCCTGCTTTTTTGATATTTTTAGTTTGGGTAGGCTTTTGTTTCACTTTTCATCCACGATGTGTGATATTTGGACGAATAAACTGCTATATATAGAATATGGGATTTTTCCAATGACGCAAACTGGTGATACAAACCTGCCTCCGTACTTTGGGATCAACCCGGAAGCTGCAGGCCGTCGTCTTGGCGATCCTATCGGTACAGCCCGATTCGCCAAAGCAGCTTCCTTCGCGGCCCGGGGTCGTGATGAGCTTGCCAAAGCCGGACACGCCCCAGATGGCCGCAAAAAACTCCGCAAATTTTCAACATGGGAGGTTTGCAAATACCTGATCCCTGTTGCCCCGGCGCATTTTCGCCGCGTGTTGAAATCCAAACCCGAGTTGCCACAGGGCATCGGCGAAGGCACCTCAAAATGGTATTCCCTAGAAGACGTGATTGCCCTGCGTCAACATTTTGCCTCGGAGGGCGCCGCAAATCGCGAATACCTGCCCTATCGCCCAAAAGGTGTTAAGGCCAAGATCGTAGCGATAGCAAATTTTAAGGGCGGAGTTGGTAAAACGTCTACCTGTGCCCACCTGGCGATGTCGGCCGCTCTTGATGGCTACAAGGTGCTGGCCATTGATCTGGACAGCCAGGGCTCGTTGACGTCGATTCTCGGTGGGCAGATCAAAGATGAATGGGACACCGCCTTTCCGATACTGGCCGGCGATTTTGCCCGCCACCTGCAAGAGGAAAACAAAGTCCGCGATGCGGCGGGTCAGGCTCCCTTCCCGCTTGACGAAACATTGACCGAAGCGTTGACGGTTTCGCCGCGAAACCTGATCCAGGAAACACACTGGCCCAACATTGACCTGCTTGGGGCTCAGCTAAATCTCTATTGGGCCGAATTTCAAATACCGGTCTGGCGCATGCAAAGTGGGTCCTGGCCGCTCTGGGATGCCCTTTTGAACGGCCTCGAAAAAGGTGGCATTGTCGACGACTACGACATCATTCTGATCGACACCCCCCCGGCACTTGGCTACCTGACAATCAACGCGCTTTCCGCTGCTGATATCCTGCTTGTTCCGTTGGGTGCCTCGTTCCTTGAGTTTGATTCCACCGGTCGGTTTTTTGATATGCTTTATTCAACGTTTGCCTCGATCGAGGAAGGTGAAAACGCCAACCTTCGACGTATGGGGCTACCCGAAATGCAGTTCGAATGGGATGCCGTTCGCACAATCATCACCCGATTTGATGCCGGACAACAAACCGATTTGGCCAACGTCATCCAGGCCTATTTTGGCGATCTGATGACCACGTTCCGTCAGGATGTAACGGCGATGGTGGGGCAGGCGGGTGAGCAAGTGAATGGCATTTACGAGGCAGATTATCGCGAATTTAACCGCGATACATATGTGCGTGGACGCGAAGCATTTGACCGAACATGGGCCGAAGTTAAAGAGTTGATCATCGGGTCCTGGTGGCGGGAGCTGCATATGGATGATCAGAACAAAGGAGACGTAAATGGCACGTCGTAGGAAGGTCGTCGCACCAAGCGCTGCAGATCTAGAAGGCATCGAGGCCGAGTTTCGCCGCGAAACCCTAGGCCGCCCAAGCGCCGCAATGGCGCCGATATCGCAGGTCGCCGCCGATGCCGCACAGGCGTATCCTGCGGCCTCTACCGAAGAGCGGACAGAGGCCGCGCGCAACAGCAAGGACGCGCAGGCGCTCAGAACTGCGGTCGAGCAGGGGCGGGTGATCGACTGTATCGTTCTGGATCAGATTGATGATCTGGCGCTGGTCCGCGACCGTACGGTAATTGACCCCGGCGAAATGACCGAGTTGAAAAATTCGATAGCCGCTCATGGTCTGCGCTTGCCGGTTGAGGTTTTCCGGACGGATGGCACCACGCCATTCGGCCTGATTTCCGGCTATCGTCGCATCACCGCAATCCGCGAATTATACCTTTTGACTGGCGATGAAAAATACACATCAATCAACGCCATCATCCGCGACCCGGAAACGATTGGCGGGACCATCACCGCGATGGTCGAGGAAAACGAAATCCGCGCATCGCTGTCGCATTATGAACGCGGGCGCATTTCTGTGATTGCGGCACAGCAAGGCATGTTCGCCAGCACCGAGGCCGCAGTGGCCCAGCTGTTCAATGCTGGCTCAAAGGCCAAGCGGTCTAAGATTCGATCCTTTGCGCTGATATTCGAAGAGCTTGGCGATATGCTGGAATTTCCCGAAAGTCTGCGGGAAAAAGATGGGCTGAGAGTCGCAACTGCGTTGCGGGCAGGGGCTGAATCGCGGCTACGCGAGGTGTTATCATCGACGTCTGCGGGAGATGGCAAAGAGGAATGGGCGCTGTTGGAATTGGTAGTCCAGGAATATGAGGCCGAGGCGCAACCAACGCGTAAGGGCGGGCGACCCAGGACCAAAACGCCAATACGTGGGTGGGTAGGGGCCAATAAGCTGCATCTCTCAAGTGGGATCACCCTGGAGAGCGGGACTGACAGTCAGGGCTACGTGATCCGGCTGCAGGGTGATGCGGTGAATAGCGATATCGTTAATAGGGCCATGGAGGAATTGCAGCGCCTGTTAGAACACTGAACTTGGCGGCGGATAGGGCAGGGGGGGGGCGGTGTTTCGATACGGGTCCGCAGAGGGTGGCGACAGCTACATGGAGGCAGACTGGGTTTTGGAAGAGCATTTGTCTGTCCTTTGTGTCGGCCGATGCTGCGGAACCGCGGCTTGTTCTGCTTGGGCACCGTTACGTTTCGTACCTGATGCGGAGCGCCCAAACATGCCCAGTTTGTAGGGAATGTGAGGATTACTCACCGGAAAGGAAAACGGTAGTACGGCGCGCCTAACCGAGAATTCACGCGACAAATGCGTTCTTCTTGATTGCGGATCCACGAAGGGAGGCTGTCGGAATGCCTGAGTTGTTGAGATTTAGATTAATTTTTTTCAATGGCTTAGCCATACCCCCCCCATTTTTTAATGGGGTCCAACCGTAGAATTCACGCGGCTGTTTTCAGTTTCATTGCGGGAGTTATGCCGCCGATGCCCATGTAGGGTCGTTCATTGTTGTATGTCCAGAGCCTCCTCTATCGTTTTCAACGATGTGTTGGTCTAGCCATTCATGCCTGACCGTGCGGTTAAGGGCCCACCTTAAAGACGGCTGGACGCTGGCGTCAGACACGGGTCGCGTAGCCAGCCTGGTTCCCATCAGGTTCCCTCTATGCCATCGCCCAGGTTTTCTATTTTCTGGCGGATTTTGAAGCTATTGCTCTTTAAGATCGTTGGTAGGTCTCGGGTCTGCCTAATCAATGCGACGATAGCAATTTGTTTGGCGTGAAGAGGTACATAGATGAGGTAATGTTCTCTGATCGCGTAGATGCCTAACCCGGTTGTTCCCGTTAAATGATCTTTCTTGGCGAGTGATTTGTGGTGAAGAGCCATATACTCTACCGCCTTGTGAAAATCCTCAAAATATGAGCGGGTCAGCTCAGGGCCCCAACGTGACAGATACCAACTTCTGGCATTGTAAAAATCTGCTTCTGCCGTCTACGTCAAAAGGTACTTGGGTCTGGCGTCAGTCTTCAGAACTATTGGCCGTTCGCTATATCAAGTATCGTTTTCTGAGAAAACCGACCAGCCTTCACATCTTTAAGCCCAGCAGCCACGTGGCCTATGATGTCCTGCTCCTCCATATCTTTTCGGATGAGGGCACGCATATATTCGCTTGGCGTTGCGAACACGCTGTGATCACCAGTGCGACTATCGACAAATTCGCGGAGCCGATCAGTGAGCGATACGTTCAATGCACTGGGCATTTCAGGGCCTCCAATAGGTAATTAGTTTATGTCTATGAGATTAGAAATAATGTCGAATATTGTCAAATAATAACACGAATACTGCGAGAGCCGCTTGCAGTTGAATGCAAGGTAATTGGCTGACTCTTGGTCAGAGCCTAATTTTAGTAGGATCAGAACCTCGTCATTGCCGTCTTTGAGTGGCCCACGACGCGACAGAGAACGACGACGGCCTTGGCATAAGACATGGCTTCATTTCGGATCGCTGACACATCCGGAGGGTCCGGTTCAGGCTCAAGAAAACTTTGCGACAGAACCACGGGTTTCGCCGAGAATCCGCTCAATCACAATTCCCCGGGGATTTCGGCTTCGGCTTCGATTTCCACACGGTAATTGCCGATCAGTTGTGCCACAACAACCAGCGTGTTTGCGGGTTTGATGGAGCCAAATATTCGACCATGCGCTGCAGACACCAGGGTAACGTCTTCAACGTCTGTAATATAGATACGGGTGCGCACGACGTCGTCCACGCTCGCCCCCAACGCTGTCAGGCTCGCCGAGATTTTATCGAGGATAAAGGTCGTCTGAGCTCCGGCATCCAGTGGCGCAATTGCCCGGTCAAACCCGGCCGTCGCTGTGGTGCCCGAGACCAGAATGCGGTTCCCGATACGTTGGGCACGGCAATATCCAGCGATATCTTCCCATTTACTACCACTCAGAACCCGCGTCGCCCCGCTGCGATGGTCAACCGGAGTAGCCTCAAACCCAGTGTGAAAGCCTGTCAAATGGTGGCTTAGGTCACCAGAGGCAGTCAGAAACGGCGGCTTGCGATATTCATCCCCACAATCGCCCGGCACAGCATCGGTGAAATTCTTGCTTAACAACTGGTGATCTTCAGCGTCCAGCGCAAAGCTGAACAAACGCGCATTGTCCGCCATATGGTTGCGCTCTCCAAGTCGGGCACCGATGATCACGCCCGCCACACTGGATTGTTCCAGCACCCATCGGGTCGCTACATTCGACAGGGACACGTTGTGCTTTTTGCCAATCTTGGCGGCGGCAGCCAGCAAGGCTTGAAACGCCTCCCAACCGCCTGCGGTATCAATGAACCGCTTGTATTTCATCTTGCTCCAGTCGGGAATATTGACAGGTTCGGGTTTGCCCAGCCAGCGATCTGACAGAAATCCACCACATAACGTGCCATAGCCTAACAGCCGGGTTTTGGTCGCCAAACACAGCGCTGACAGAGGCCCGGCAGCGCGCCGATCCAGCAGCGAAAACGACACTTGGTTGGTTAACAAAGGGATACCGTCAGACAGGGCAAGTTGCAGATGCGCCGCATCAAAATTTGTAACCCCAATCTCGGTGATCAGCCCTTCTTGACGCAGGGCAGTCAGTTCGTGCAACGCGTCCAGCCAGGCCGGATGCTCAAACATCCACCAGTGAAATTGCAGCAAATCAACCTGGTCCACACCCAGCCGGTCCAACCGGTCTTGCACCCCGGCGCGAACAACTTTGGCGCTCATCTCGCCGGGTTCAGGGCACCATTTGGTGCAGATAACTGGCCGGTGGTCGGTGTCTTTGTAGCGTTTCAGCAAATGCCCGGAAATGATTTCAGCGCTGCCATAATGATCAGCCATATCAAAGGTGGTAAACCCCTGCCGCATATAAGCATCCAGAGCATCAGCACCTTGCTCTGGGTCAATTGTCGCGCCGTCCTTTTCGATATCAGCAACCTGCCACAGCCCAGTCAAAACCCGGCTGATCCGCAGAGTATCGCCAAGTTCTATCTGTTCGGGGCCTGCCGCACTCATCGGGACTTCCGCCCGGCTACAAGGGTTAACGTGCCTAAATTTTCCGCCGCGAGATAATTAAAGCTGCTTTCGATATCGGTTTTCAATGCCTCCATCGCCGCATCGCGATCATTGCGGCGCAAAGCCCGGATCATGTCCATGTGGAACTCATGCTCATCTACACGCAGAGCGTTTTCGTGCCGGATGATCAGATGCAGATAGGCCCCATATTGCAGCCAAAGTGCCTCGATCAGCGGTAGCATAACGGCGGAATTGCTCTTGCGATACAAGGTGAAATGGAAATCGTGATTGGCTTTTAGGTCCGGGCCGGCCTGAACCGTGTCAGGTGATGTCTGAATGATCGTTTCCAACAGATCGATGGTGGCGTCGTCCATGTTATCCATAGCGATCCCTAGCACCATAGTCTCCATTCCGACGCGGGCACGTTTCAAATCCAACATCCGCTCTTGATCAAACGACGGTACTTGCAGCGTCCGGCTTGGCGTGTCGATCAGCGCGCCTTCTGCTACCAAACGGCGCACGGCCTCTCGTACCGGGGTCATAGAGGTGCCCAACTGCTCGGCCAGACCACGCAGATTGAGCACCGCACCGGGGGCAAATTCACCACGGGTAAACGCATCGCGCAATGCGGCATAGACCTCTTCCCGCAACTTGGACTGATCAATCTTCACCATACCGAATGTGTTCATTTCCCACCCTATCTCTTGCACGTGGCCCACCCTCAGAACACGCCACCAAGCCCGGCTAGCACAAATTGTTTGACTGAGCTTGGATAACATACATATAATCAAATATCACAGATAACATCAAGCAAGAAGCGATGTGTCGAGAGGGATTGTGAATGGTGGATGACACCGGCAAAAGGCGTTTCTGGCTGTATGATCTTCGGGTCCATACAGTGATTGGGGATCGTGTCGCTGTTTGCCATCATGTTGAGGGCGACAGTTTTCAGGTTCACGGCGAAAGTCTTGTTTTTGAGGAAGGTCAGACAATTTCGATGTATGCGCTGGCTGCGTTACTGCCTCTGCTGCCAGCAAAACAGCGTAACACTGATGCCAATGACTGGATGTCCACCGACGCCGAAATCGCCTGCCCTGACCCCCATTGCGGTGCCCGTTTCCGTATTGAACGCACCGCAAAGCGATGGTTCTCGCATGCAGAAACCACCGGCTTGCCTGATGCGCGTTCTACCCCTTATTGGCAAAACCCCGGAGTCCCCGAATGAGTAATCCCGAAACGGCACAGTTGGGCGATGACCACACAATTTCCCGCGTAATCAAAGGCTGCTGGCAGTTGGCCGGCGATCATGGCCCGGTGAACCGGGCCAGCGCAGTGGCGGACATGGAGGCGTTTCTGGACGCAGGCATAACCACATTTGATTGCGCCGACATTTACAAAGGCGTCGAAGAGATGATTGGCGACTTTATCGCCGACTTGCGCCGCAGACGAGGCAGTTCAGTTGCCAATCAGGTCTGCGTTCATACAAAACTTGTACCCGACCTTGCCCGGCTACCGGACCTGCGTCCGGATGAGGTTGAGGCGATCATCGACCGATCCCTGCAGCGGTTGCAGGTTGATCGACTGGATCTGGTACAGTTCTATTGGTGGGATATGAAACTGGGCAGCGCTGTGGACTCGCTCGGTGTTCTTAAAGCCCTGAAAGACAAAGGCAAAATCAAAAACCTTGGTACGACCAACTGGGATGTCGCCGATATGGACCCCTTTGTGCGCGATGGGTTTGATATTGTGTCTGGACAGGTGCAATATTCGGTTCTGGATCGGCGCCCTGCCGGGAATCTGACCAAGTGGGCAGCCGAAAACAGTGTCCAGTTTTTATGTTACGGTACCCTTGCAGGTGGATTTTTAACGGAAAAATGGCTGGGGCAGCCCGACCCCGGTTTTGCTTTTGAAAACCGCTCGCTCATCAAATACCGGCTGATTATCGACGAATTTGGTCCTTGGGAGCGGTTTCAGACACTTCTTACCACACTCAAGAACATCGGTGATCGGTATAGCGTTTCACTTGCCGCAGTTGCCTCGCGGTATGTGTTGGACCAGCCGCAAGTTGCTGCCGCAATTGTCGGCGCGCGCTATGCGCGGCACCTGCCCATGACGCTGGAAATATTCGACGTGGCGCTGGATGATCAGGATCGCGCGGCGCTGGATGAGGTTTTGCAAAAAGCACACGGGCCAAAGGGTGACGTGTTTGCGTTAGAGCGTGACCGAAACGGTCGCCACGGCCGCATCATGAAATACAATCTGAACACCAAGCCGGACGATCAGACATTTGGCAGCACCCGCAGCAATGGCTGAGGCGCTCATCCCCATATTGGAAACACGCAACCTGACAAAAAACTTTGGGTCCTTTTGCGCGGTCAACAGCGTTTCTATGACGATCAAACCGGGATCCATCACCGGACTGATTGGCCCCAATGGTGCTGGTAAATCGACATTTTTCAATGTATTAACCGGCGTCCTCGCACCCACGAGTGGGCAGGTATTGCTGAATGGGCAAAATATTACCGGGCTGGGGCCGGATGCTCTTTTTACCAAAAAACTGGCCCGAACATTTCAAATCCCGCGCCCATTCAAACGGATGTCAGTGCTGGAAAACGTCATGTTGGCCCCTCTGGGACAAGTGGGAGAGGGTATTTTAGGACCCTTCCTAAACCCCGGCAAAATGCGGGCACAGGAAGAAGAAATTCGCACGCGCGCACTGGATATTCTGGAGTTTGTAACGCTCGGAAAACTGGCGGATCAGGCCGCCGGAAGAATCTCGGGCGGGCAGACCAAACTGCTGGAACTGGCCCGGGTCCTGATGGGCGACCCGGCGGTGATCCTGCTGGATGAACCGGCGGCGGGGGTAAACCCGACCCTGACCCGTATCCTGATCGAGCGCATTGAAGAGCTCAACCGACAAGGCAAAACCTTTGTGATCATCGAGCACGACATGGATTTCATCATGCGCCATTGCGATCCCGTAATTGCGCTGGCCGAAGGGGCCATTGTGTTTCAAGGCACGGCACAAGAGGCGCAGAACAGCCCGGTTCTGCTGGACGCGTATTTGGGGGCTCAGGTTGATGGTTGAAATCCTGCTGCGCGCCACAGACATTGTTGCTGGCTATGTCAAAGACCTGCCTATCCTGAAGCAGGTCAATATTGAGGTCAAAAAGGCCTCGCTGACTTTGATCATCGGCCCTAACGGTGCCGGGAAATCAACCTTTATCAAGGCCGTTGCCGGCGTGGTTCCCGTGACATCAGGCCAGATAACGCTGGATGGTCAGGATATCACCGGCATCCGCCCGGATCAGATGGCACAGCATTCCATTGCCTATGTACCGCAATCGGACAACATTTTTCGCGCCTTGACCATTCGTCAAAACCTGGAACTGGTGTTGCGCAAATCTCCAGTTGGCCCGGCCCGGATTGCCGCGATGTTCATCCGGTTCCCAGCCCTGGCCAGCAAGCAGGCCGAAAAAGCCGGGACATTATCCGGTGGTCAACGCCAGATGCTGGCGGTGGCCATGGCGCTGGCGGTTGATCCTTTGCTTATCCTGATGGACGAACCTTCGGCCGGCCTGTCGCCAAAAGCCGCGCAAGAGGTGCTGCAACTGGCCCGCGATCTGACCACACAGGGGGTCACGATTTTGCTGGTTGAACAGAACGTCAAACAAGCGATGCGACTGGCCGACCATTGTTACATTCTGGCCGAGGGTCGCAATCAGCACGACGCGGACGCAGCGATTTTATTAGATGACCCAATCGTGGGCGAGATTTATCTCGGTGGAAAACGGATGAATGTCGCATGATCCAAAGCCTTGCAGACGGTATTCTTGTCGGAGCGATTTTGTCCCTGGGCGCGATCGGGCTGACTATGGTCATGCATATCCTGCGCTTTGCCAACTTTAGCCATGCGGAATTATTGTCAATCGGCGCTTATACCGCGCTGGTATTTGATGCGTTATTTTCAGGGATTCTGCCGATCTTGGCCAACAAGATCGGCCCGCTTTCCATGACCTGGGCGCTGACACTGTCGATGTTCTGCGCCATGGGGGTGACCGGTATATCGGCGGTGCTGATCGACCGGTTTGTGTTTAAACGCATCCGCGAAAAGGGCGACGAATTGTCCATGGTGTTTGCTTCATTCGGGGTGGCGATGATCATCCGCAATGTTCTGGGACTGGTCTTTGGCCTGAAATCACAGCTTTACAGCAATGATATCGTGTTCGCGGTGATGGTCAGCTCTGACCCGATGTTGTTGATCAAGCCCGATCAGGTGTTTGTGCTGCTGGCGGCCTTGCTGATCATGCTTGTGCTGCATTTTGTTCTGTCGCGCACTACATTTGGCTATGCCTTGCGCGCTGTTGCGGAAAACCCGTCGCTGGCCGAGGTGTCCGGCATCCGGCTATCCCGCGTAATCGCTCTGGTCTGGATCATTGGCGGCGGGCTCGCGGCTGCCGCAGGTGTGTTTTATGGTCTCAACAACCACATCAACCCGGTGATCGGGCGCGATCTGGTGTTGCCAATTTTTGCCGCCACCATCGTCGGTGGCATTGGCAGCATATACGGTGCTGTGTTGGGCGGGTTCATCGTCGGCATAGCGGCCAACATGGCGCTGCTGGTATTGCCGTCAGGTTATAGTCCGGCGGTGCCGTTCATGATTATTCTGGTGCTATTGCTGGTGCGCCCGAACGGATTATTCGGAGAGCCACAGACATGATGGGCCTTATCTCGTATCTGGTGTTTTTCATAACAATTGCATCGATTCTGGCCATTGCAGTGCTGGGGCTGAACCTGCAATGGGGCAATACCGGGTTGTTTAACGGTGGTGTTGTCGCCTTCTTTGGCGCTGGCGCTTATGGTACTCTTTTATTGGGCGGAGCTCCGCAATCCGATCACATCGGCGGCTTTGAGCTGTTCTATCCGTTGGCTCTGCTTGGCGGAGCGGTGGCTGCGGGGGTGCTGGCCTGGGTGGTCGGGCGCCTTACCCTGCATTTGCGGCACGACTATTTCGCGATAGCCACGTTTGGTGTTGCGGTCACCTTTGAAAACGTCATGCGCAACGCCGAAGGGTTTTCCGGTGGGGCCAAAGGCCTGCGCGGGTTTGCCCGCCCTCTCGAGGCTTGGGTGAATGACGGGTTCACCTATAATGTGCTGTTTCTGCTGGTGGTTACCGCCCTATTGATCTGTACTTACCTGTTTCTTGAACGGCTGATCCGGTCGCCCTATGGACGCCTGCTACGCGCCATCCGCGAGGATGAAATTGCAGCCTGTTCGCTGGGCAAAAACCCCGACCGCATTCGGCTAACTGCATTTATCACCGGTTCCTGTATCGTCGGTCTTGCCGGCGGGCTGTATGCCACGTTTTATGCTTTTGTCAGCCCACAGGATGTTCTGCCAACATTAACGTTCCAACTCTGGGCGATGTTGATCGTCGGCGGTGCCGGCAACAACCGCGGCGCGGTTTTTGGCACCTTTCTGATCTGGGGGGCCTGGACCGCCAGTGGCTGGGGCCTATCGCGTTTCGCCCCGGTCGAAGTCCAGCTGTATACTGGGACCATGCAATTCATTCTGATCGGCCTCGTCATCGTCGGCATGTTACTGTGGCGACCGCAAGGTCTGTTCCCCGAACGGCTGGTCGTTTCACAATCCGGACGAAAATCAAAATAATCAAATCCAACAAGGGAGACTATCATGACCATCAAGAGAATAGCCCAAAAGGGTACAGTAACAGCTGGCGTGCTGTTGTGCATGTCAGCGTTTGCATCAACGGCCTTTGCCGCAGATTGTTCAATAAAGGTCGGGGCCGTACTGCCGACATCCGTTGATTGGGGGCGCCCGATTGCCGAAGTGGCGCAATATGCTGTCGATTTGGCAAACGAAGCCGGCGGCGTGTCTGGCTGCGATGTTAATCTGATACTGCGGGACAGCCAGGTTGACCCAAAAATCGGCGTAGACGCCGCCAAGGCGCTGGTTGATCTGGACGGGGTACAACTGTTGCTGGGCGCGGTTTCCAGTGGTGTATCCATGCCGATCCTGACCTCAGTGGCGGTGCCATCGGACGTTATGATGATGTCGTGTTGCTCATCCTCAACTGCGTTTACCGCGCTCGCGCAAGAGGGAAAATCCAAGGGGCTGTTCTATCGCACGTTTGCGACCAGCGGCGTTCAGGCTGCGGTTGGCGCAATGGTGGCCCGAGACAAGGGCTACAAATCGGTCGCTATCCTTTATAAAAACGATGATTGGGGCCAGGATATCAGTAAACTCATCGCTGCTGACCTCGAGTCACTTGGCATCACCGTCACAGCATCCGTCGCTATGAACGACGCGCAGCCATCGTATCGGGCCGAAGTAACACAAGCGCTGAAAGGCAAACCCGAAGCACTGTATCTGGCGCTCTACCCAACCGAAGGGTCTGCAGCCGTGCGGGAATGGATTTCGCTGGGAGGCACCCAAAACATGATTCTGGCAAATTCTCTTAAGTCAGATGAATTCCGTGACAATGTGGGGCTGCAGTATCTGGGCGCCAGCACCGGAACCGACACCGCATCGCCGCGCTCAGAATCTGCCAGCGCTTTTGTCGATCTCTATAAGGCAAAATTTGACTCTGAACCAAACGGCCCTGGCCTGTCCAACAGCTTTGACGCAACACTGATTGCGTTGCTGGCGATGCATGCCGCAGGCAAAGACGCAACCGGTAGCCAGATTGCCGCGCAGGTCGCAAACGTGACGGATCCAAATGGCACAGCTGTTTCCGCAGATGCCGCTGGGTTTGCCAAAGCGACTAAGATTCTGTCAGGCGGCGGCACAGTTATGTATCAAGGCGCAACCGGCAATGTCCGGTTCGACAGTTCTGGCGATGTGTCCGCTCCAGCGGTTACCTGGACCTTTACCGAGACCGGCACCCAAGAGGCCAGTTATATCACATTAGAAGAGGTTGATGAATTCATGGCCTCAGTCAACTAGGATAAAATGCCTGCTTTACTGGAACATTCCGGGCGATTCTGTCGTAAACATTTGGAATATTGGCCACCGCGCAAACCTGTGTTGCACGCCGCCTTTTGCATTCATATGTGAGTATCAGACCGTGGCGATTGATTTCAAAGGCAGGCATTATCCCAGATTTGTTATCCTGTAGATGGTGTTTTTCTACGTTCGATATGTCGTTTCGTACCGCGATTTGGAGGAGCAATTAGCAGAGCGCGGCATTGCCGTTGACCACGCGACCCTGAACCGATGGCTGGCTAAATATTCACCGTCAATTGCTGCAAACACCCACACCAGGGAGCGGTCGACAGCTGTTTCCTGGTGCATGGCCAAAATCGCAGTTGGACTGATTGGGCTGGCAATCGTCATGTCAGGCGTTTTTGTCTGATTTGAAACTAAGAGCCGGAGTGGAAGGGGGGGGAGAGAAACTGAAGGCCCGGAACTTTGAAAACCAGAGAACATAAGTCCGGATTGGCGTACGGGTTCTCAACCGGATGACCGGACTTGGCTGCCCCCGTTTCGAACGCACCGTCTAAATTACGGCTCTGGTAGGCCACGTCACAAGCTCTAATTTATCCATGCAACACGGCCGTTATGATCGTTTAAATTGGCCCGCCTGTTTTGTTAACGTCGGTAAGTATTGCCTTATCTCATAAGCGTCGGTGAACTTTGCGGTCTCCAGACGTTAATGTGACAATATCCCAACTGCCTGGAAACTATTCCAAAAAGGCACGGCCGCTCAGATTACTCAAGGCCGCACGTAGGCAAGAAGCTGAACGAATTCGGTCTAGAAGACAGCGAGCGATACATCGTTTAAAGCCGCCAAAATCTTGACTGGGTTGCCAGAACCATACGAAGTCTTCAATGTGGTTGTATTTTTTTCAAACTCAGTAAACACACTCTCAGTTTGACCTGCGGTTACGGCCAATCGCCCCGTATTTTCGATGAATCGTTCTGCTTGAATAGCGAGCAACAGGTATCCAGCGGCCCTCTCGGGATCGCTTTCCATACAAACATGAGCAGTCTCGGCCACCTTATTGTAGCCGTGTAACCCTTTGCCGTTTTCATTGAGCACGTCTAAAAGTTTATCAAACATCATGGTGTTGTTCCCTAGATCGAAATGGATGTTGCGCCGCCATGCTGGCCTGACCAAACAAGCGGCTCGTTTAAGAAGGATTCTACTTGTTGTAGTGTCTTGGTGTCGAAGTGGTTTTTAGCTTTGCAGACCGCAAGTACATCCCACCACGTTGCAAGCGCATGCAACGTGATCCCCTCGGCGATCAGCGTGTCATTGGTCTGCTTGAATATGTCATAGTAAAAGATGACGCTGGCATGATCGGCCAGCGCACCGGCGCGGCGAAGAGCGTTGCAGAAATTAATTTTGCTACCGCCATCCGTTGTCAGGTCTTCGACGAGCAATACACGTTGGTTATCAGAAACAATGCCTTCTATCTGTGCATCACGGCCAAACCCTTTGGGTTTCTTGCGAACATACTGCATCGGCAACCCAAGTTCTGCTGCAATCCACGCTGCAAATGGTATGCCTGCCGTCTCGCCGCCTGCAACCGCGTCAAATTTCTCAAACCCTACTTCTCGTAGGATTACAGATACAGAAAAGCTGGTAATCATTTCGCGAATACGCGGGTATGAAATGATTTTGCGGCAATCGATATAGACCGGGCTGGCAATGCCAGAGGTAAATGTAAACGGCCGGTCCGAACTAAAGTGCACGGCGTCTATTTCAAGCAAAATTTGGGCCGTGGTTTCGGCAATCAATTTTCGATCTGGAAAATCACTGGTCATCATTGGCAATTACTCGATTTGATTGAGGCAGGACGACTTGATCGACGCCGTTTCAGCATCCTTGCCACCCGTTATTTTCATCAGAAATTTGACAGGTGTGTTTCCGTTTATCAACAGTCTCTCTTCTACGTTGTGCAAGGAGTTAGCACACCTATCTTCGTCTTTTGACACGGTTTTCAGGGCACTCATTTTCCAGGCCAAGAAGATGCTCATAAATAATTGAGCTGGCGATGATAAAATCATCAATCTCCATAGCTTCATCCGGATTGTGCGACCCATTTTGGTTGCGTACAAATATCATCGCTGTTGGCACCCCAGCATTTGCAAATACGGCGGCGTCGTGCCCCCCACCAGAGGCCATGCTTGTCGGTTCCAAGCCTATGCGTTCCATCGCGGATTTCAGGCTTTCAACAACACCAGTATTAAGCAACGCTGGTTTGGTTTCATTCGGATTTTCAACCTCGAATCGAACACCCCTGTTGCGCGCCACATCTTTCATTTCTGCCGATAACAGGTCCTGCATGGCATCCAGAACATCCTCACTTTGGCTTCTGATATCTAAACTAAAGCCGACTTCGTCTGGAATGCGAGACAACGCATGTTTGGCAGGATGGGTCCCGACAATCCCCGAAGTTAGAACAAGGTCGTCGCCCTTTTGAATGATCGTCAACCAGTGTTCGTCAAGACGCGTGAGCAGATCAGCCATCGCCAGCACTGGGTCCTTACGATACGCTCTGGGCACTGCTCCTGAATGTCCCGGTTCGCCAATGCAGCGAATGTTTTTGTGTCTGAAATTACCACGAATTGCGGCCACGACCGCTGCGGGCTTGTTCTTGCCAATGAGCAGTGGCCCCTGCTCGATATGAAGCTCAATATACTCAAGCAGCCTGTCTTTATTCAACAGTGGAATACCTTGTCGAATTGGCTCCATCACAATGCCGATATCAGACATGTGCTCGTCTAGACTGCGGCCATCATTCTTGTGTAGAGAGCCAAGTTCGTCAGAGCCTAAAACCCCCAACAGAGCTTTGGAGGCGATATAACATGGCCCAAACCACGCGCTTTCTTCACCTCGCATGGCGATGACCTTTACGGGGTGTTTAAAACGCAGCCCCGCAGATTTGGCCCGTTGCAGACAAAGCAAACCAGTAAGGACCCCTGCCAATCCGTCAAAATTGCCCCCCATTGGTACACTATCAACATGAGATCCGACGAGAATATAGCGCTCAGCATCCGCATCTTCGGGCAGCGAGAAAATCGCGTTTTGCCCGGCATCAAACGAAACCGACAGCCCAATTGTTTTCGCTTGTTCAGCCAAATAATTGAGCACGTCGGTTTCGATCTGCGAAAACGCGGGCCTGCTGACGCCTTGCACGTCCATGCTCATATTTTTGACTGCGTTGAACCACGCTTCAACCATTTTGCGCCCGTCAACGCCTGTTGCATCGGCACGTGCAAGCATCAAGGGGCCGCTTCCATAAAGACGACGGCATCAGCCGCTTCTTCATCTCGCACCGTTCCGACGAGGTCGGAAACATTTTGGATGTTATTGCGCACTAGAAAACGCTCAAGATCGTCTAAAAGGTTCACCATCACATTGGGGCTAATGAATGTCGCTGTGCCAACCTGTATCGCCGTAGCACCGGCGATGAGGTATTCGATAATGTCTTCGACTGTCGAAATACCGCCACAGCCAATTATCGGGATATCGACTGATTTTGCGCATTGATAGGCCATGCGCAGGGAAATCGGTTTAAGAGATGGCCCTGATAGCCCCCCCATCAGGTTACCAAGTTTGGGCTTTCGGCTGTGAATATCAATTGCCATGGATAGCAATGTGTTGGACACCACCAAGGCGTCAGCACCGGCATCTTCTGCGGCAATGGCAACCTCGATTGTTTCGCCGGTATTTGGGCTTAGTTTGGCCCACAATGGTAGGTCGGTTGCGCCCCGCAATTTGGTCATGACGGCATGAGTGGTTGAAGGTCGCATCGCAAATGCTTTGCCGTCTTCTTCGATGTTCGGGCACGATATGTTAACTTCAATCGCATCCACACCCGGCACCGAAATACACGTGCAGATACGCGCAAAATCATCAGCGCTATTGGCGGAAATACTGACGACCAACGGCACGTCATAATTGTTGTAAAACGGAATGATATTGTCGATGAAATGTTGCACGCCTTTTGAAGGGATGCCGATGGAATTGAGCATGGATCCCCGCACTTCGCACACGCGAGGCGTGGGATTACCGCCACGTTTTTCCTCGGTGATTGTTTTGGTGACATGGGCACCAAGACGATTGAGGTCGAGCACTTCTGACAGATCTTCCGAGAAGGTCCCCGACGCGGGCATGATTGGGTTCTGTAAAACCAGATCCCCAATTTTTGTTCTAAGGTTTACCATGCCAATGCCTCTTGAATAGCGAATACCGGCCCTTCTCGGCAAACCCGTTCTTGCGAGATCACTCCCGCACGATTGAACGAACGCACGCAGCATTGGCACATACCCAAACCACAGGCCATTTGCTGTTCCAGGGCAATTTCACCAGGGATATTATGAGTATTTCCAATATCTTGCAGAAGTTTCAGAAGTCGATTTGAGCCGCAGGTATACATCGCATCCACAGAGCCAGACTCAATTTTCTGTGTGATAATGCGCCTAATATTGTCCATATCCGATGTGCCTGCGGCATCCGTCACGGTGATAACCTCGGCACCCATCTGCTGAAAATAATCAACCGACATCAAGACGTCGTCCGAGCGCGCCGAACAGATCGTCGTTAGTTTGCGGTTTAGTCGTCTGGCTTCTTGTGCCAATGGTGCAAGGGTCGCCAATCCAACGCCTCGTGCGAGCAAAAGCAAATTTTGCCAGTCCGGTTTAATGGAAAAGCCTTTTCCAAGTGGGCCAAGAACATTCAGAGGGTCGCCGGGCTTCAAGTCGGACAGGGCACGGGTTCCTTCGCCAGTCACTTTATATAGAAAATGAAGTTCTCCCTTCTCGACTGAATATCCATAGATGCTCATTGGGCGTCGCAAGTAGGGTTGGTGCTGTGTTGTGACCGGGCAAAGAAGGTGAAAAAATTGTCCCGGTTGGCACCGCAGGATTGATTGCGGCGCGTCCAGAACCAAAAACCGATACTCGGAGTTGACGACATCATTGCGTTTAACAGAGGTGTTGACTTCGTGTGTTTCGCTTACTGCAGCAGAAACAACTGTTACGTCCTGAGGGGCTAAAATTACCATGTTTTCCCTTTCTTAACCGAAGATCAGTTGGGGAATGAAAAGAGAAATCTGCGGCACATAAGTGACAATCATCAAAACAATGATGTTGACGATAACAAACGGCCAAACCCCCCTAATGATGTTCAAGACGGGTTTGTTTAGCGTTGAAGACGCTACAAATATATCCAGTCCGAATGGCGGTGTTATCATGCCCAGACTGATATTGAGCGTCACAATCATCCCAAAATGAACCGGGTCGACACCCATTGCCATGGCCACAGGGAAAAGCGGCGGCACCAGAATAAGAAGCGCTGAATTTGGATCAATAAACATGCCCGCAATTAGAAAGCAGACGTTCACAGCCAGCAAAAATTGAATTGGTCCGGCATCAATTTGCGCTAGAAAATCGGTAATTATCGTTGGAACTTGAGCGAGGGTAATAAAGAACGAAATGAGCCCCCCCATCGCCAATAAGATGAAGATCACGCAGGTCGCAATTGCACTTTGCTCAGTGATGGTGACCAAATCTTTGAAACCAAAATTTCGATAGACGACCATCTCGACAAATATAGCATAGACCACGCTGACTGCGGCCGCTTCGGTTGGCGTGATGATACCTGAATAGATACCGCCCAAAATGATCAATGGCATCCCAAGTGCCCATTTCGCCTGACGAACGGCGTACCAGCGTTCACCCCATGAGGTCCTGTGGTTGGGTTTTATACCTTCTCGGCGCGCTTCAAACCAAACCATAATTGCGAATGCCAGGCCCAGAAAAATCCCAACAGCCAGGCCGCCAGCAAAGAGCTTTGAGATAGAGGTGCCTGTCATCCAGCCATAGATGATAAAAGTAATGGACGGTGGGATGAGCAACGCAGTTTCAGCGCTGGCGACCAGTAGGCCAAGGCTGAATTTCTCGGAAAAGCCGTTTTTTCGCATCTCAGGATAGACCATTTTGCCCATGGCTGCGACGGTCGCAGGTGCCGATCCCGAAACCGATCCAAACGCCATAGAACCGCCAATAACAGTATGCCCCATGCCACCTGTCGTGTGGCCGACAAGAGAGCGGACAACACCGATGAGGTTTTTGGCGATCTGTCCTGACCCCATTAGGTGGGCCGCGAAAATAAAGAATGGGATTGCCAGCAATGTTGTGTGGTCGATACCACCAAAAATTTTCTGAACAATCGCCGGATCAGGGATTTTCCCATAAAATGCGTCTTTGGTAAAAAGTGCTGGAATGCCAAGCACCAGAAACATCTCGAACCCAAGAACAAGCAAAACGCCAGCGAGGGCAATGATAAGAAGCAGCATCAGTTTACCTCGTCGTTCGGCGCATCGTTGATGCTGAACCGGTCAATTATTCCAAAAAAGCTCAGTGCAAATCGCAACCCCAGAAGGCCAAAACCAACGACTGGGGCGGTATAAATCCAGCCGACAGGAATATCCAAAGTCGGGCTGCGTTGCCCCGTCATAAGCACTAAACGGACAAGTTGAATGCCCAGCCAGGCGAGATATATTGAAAAGAAAAATCCAGTGGCATCAATCACTTTGAGCAGCACATACCTGATGTTTTTCGGAAGTTTTTCGCGGATTGTATCAATCCCAACATGGCGTCCTTGTTCAAGGGCCAACCCAAGAGCAATAAACACCAGAAAAACATTCATATAGCGGACGGCTTCTTCGATCCAGGCGAACTTACTCGCGAAGGAACCGCCAATTTCACGGACCACAACATTGCTAAAAAACAGCACGACCATCGTTAGAAACAGGGTCACCAAAAATGTTCGTTCAATGAGTCTGAGATAGGTCAGAAACTGCACAGGCTTCTCCTTGGACGGATTTTGGGAGGCGATTTTTGGGGAATGTCGTAGACATTGTTAACCAGCCGGACCCACCTATGTGAACCCGGCTGGTTTTGTTTAGTTAGCGGAATAAACGCCGATAAGAGCCTGACCGGCATCGCCTGCACGTTCAATATAGGCCGCGACTGAGGGGGCATACATTTGATCGCGGAACGCGGCACGTTCTTCGCCAGAGGCGACACGGATTTTGATGTCACTCTGTGAGATTACTTCCAGGGCTTCCTGAACCGCAGCTGCTTTGTGGGTAATCAGATCAGGAACAACTTCGGAGAACGCCTGATTGATCGTATCGCGATATTCCTCCGGAAGGCTGTTCCACCAAGTTGGATTGAACAGGACCATATCTTCCATTGCGCCATGTTCTGAAATCACCAGATAGTTTTGTACTTCAAAGAACTTCATACGCTGGATTGTATCAAGCGGGTTTTCCTGACCGTCAACAACGCCGGTTTGCAATGACGTGTACAACTCGCCAAACGGCAGTGCGATTGCAGAGGCGCCAAGGGCATTGAACTGCTCGATCAGGATCTTTGAATCCATGACGCGGAACTTTTGATCGGCGAATGCCGCAATATCATCCAGTGGGCTGTTGGAGGTGAAATTTTTCATCCCGTTTGGCCACCATGCAACACCAACAACGCCTTTGTTCGCGAATGTTTCAAGCAGCGCCTGACCGAATGGTCCTTCTCTCAGGGCTTGAGCCTCTGCAGCGTCTGCAGGCATCAGATAAGGAATATCGAGCACAGAGACAGAGGCGTTAAATCCGCCAAGGAATGCGGCGGGTGAAACGGTACCTTCGATGGTGCCAAGCTGAACACCTTCGGTCATTACACGCTGATTTCCAAGCTGCCCTTGTGGGAAAATCTGGAATTCGACGGCGCCGTTGGTACGCTCAGAAACCAGCGCCGCAACGCGTTCTAGATGTACGTGGCGTGATTGCTGGGCGGATTCTAGATGGCCAATTCTGGCAACAAACTCTTGTGCAAACAGGGGTGCTGATGAAAGTGCAACTGCACCAATAACCAATGCACCAAGGGCTCTGCGTCCCATGTTGATAGAACTAAAATTCATGTGGGTTCTCCTTGCTGAAGTATACATTCTTGTGGTTTGTTCGTGTCATTGTCAAGAATGTTCTCAATATTGAGACAAAAAGCGACTTTTCTTTACACAGCGACGTGTAAGTAGACTACTGTTTAATTCTAACAATTGAGACGTACGGGTATTTATGACCACACAGTTCCAGGCAATCTCCAAGATCGGTGACCGGCTAAAATCTTACCGGTTGGGCGCAGGATTAACCCCCGATGATATCGCGCGCGCAACGGGAATTTCCCGCGCCGCTATTTATAGGTATGAATCGGGCCAGCCCATTAGGGTGGATGTTCTTGGCAAGATCGCTGACTTGTTAAATGTATCTCTGTCATCGTTGTTTGGTGTCGGGTCAGAAAACATCTCTTCCGCCGTTACTTTCTTCGAACGATTGCGGCAAATCGAGGCTGTAGCCGATCAGATAACAGTCTTGTTCGGGCCGGTTTCATATCTGATGACGACCGACACCTACGACACAATGCTGGAACGCGCCCTTTTAGAGAGTGTGCCGAAAGACGCTGCAAACAGAGAAGGATTGGAAAGTGAACTATCAAAGTTGATGGAAATCTTACTTGCGCGCAAAAAGGCGTTCCGTGCCAGAAAGCCAAGCATTGTAAGTCTGATTTCAGCCTCAGAAATCGAACTATTCCTAGACTATGGGTTTGTAGGAAATGTGATCTCGCCGCCCACGGATCTGGCCGAACGGAAAATGGCTGCCATTGTTGAAGTTCAAAATATTATCGATCTTATCAAAGAACAGCCGATCGGTGTCCAAATCGGTATCGTTGTAGACTCGATGCCAGGCACAAGTTTCCAAATTTTAAGAAGCGGCATGGATGCACAGGTTGCGGTTAGCCCTTTCAGACTTGGATTTTCTCCGAACGTGCGTATTGGCGTAGCGACAATCACATC
The DNA here is from genome assembly GCA_047623555.1 of Granulosicoccus sp. Taxonomy (GTDB): domain Bacteria; phylum Pseudomonadota; class Alphaproteobacteria; order Rhodobacterales; family Rhodobacteraceae; genus NORP181. The sequence goes on from JBLHMP010000015.1 coordinate 26,511, forward strand.
GGCGCAAGAGTCGGTAGATTTGCATCAAAACGTCGCTGAAAACCTTTGGAAACACAGCCTTAAAAGTAATGACGCAGCGAGCTTTCTAGAGACGTTATTGGCGAAGACCAAGTAACCTGCGCCCGCAACCGGATCCTTTTGCTGGTAGATAAGAGGTGGCCCCAGCAATTCGACCAGTTTACAGCCAAGTAAAGGTGGACCAGGGTTTCATTTAGGCTGCTGATCTCATGGGTTCCATTTTTCTGTCATAGGCTTCATCTGGGGTCAATATTCCGTGCGTGGAATGTGGCCGTTATGCATTGTAGTACGCGATCCATTTTTCAATCCCGGCGCGCGTTTCTGAACCGGTTTCAAATGGATTGAGATAGATGCATTCATATTTCAGGGAGTGCCAAATTCGTTCGATCATCAGGTTGTCGATCCAGCGACCTTTACCGTCCATGCACTGCCCGGCAGCGCATGTTTACATGCGTGAGAGGGGCTGTTCATTATCGCTGGTTTCCCATATTTTGCGATGGCCTCTTTCAGGGCTTTAACCACTGTCGGCAGGCGATTGCAAAGCAATCTGCCGAGAGGGCAAAAGTCGGCCTCTATGCTGTTTGGCAACCGCCAGCTTAGAACTTTACGGCTGAACCAGTCCATGATTGCGACCAGATACAGAAACCCCCGCCGCATAGGGATGTAGGTAATATCAACGCACCAGACTTGGTTGGGCCGGTCAATCGTCAGCCCCCGGAGCAAGTAAGGGTAAATCTTATGCTGGGGGTGTTTCTTGCTCGTGTTTAGCGTTCGATTAATAGGAACCAATCGCATAAACCGCATCAGACGGCGAACCACTGACCGGCAGGTGACCCCAAGAGCATCCAAATCGCGCATCACCGTCTTGGCTCTGACAGTGGTGAAGACTTGTCCGCCATTCGGGTGATCCCAATGGTTGTGGCTTTGGAACTCACCTCACCCGAATACGGGCATCACGACCCCTCAAAAACCGGGGGCCGGCCCTCCAACAGCGCAACAACTGCTTCGCGTTGATCACTGGTATTTTGCACAAGCGATTGATAGCTGGCCGCGAGATCCAAAGCTGCTTCGAGAGGGACAGTGGCGGATTGTCGTAACAGACGTTTATTCAGCCGGATACTCTTTGGTGCAAACGAGGTGATTTGCCTGGCGATCTCCCAAGCCTTTTCCAAAAGGTTTTCCGGATCGGCCAGATGTGTAACAAGGCCCCAGTCTTTTGCTTGCTCGCCATTCAGAACACAGCACGTCAGCGCCATTTCCATCGCCTTTGCCGCGCCAATCACCCGCGGTAGATACCATGCACCACCGTCCCCCGATACCAGGCCAACACGCAGGAAACTTTCGGCAAATGTTGCGGTTGTGGATGCAATTCGAATATCGCACATCGTTGCCAAATCCATACCTGCGCCAATTGCATGGCCATTCACGGCGGCGATGGCGGGCACATCAAGCTGGTGGAAAAGGCGGGGCAATTGCTGGATATTATTGCGATAGCCTTCCTGCATCTCTAACGGAGTTCCTGCAAACATCGGATGGCTGCGGTCACGCATCTCTTTGATGTTGCCGCCAGAGCTGAATGATTTCCCTGCACCCGTCAGGATAATACAGCCCAGCGATGTGTCAGCATTTGCGCAAGACAAAAAATCGACAAGTCCGTTAATGATATCATCAGACAGGGCATTGCGGCTGTCGGGGCGGTTCAGGGTCACGAGCGCTATTGGCCCTTTCCGTTCGATCAAAACTGGGTCGCTCATGCGGATTCCTTTTCATTTGTTATATAGGCCCAAAGCCCGTCTGGTGCGGCGCAGGCTGCGCGACCGATTGCCAAATCACAGTCAATCTGACGTCCCCAGGAATCGCGCCACTGCCACAGTTTTTTGGTAAAGTGGTGCAGCTCGTGCTCTTCGGTGAAACCGATTGCGCCCAAGACTTGATGGGCCGTGGCGGCAATCTTGGTGGCGGCCACGCCCGCTTGTGCCTTGGCGGAATTTGACAAGAGCAGACGTCCCTTGCCAGCGTCATGGGCGTCCAATGCACTGGCCAATGCCGCCTCGGTTATTGTCAGTTCACTGGTGGCTTCGGCCAACTGGTGCTGGATGGCCTGAAACTTTTTCAAAGGGCGGCCAAACTGGCTGCGGGTTTCAACGTGGTCGATGGCAATTTCCATGATCCGCGCCATTGCTCCGGTCATCGCGGCAGTCGTCAGCAAGGCACCCATCGTCATTATCGCGTCATCATGGTTTGCATCAGTGTTCTCTAACCTGCACCATTGTGCGTCGGGAATAGATCGGAACGAATGCGCTTTGTCTGCCGCCACTGTCCTATTCTCTGAGCCGTTTCCGATCCTGATGGATTGTGTTGTTTTCAATATCGGAGCCGTTGCCAGATTGCCGTGCGCGAGGCTAATACGTGAGGGATCACCCGGTAAGTCAAGGACCGGCAAGAGGAGCATTTCGACAATCGGCAAAGGGGTTGCGTGCCAGCCACAGCGCCAGGCGACACATGCGGCATCTGTCAATGATCCCCCCAGGCCGCCGTTTTCTTCACCTGCCAAGACAAGCGTAAAACCGGCTTCTATCATCTTGGCCATCAGCGTGTCAGGCAGGTCGGACGCGTTGCGCGCCATTGCATCGGGTAACTGGCGTCGCAACAGGCGATCAAGTGCATCATCAAGCAGTCGTGCAGTGTCACTCATCTCAGACCCATTTCTCTGGCTATGATACCTTTAAGGATTTCGCGTGTGCCTCCGCGCAGGCTGAAGGACGGCGCGCTAAGTATGGCAGTGGCAAGCGCGCCTTGCCCCGGATTGCCGTTACTTGAGGGGGTGAGGTCCAGAACCCGGCGGGCAACTTCGGGAATTTCCTGCTCTAGCGCGGTTCCCATTTCTTTCATAATGGGGGCCATACCACCAATTTCCTGCCCGGCCCAAAGGCGTCGATTGATGCGCAGCGATAGCTGCCTGACCGCTGATAACCTGCCTGTCAGTCGGCCAATCTCAGCCGCTGCAAGTCGGTCGGGATCACGCCCGGCCATCTGCGCCATGACAGATAGCAAAACAAAGGTGGACAGAATACGATCCGGGCCGCTGCGTTCGAACGCGAGTTCTTCGTTCACCAGGCGCCAGCCGTCACCTTCCTGGCCCAGAATGTGATCGTCAGGAACAAAAGCGCCGTCAAAAATGACCTCGTTCAGCTCGTCCTCGCCGCGTAGATCGCGCAGGGGGCGTGTGGTGATTGCCGTGTCGTCCATCGGGATCACGAGTTGTGACAACCCGTCATAGCGCCCTTCGCCCTGTGGGGATGTGCGACACAAGGCAATGGCATATTCGGCGTGTTGCGCATTGGTGGTCCAGACTTTTTGCCCATAAATCCGATAGCCACCATCAACTTTTTCGGCGCGGGTGCGAATAGAGGACAGGTCTGATCCGCTGTCAGGTTCGCTCATTCCGATGCAGAACGTACAATTCCCCGATGCAATGCGCGGCAGGATCTCGTCCTTTAGGCGCTCGGATCCATTGCGCAGGATTTGTGGCCCACTTTGGCGATCCGCGATCCAATGTGATCCTTGCGGTGCGCCGGCCGCCAGCAGCTCTTCGCACACCACATAGCGTTCATATGCGGTTCTTTCGTGGCCACCATATTGGCTGGGAAAGGTCATTGCAATGTATCCGGCTTCGGCACACCGCAGGGAAAACTCCCGGCTCCACGTGGTCCATGTCTGGCGACCGGGCCGGATTGTGCCGCGTTCAGTCTCTCGTTGCACAAAGGCCCGCACTTCGGCGCGCAACGCTGCCTCGTCTATCGCGTCGTCTATGGCTTCGTATGGCGGGGCAGCTTCGAAATTCGGGAACAGGCGGGGGATGGTCATGGGTTCGCTTTCGGTTTGATGGTGGGCCTTGCGGGCATTATTTATTGTTTCCCCAAGGCACTTCAGTCGCTTAGGCGATGCAGGTTTGGCAAATTATCGCGAATATAGTTGGCTCCAAAGTGCCGCCCAATGGCTGCATGAATTTTCTCTGCGGTGTCGTCCATTTGGTCTTCTACTCGGAAAAGGGGGCCCGCAACGGTTACCGAATAGGCTGATCCATTGATTGTTAGCGGAACAGAAACCCCGCCCAGATCCTTGCTGTAGGATGAGGCGCTGCAAAACCAGCCGCGTTTCAGGGACACATCCATGTTTTTTGTGACTTCCTGAACACTCATCGGCGTTCCCGGGCCGTAGCGGACAAAGGTTGCTTTATTCAGGATCGACGTGATTTGTGGTTTTGACATCTGGCTCATGATGGCCTGCCCCGACGCGGTAAGATGTATAGGAACCTGTTTGCCGACATCGGCGGTATAACGGACCGGATGCGCAGACTGAAGGACGGCCAGAAACACCGCTTGCTGGCCGTTGGGGGCTGCAAGCCAGACGGTTTCTCCGCTGGTCTGGGCCAGATCCTCCATCAGATTGATGGCCGATTCAGGTAGTGGATTCGCGGTGGTAATTTCGCGGGCCAGGACCAGCCACCGAGGTGTGGGATAGAATCCGCCACGTGGTTTGGGTTCGTATAGATAGCCGCGTTTGACCAGCGTTGAGATAAGATTAAACGTGCTGGACCGTGGCCATCCCAAATCGGCAGATATCTCTGAGAGGCTCGCAACTCGTTGAATACGTCCGAAATATTCCAGTAAATCCAGGACGTTCTCAGCCTGTTTTACGATCATAGCTGCCTGCCCCTGTCTGTGACCCTGCCGGATTGGAATACATTTCCTGCTTGACTTGTGATCGCATATTGCGAAAATGTCCAGTATAAAAGACTAATAATTCACGTAGGTGGACAATATGGAGAACACCATGGGGCCACTTTCCGGCATGCGCATCATTGATGTCACCTCGGTTTTGATGGGGCCATACGCGACTCAGATGCTGGGCGATTTTGGCGCTGACATTGTGAAAATCGAGTCTCCGGATGGGGATCTGGTTCGCCAGATCGGCCCCGCACGCAATCCGGGCATGGGGCCGCCCTTTCTGAATGCGAACCGATCCAAGCGTTCTATCACCCTGGATCTGAAGAACCCGGATGCGCGGCAAACGTTGCTGCGCTTGTGCGAAACGGCGGATGTTCTGGTCTATAACGTGCGGCCCAAAGCGATGGCGCGGTTGGGTCTTTCTTATAAAGATGTGGCGGCGGTTAATCCCAGGATCATCTATGCGGGCCTTGTTGGATATGCTCAGGATGGCCCCTATGCATCCCGCCCGGCCTATGACGATCTTATTCAAGGGCTGTCGACGATCCCCCATCTTTTTTCGCGCGCGAATGATGGCGAGCCACGGTATGTGCCGACCGCGATGGCCGACCGTGTTGTGGGGCTTGTGGCGGTAAGTGCCATACTGGCGTCGATCATTGAACGCGACCAAAGCGGCAAGGGGCAGAAAGTCGATATTCCGATGTTCGAAACCATGGTCAGTTTTGTGATGAGCGATCACTTGGGCGGTCTTACATTTGATCCGCCGCTTGATCAGGGCGGCTATGCGCGTCAGCTTTCGCCGGACAGGCGGCCCTATAAAACGAAAGACGGGTATATCTGTGCGTTGGTGTATACTGATGGGCACTGGCGGCGTTTTTTCACGGCTATCGGGCGGCCTGATGTGCCTGATACCGATCCTCGTTATCTGACGTTCACGTCGCGAATGGCGCATATCGACGAGGTGTATGGCGAACTTTCCGACATCCTACTGACCCGCACCACAGCAGAGTGGATAACCTTGTTGGAAAAGGCAGACGTGCCTGCAATGCCGATGCACGATTTTCAGGGGGTGATGAATGATCCCCACCTGAAAGCCACTGGGTTTTTCCAGGATGTCGAACATCCGACAGAGGGCAGTATCAAACAGATGGCAGTTTCAACCAAATGGTCCCGCACCCCGGCCAACCCAACCCGTCTTGCCCCGCAACAAGGTCAGCACGGCACAGAAATCCTGCGCGAAGCGGGCTTTGGTGATGATGAGATCAGGGCGCTTGCTGAGTCGGGCGCAATGGGCAAGGTGGACGGTTCTGCTGTACCCAAAGTTTGACAGGATCAAGAGGAGAGTAGAATGGATTTTGCGCTATCTCAGGAACAGGAAGCAATCTGTGATGCGGTGGGTAACATCTGCGCGGGCTTTGATGATGATTATTGGAGCAAGCGTGACCGCGAGGGCGGGTTCCCACATGATTTTTATCAGGCGCTGGCAGAGGGTGGCTGGCTGGGTATTTGCACGGCGCAGGCCTATGGCGGGTCTGGCCTTGGCATTACCGAAGCGGCCATGATGATGCGCACGATTTCGGAATCGGGTGCGGGGATGGCCGGCGCATCGGCGGTCCATATCAACATCTTTGGGCTCAACCCTGTTGCCGTCTTTGGCACCAAACAACAGCGCGAACGCATGATCCGACCAATAGCCGAAGGGCGCGAGAAGGCCTGTTTTGCCGTGACCGAGCCGAACACCGGTCTGAACACCACCCAGCTTAAACTTCAGGCGAAAAAGCAGGGCGACCGTTATGTCGTGAACGGCCAGAAAGTGTGGATATCAACAGCGCAAGAGGCCGACCGGATTTTGCTGTTGGCCCGGACCACGCCGCTGGATGAGGTCACAAAAGCGACCCGCGGGTTAAGCCTGTTTTACACGGCTTTTGATCGTGACCACATCCGCGTCCGTGAAATCGACAAAATGGGCCGCAAAGCCGTTGATTCCAACGAGTTGTTCTTTGAGGATTTCGAGATTCTCGAGGCAGATTTGATTGGCGAAGAGGGCAGAGGCTTTGAATACATCCTGCATGGCATGAACCCCGAACGTATCCTGATTGCGGCCGAAGCGGTTGGGTTGGGGATGCTCGCTGTGACCCGTGCGGCGAAATATGCGAATGAACGGATCGTCTTCAACCGCCCGATTGGGCAAAATCAGGGCATTCAGCACCCGCTTGCCAAATGCTGGGCCGAGCTTGAGGCAGCGTGGATGATGGTGCTGTCAGCCGCGTGGCAATATGATCAGGGCCTGCCCTGTGGCAGTGCGGCCAACGCCGCAAAATACCTTGCCGGAGAAGCGGGTTTCAGCGCCTGTGAAACTGCCATCATGACCCATGGCGGGTTTGGCTATGCCAAGGAATACCATGTAGAGCGTTACCTGCGCGAAGTGTTCATTCCGCGCATCGCCCCAATTAGCCCGCAACTTTGTCTTTCTTATCTGGCGGAAAGGGTTCTGGGGTTGCCGAAATCATACTGAAAAACAGGCTGCCCTTTGGAAGGGGTACAGTGTTTACTCTTACGAACCTGATGCGCGGGATTTGATATAGGCACTGAAATATAGGCACCGAAATTCTTACCGCGTTCCGTGACGCATTGGCGGCTCAAGTCAAACAATACCAAAGGACTACACTGTTTTTTACCCAATAACGCACAAGCACGCCCCTTGATCGGGGGGCGATTTTCTGGATGGCGCATTTAATCGTGAACGACAAAAACAACACGCAATCTTCTGCCCCGCATTCGGGAATGGCCATGGCCGGCGTTGTGGTTGCAACTGGGTTTCTGTTCAATTTTGTCGCCCGAGGGGTGATCGACACATTCATGGTGTTCATCCTGCCGCTGGAGTCTGAATTTGGCTGGTCTCGTTCAATGCTTACCGGTGTCTATTCGGTGTACCTGATCGTCGCGGGTCTGGCGTCACCGATCGCTGGCAAACTATTGGAAGTGTGGGGCCCGCGCTGGATTTATGGTGTGGGTCTTGTGTTCCTGGCGGCAGGCATGGCCAGCGCCTCTTATGCGAGCGCACTGTGGCATATCTATCTTTTTCACGGTGTCATGGGGGGGGCTGCCGCATCCTGCCTAGGTATTGTCCCTGCTGCTGCCCTGATTGGCCGCTGGTTCGACCAGAAACTCAGCCTTGCGATCGCCATTGCTTATGCCGGGTTCGGGTCTGGCATTCTTGTTATCGTGCCGCTTGTTCAAAGGTTGATTGATACCGAAGGGTGGCGCGGTGCCTATTGGCTGATCGGGCTGGCGCTTGCGGCTTTGTTGCCTTTACTACTGCTGCTGCCGTGGCGGACAATTGCGCAGGGTGATCCGTCTCTTATGGCCGCACGTCATCATTTTCCCGCTGATACTGTTGGTTCGATTGCCCTGCCGCAGACCCACACAATGGCAGCCGGTTGGACCATCAAAACCGCGATGGGCACGGTGGAATTCTGGCTTTTGGTGCAATGCTTCTTTTTCACCGCCTGTACGACCTACAGTGTTATTGTTCAGACCGTCAGCTTTCTGATTGATTACGGTTATCCCCCGCTAGAGGCCGCCTTTGCCTTTGGCGCGTCCGGTATGTTGTCGATTTTTGGTGTGGTTGGGTCGGGGTGGCTGGCCATGCGCTATGGCTTTCGCTTTACGGTTACGCTGTCCTTTGCGGCGACCCTCACGGGGATTATGACGCTGCTTTGGTTTTCGACTGCGCCGATGCCTATATTGGTGTTGGTTTATGTGGTTACATTCGGGATCAGTCAGGGCGCACGCGGGCCGATTATTTCCACACTGTGCACCCGCATTTTTGCCCGTGGTTCTGTCGGCGCGATTTTTGGCGTCATCTTTATGGTCATGTCATTTGGTTCGGCATTGGGCGCGTGGGTCAGCGGCTTTCTGCATGATCTGACCGGAGATTATCGTGCTGCTTTTGTGTTTTCTGCCATAAGCGTCATTGGTGCCGCATCGCCTTTTTGGTATTCATCCCGACTGACCAATCCAGGGGCATTAGACTATCCCTCAAACATAAATGAAAAGGAGACGACATTATGAAACTCTTGGGAGAGGGCTTTTACTGGAATGACTTGTCGGTCGGAGACACCTTCAAAACCTTCGGGCGCACCATCACCGAAACCGACATTGTAAATTTTGTGTCCGCTGTTGGCATGATGGAATCCCTGTTCATCGACGCCGAGTACCGCGCCGAGCATTCAGCGTTTAAGGGGCGTCCGGCACCCGGCGCCCTTATCTACTCTATCGCCGAAGGACTGACATTGAACGTGACCGCGCAGGGCACAGGTTTGGCGTTCCTGAAAATGGACCTGAGCGTTGAGGGCCCCGTGCTTCAGGATGACACCATCCATGTGGAAATCGAAGTGACGGAAGTGCGCCCGACAAGTAAGAAGGGCCGTGGCCTTGTACGCACAAAGAACCGTGTGGTGAATCAAAGAGGCGAAACAGTTATCATCTATACACCGTTGCGCCTGATGGCAGGGCGTGCCTGAGGGTTTTTTGGCTGTTTGTTGATCTGCGCAGCCATTTGGCAGCAACCCAGCATTGTAGAGCGTGGCAATTTGGCCCGCGCTAGCCTATAGTTGCTTTGAAAAAGTTGAATGCGCTGTGAGGTCACCCTGTTCTGGTATTGACGATGCAGGAAAACAGGATGTGACGAATGGAAGACAAAGATCGCGCAATTGGCTTCCTGTTCAGCGACATCGCCCGATTTCGTGGCATTCTGTTTGACCAACTGATGCAAAAACACGGGCTGACCCATGCGCAGGCTTTTGCATTGAATCAGCTGATGCTTGAGGATGGCCTGACCCAAACTCAAATGTCAGTGGGTATGAAAGTTGGCACAGTGACGGTCAGCGGCCTGGTTGACCGGCTTGAAGCCCGTGGCTGGGTCAAGCGGATCACAGATCAGCGCGACCGACGGGCAAAGAAGGTTTGGCTGTGCGAAAAGGCGGCCCCGTTGCAGGCAGAAATCGTACTGCAGTTTTCCCGGCTCAACGATATATCCCTTGATGGGCTAGAGTCCGAGGATGCAGTGAAACTTGTCCAGTTGCTCCGCAAAGTGAAGCGTAACCTTTCAGAGGCGTTGAAGGAGGGCCCAAAGCCCTCCAACAAGATCAAAACATAGTATTTGGCACAAATAGCGACAGGATCGGAAAGCTGAGCAAGAGCAGCAGCACCACGATGTCGAGCACAAGAAATTTCATCACGCCAAAGAAGATCGTATGAACCTGCGCCGCTTTTCCGACAACGCTGTTGATGACAAAAACATTCAGCCCCACAGGGGGTGTAATCAACCCGATCTCAAGCAGTTTGATCACAATTACACCAAACCAGATCAGATCATAGCCCATGCCTTCGACCAGCGGGACGACAAAAGGCAAGGTGAGAAGCATAGTGCCAATTGGGTCAAGGAACATGCCCATGATCAGATACATCAGCACGATGCACAAAAGGACCTGCCAGTTTTCCAACCCCGATGCGGACACCAGTTCGACCAACTGACCCGTCACCCCGGTCAAGGAAACAAACGAGACAAAGATTTTCGCACCCACTGCGATGAAGAACAAAGCGGCAGATTGAAACGCGGTTTCGCGCATTGAAGTGACGAAATTTCCCCAGGACAGACGTTTGGCGAAGAAACCAAACAGGCTCACAAATGCGAGGCTGACGGCCGCCGCTTCGGTGGCGGTAAAGATGCCGCCATAGATGCCACCGATGATAATCACCATCAGCATCAGCGCAGGCCATGCCTTGATTGCCGCCGCTCTTTTTTCTGCGGGGGTGTATTTTTCAGTGACGGTGGGGGCGACTTCAGGGCGCAGGCGAACCCAGATGATCACAGTCAGAATAAAACCCAAAAGGCTAAGGATGCCGGGAATTACACCCGCCAGAAACAAACGGCTGATCGAGGATTCGGTAAACAACCCATAAATAATGAACAGCACCGAAGGAGGGATCAGAGACCCCAACGTGCCACCCACGGCCACGGTCGCGGTGGCCAATTGGCTTGAGTAACCGTAGCGCAACATTTCAGGCACACAAATGCGGCCCATGGACGATGCGCAGGCAACGCTAGAGCCGGTAATCGCCGAAAATCCGCCGCAGCCGATCAATGAAGCAATGGCCAGACCGCCAGGCAGGCGGCCCATCCAGACCCGCACAGTATCATAGATGTCGGTTGTGATGCGCGCGTGATAGGCCACATGGCCCGCGGCAATAAACAGCGGCACCATAGACAACGAATATGAGTGAATGAACTCAAACGCGTTGGATTCAATCAAACCAAGGGCAGGCCTCAGGCCGCGGTCAAAATCAAATTCGCGCCCCGGACGCCAGGCGTAAGCCACCAGCGAACAAACCGAGGCGACCCCCGCCAGCGTAAAGCCGATAGGCACGCGCAGCGACAGCAGCACAAGGACGGCGGCAAACCCGTATATGCCGATGATTTGGGGATCCATTAATCCAGGTCTTTCGTCAGGTCATGCTGTTGGGGATTGGGGGCTATCACGCCAAAGGCCGCCAGAGTGTCGTGGATCAGCAGATCCAGCAGGCGGGCCACAAAAACAATGTAGCCGCAGAAAAAGGCGATGCGTCCGGGCCATTCAGGCAAGGACAGCAGACCAAAGAAATAGTTGCCGCTGGTCAGGGCGGTTTCGGCCGCATGCCAGGCCGCATAGGTGATCGGCAAGGTTGCGAGCAGGCCAACCAGGACCGCCAGTACGTTCAGCCAGCGTTGCACCGCCATGGGCATGGCGTTGGTCAGCAGCTCAACGGCGATAAAGCCGCGATCAGCCGCGACAAAGCCCAGAGGCAGAATCAGGGCAGCAACCATCAGTTCGCCCACAATCACCACTTCGTCGGGAACTTGCGAGCCCAGGAAATAGCGCAAAAGGATGCCAGTGCAGATGTAGATACAGAAAAACCCGATGGCCAAAGCACTGAAATCTAGCAGTAATTTTTCGACCCAACCAAGCAGGCCACGCGTCTTTGCATAGGCGGAACGGCCCCTATCCGGGGCCGTTCCGTTTGTTTTCAGCGGGCCCATGGGTACCCTTTTGCGTCACGCTCAGCAGCGTATTTGGCGATCAAGTCCTGAAACTGGTTGTAGATGTCGGCGCCATCATAGCCAGCGGCATCCATGTCAGTCTGCCACTTTGCAACAAACGGTTCGCCAGCGGCAAAAAGTTTGGCGCGTTCTTCTGTGGCCATTTCAGTAATCTCAACCTTGTTGCCGATTTCGCCAGACTTCATTGCGGCGACAGTTGAATCGAAATCCTGAATCTGTGCCTGGGCAAATTGGTTGGTCATCAACGAGCCAGCTTCGAGCAACACATTGCGCTGTTCTTCGGTTAGCTCTTCAAAGATGTCCTTGTTCATGACGATGCCAAAGCCAGACACCTGACCCCAGTTTGTCAGCGTCATTGAATCTGCGACCTCGTGCAGCTTATAGGCCTTGGTGGCATAGACGTACCCGGCTGAGCAATCAATCAGACCCGAATCAAGCGCCTGATAAACCTTGTCATAGGTCATGTTGACCATGGTCGCGCCCAGTTCACCCAACACTTTGGCATAAACACCTGAGGCGCGCATTTTCTTGCCCTTAATGTCAGCGACTGTCTTGATGCTGTGGCCCGGTGCGCATTCCATCTGAACAGCCGTTGTGGTGAAATTGCCGATATAGACCACGTTTTGCTTGGCCAGCGCTTCTTTCATCTGGGCGTTGGTGGTCATCAGTTCGTACATCGCGCGCATGCCGACCCACGGGTCAGAGTTGGCGCCAGGCAGATCGCCGATGGTCATCGCCTTAAGCTCGTTGGGTGTGTAAACTGCTATTACCGCGCCCAGATCAGCAGTCCCTGCACCGATACCAGAAAGTGCCGACTTAAACTTGAGCAGCGCACCGCCCCAGTGCATTTCCAGTTTCAAATCGCCGCCGGAAAGGGCATCGACTTGTTCGGCAAAATATAGTTGAGCCGCTGCGCGTGCGCCCCGATTTGGGCCGCCATCGTTGTAACGCAGCACTGTTTCGGCACTTGCCATTGAGGCAACTGAAGCCAAAGCCAGCCCCATCATCGTGCATTTAAAGTTCATTGTGTCGTTCTTCCTATAATTGAATTCTTGTTGTTTTCGTCCAGAAAGTCACTGTAAACCTGAGCGTCGGCGTTGTGCGTGTGCGGATACCTCCCCAAGCGTACAATTTAGTTTGCTAGCGAACTATAGCCATTCTTACTTAGGCATCAATTTATATTTTCGCGGCAGGCTTCTGTTTCTACTTAATCGCGAACCAAACGCGTAGCTCTATTGACAGGGATCGTTCGCTAGCGAACTATAGCCGACAGCTGATCGTCGTTCGATCAACCAAAGGGGGGCAAATGGATTTTTCGCTGGGGGCTGCTGATCTTGCGTTTCAGCAAGAGGTGCGTGATTTTCTGAAAACTGAGTTTCCGCCAGAACTGGCGGCGAAATCAGCAGCAGAAATTCGTTTCAAAAAGGAAGACTATAATAGCTGGCAGAATATTCTGGCCAAAAAGGGCTGGATTGCGCCGGCTTGGCCGGTAGAACATGGCGGGTGCGGTTGGTCCCCGGTGCAACAGAATATTTTTGACGAGGAAACCTATGCCATTGGCGCGCCGCGCGTGTTGCCCTTTGGTATCCGACTGGTTGGGCCGGTTGTCTATACCTATGGCACCGAGGCCCAAAAGGCGCGATTTTTGCCAGGTATCGTGTCGAACGAAGTCTACTGGTGTCAGGGCTTTTCAGAGCCGGGAGCAGGGTCAGACCTTGCGTCCGTCAAGACATCGGCCGTGCGCGATGGAAACAACTATGTTGTGAATGGTCAAAAGACCTGGACATCTTATGCCCATTACGCGGATTGGATATTCTGTCTGGTACGCACAGACCCCAATGTAAAAAAGCAGCTCGGCATTTCCTTTTTGCTGATAGATATGAAAACGCCCGGCATCAGCGTGCGCCCCATTCGCACGCTTGACGGCGATCACTTTGTTAATGAGGTCTTTCTGGATAACGTCATTGTCCCCGCCGAAAATCTGGTGGGAGAAGAAAACAAGGGCTGGGGTTACGCCAAATTCTTGCTCGGCAATGAACGCACTGGGATCGCCGGCGTCGGGATAATCAAGGCAGATCTTGTACGATTGCGCCATATTGCACACACAGAAAGGCGGAACGGTCGCCCATTGATCGAAGATCCGCTGTTTCAGGCACGACTTGCGTGGCTGGAAATTGATCTGCGCGCTTTGGAACTGACCAATTTGCGGATGCTGGCCGAGGGCGCGCAGGGTGCCTTTCCGTCAATCCTGAAAATACGCGGCTCGCAGTTGCAGCAGCGCAGTGTAGAATTGCAGATGGATGCGCTTGGCCCATATGCATTGCCGTGGCAGGCCGAAGCGCTGGAGCCTGCCTGGAACGGCGAACCAGTTGGGCCTGACTATGCAAAAGCACGTGCGCCCGCCTATTTTGATCGCCGCAAGACCACAATTTACGGAGGCTCGACCGAAGTGCAAAAAAATATCATAGCCAAAACAATGTTCGGGTTCTGAGGCCATGAATTTTGGATATAGCGAAGAACAGCGGATGATGTCCGACAGCCTTGGGCAGTTGTTTACGGGCAAGGAAACGGATGTTTGGGCGGCGTGTTGCAAGATGGGTCTGGCCGGGGTTCTGGTGCCAGAGGAATTTGGCGGCATGGGGGGGCTGGGGACAGATGGCATGGTTGCGGCGCTTGAGATTGGTCGGAATTTGGCGGTGATCCCGTTCTTGTCAACGGCGGCAGTCGGGATGCAGGCGATCAATCTGGCCGGATCAGAGGCCCAGAAAGCCAAGTGGTTGCCACAGATTGCCAAAGGACATTTGCAGGTCGCCATTGCGTTCGAAGAACCCGGCGCGCGCTATGATCTGGAGCATCTGGAAACGCAGGCCGTGGGTGACGGGGATGGCTATATCCTTAACGGCCGCAAAAGCGTTGTTCTGGGTGGGGACAGTGCGGACCTTATCATTGTTGCCGCGCGTTTAGACGAAAGTCTGAAGCTTTTTGCACTGGATGCTGGTGCGGCGGGGATAACCCGCACAGATTACGCCCTGACAGATGGGCGCGGTGCGGCAGATATTGCCTTGCAGGATGTCCGGGTCCAGGGCGATGCCTTGCTGGGGGATGGCGCCACTGTGATGGCGGCGGTCTATGATCTGGGCGCGGCGATGATTGCGGCAGAGGCGCTTGGCGCGCTTGAAAAAATCATTGCCATGACCGCAGAGTATCTCAAAACCCGCCACCAATTTGGTCAACCGATCAGCAATTTTCAGGTATTGCAGCATCAGATGGCGGATATGGCCGTGTCTTATGAGCACATGAAATCAATGGTCTTCGAAGCCTGTGGCTTTGCCATGAGTGAAGATGCCGCTTTGCGCGCACAGGCGGTTTCAGCGGCCAAAGTGCTGATTGCCGAAGAGGGCCGCCAGATTTGCCAGCATGCGATCCAGATGCACGGCGGCATCGGGGTCACAGAAGAATACGATCTGGGCCGTTTTGTGAAAAGGGTCACCTTGGCAGAGTTTGCATTTGGAGACGCAGATCATCACATTGCACGTTATGGAAAACACCTTGCAGACACTGCCGATGTTTAAGCCAAGATTAACTGACATTCTGGAAAACACCGCGCGGGATTATCCGGACAAGCCCGCCACAACGTTTAAGGGCCGCAAGCAAACCTGGGCTGAATTTGCCGAGCGTGCCAAGCGGCTTGGTGGCGCTTTGCGCGGGTTGGGGGTTGGGGCGGATGACCATGTTGGCGTGCTGGCACTGAATTCCCCCCAGTTCATGGAGGCGTTTTTTGGCCCCTATTATGCCGATGCTGTGTTGGTGCCGCTTAACTATCGCTGGGCAGTGCCCGAGATGCTGCACTGCATGCAGGACAGCCGACCATCTGTGCTGCTGGTTGATGATGCGCATCTTGAACAGGGCAGGGCGATTGGCGCGGCCTGTGATTTTTGCAGGCATCTGATTTACATCGGGGATGGGCAAACGCCAGAAGGGTTTCTGGATTATGAAACCTTACTGGCTGACGCCGAACCTGATGTCGTGTCGCATCGTGGCGGGGATGATCTGGCGGTGCTGTTTTACACGGGCGGCACAACGGGGCGCTCTAAAGGCGTGATGCTAAGCCACGCCAATCTCTGCGCCAATGCATATGGGTCGGTTGCGGCCTATCGTTTGCCAAAGGGGCAGGTTTTCCTGCAATCCGCCCCAGTCTTTCATGCGGCCGCTGGTGCGCGGATATATTCGCTTACATTGTTACAGAACCATGTCGTGTTGATGAATCGCTTTGATCCGCAAGAGGCGTTAGAGTTGATGCAATCGGAAGGTGTCAATGACGCGCTGTTGGTGCCGACGATGGTCAACATGATCTTTAATGCGCCGGGGTTTGCCGACTATGATCTGGGCGCACTCAGGCGTATCAGCTATGGCGCGGCCCCGATGCCCGTCCCTTTGTTGCGGCGTGTGGTGGCGGCGTTGCCCAAGGTCGCGTTTATTCAAGGGTATGGTGCGACAGAGACCAGCCCGGTGATCTCTATTTTGCAATCCGAGGCGCATGATCCTAACGGACCTCTTGCGGACAAACTCACCTCTGTTGGGCTGCCAGTGCCGTATTGTTCGGTGCGCATCCAAGCCCCTGACGGGCGGATTTGTGATGTGGACGAAGTGGGCGAGGTTTGTACCAAGGGGCCAAACATTATGCTGGGTTATTGGAATATGCCCGAGCTGACAGCGGCGGCGATTGTTGATGGTTGGTATCACACCGGAGATGGTGGCTATCTGGACAGCGATGGCTATCTGTTTCTAGTTGACCGGATCAAGGACATGATCATCACCGGCGGCGAGAACGTGTTTTCCAGCGAAGTGGAAAATGCGCTGTACCAGCATCCCGCCGTCAAGGATTGTGCCGTGATCGGGCGACCTGATGCGACCTGGGGCGAGGCGGTTCATGCGATCATCGTGCAAAAAGCCGGACAGACAGTGAACGAGGCAGAGCTGATCGAATTCAGCAAGGGCCTGATCGCACGTTATAAATGCCCCAAGTCGGTATCTTTTATTGAGGTGATGCCACTCTCAGCGGCTGGAAAAGTTCTTAAGACCGAATTGCGAAAGGCCTTTCCCTGAAAGGATAGCCAATGATTCCCACACTGGAACATCACGCGTTGAAAGACAGCCTGAAAGGGTTCATCGACACCGAGATCAATCCCTATGTTGATGAGTGGGAAGAGGCCGAAATCTATCCCGCGCATGAGGTTTTTCGCAAATTTGGCGCGCAGGGGTTTCTGGGCATCACCAAACCGGTGGAATTTGGCGGCCAGGGGTTGGATTATTCGTTCGAGGCGGTGGCGTCAGAAACGCTGGGCCTGATCCATTGCGGTGGCATTACCATGAGCATCGGAGTGCAGACCCAGATGGCGACGCCCGCATTGGCGCGCTGGGGCTCGGATGCGTTGCGCCGCGAGTTTTTGGCACCTGCGATTACCGGCGAAGTGGTGGCATGCGTCGGCGTCACCGAGGCCGGGGCTGGTTCTGACGTGGCCAGCCTGCAAACCAAGACGCGCAAAGATGGCGATGATTACATCATCAATGGCTCTAAGATGTTTATCACCAACGGCATGCAGGGCGACTGGATGTGCTGCCTGTGCAACACCGACGATGGGCCGGTGCATCGCAACAAATCGCTAATCATCGTGCCACTAAATGCGTCCGGCATCACCCGTCACAAGATCCGCAAAATTGGCATGATGTCGTCGGATACGGCGCAGATTTTTCTTGATGATGTGCGTGTGCCTCAGGCCAATCGGATTGGGGAAGAGGGGCGGGGCTTCATCTATCAGATGAAGCAATTCCAAGAAGAGCGCCTTTTTGCTGCCGCCCGTGGCCCCGCAATGATGGATGAGGCAATCCGCGAGACGATTGAATACACCCGCCAGCGCCGCGCCTTTGGGCGGTCGATTCTTGACAATCAGGTGGTGCATTTCCGGTTGGCCGAATTGCAGACCGAGGTCGAGGCGTTGTGGGCGCTGACCTCCAAGGCGGTTGAATTATATGTCGCCGGCGAGGATGTGACCATGCTTGCCTCTATGGCCAAGCTTAAGGTTGGCCGGTTGCAGCGCGAAGTGATTGACGCCTGCCTGCAATATTGGGGCGGGCATGGCTATGTCTGGGACAGCCCGATATCGCGTAAGTTTCGCGACTATCGGCTGGGCTCAATTGGCGGTGGCGCGGACGAGGTAATGTTACAGGTAATTTCAAAACTGATGGGAACGGCGCCTTAAGCGGGGCCGGACCACTTACAAGCTGATCAAATTTCTGCCGCCCTAAACGCCCCGCCGATCAAATGGGTGGTCGCGCTGTTGGCCGAAAATCATCGTTAGGGCCGCGCCAGTAAGAACGTCGTTATAGCCAACCACAGACGGTTGGGTGATGCCTTTGACGTCCGGGGTGAGCGGTGTGCATCGACCCCATGATCGCGGGATTCTTAAGCTGGGTAAAACCCAGAACAGGCGGGGCACCCAGCAGGGATAAGGGTTTGCCATTAGAATAGTCCGTCAGCCACTATTTTGTCGATTTCTTCGGCGCTGAAGCCCCAGTCGGACAGGGCTGTTTTATTGTGCGACCCTGGCACTGGGGGCGGGGTTGGCATTTCTGGGGGCGCATTCTGAAAGCGCGGCGCGGGGGAAGGCTGCGGGTAACCGGCGCCATTCTCAAACACTTGACGCGCGCGGTTGTGGCCGTGTTGCGGGGCTTCTTCAAGATCAAGGACTGGGGCAAAACAAACATCGGTGCCTTCAAAGACAGCACACCATTCATCGCGCGTGCGCGCGGCAAAAAGGCCCTCAAACAGGGTGCGGTGCTGCGCCCATGTTGCCGGGTTAAGACGATCTGCGAAGTCTGCCGGTTTCAGGCCCAGCAGGTCGAGGAACAGCGTAAAGAACTGCGGTTCCAGCGGGGCGATGCAAATCCATTTGCCGTCGGCGCATTTGTATACGCCATAGTAGGGCGCGGCGCCATCAAGGCGGTTTGACTGGCGTTCATTAACCCAAATCCCCTTGGCCATCTGTGCATAGATCGGTGCCATAAGGGCTGCTGTTCCATCACAAATCGCGGCATCCACCACATCCCCTTGGCCTGTCTGGCGGGCGCGCAGCAAGCCGCAGGCAATGCCATAGGCCAGCATCATGCCACCTGCGCCAAAGTCACCCAGCAGGTTCAACGGCGGAACCGGATCACGGCCCGCTTCGCCAATCGTCCAAAGCGCACCAGAGAGTGCAATATAATTGATGTCATGTCCGGCGGCTTTGGCCAGCGGCCCTGTCTGGCCCCAGCCCGTCATCCGGCCATAGACCAAAGACGGGTTCAGTTTATGACAGATTTCCGGACCCAACCCCAGTTTTTCCATCACACTGGGCCGGAACCCTTCGATCAAGGCATCAGCCTGGCCGATAAGGCGCAGCGCCACCTGTGCTGCCCCCGGTGCCTTAAGATTCAGCGTGATAGATTTCCGCCCGCGTGAAGGGATGTCGCGGGTGGGATCACCTCGATCCGGCTGTGTCGCCGGATCACGGTCAATGCGAAGAATTTCCGCACCCATATCCGCCAGCATCATCCCGGCGAATGGGCCCGGCCCAATCCCGGCGAACTCGACGATCTTAACCCCAGTTAACGGACCCATGGCAGTACCTCAGCTCTCAGTTATTTCGACGCAGCCGTTGTTCAGCACCATCACATCACGTTCGACCACATAGGCGCGAAAGGATATTTTTGCGCCATCTTTCCACATCTGTGTGCGGATCGTTTCGCCCGGATAAACCGGGCTGGAAAACCGCAATTTGAGCGATTTGAAACGGGTTGCGTCATAGGCGGCAAAGGTTTTCAACACGGCATGTGCGGCGATACCCAGGGTGCAAAGGCCGTGCAGAATGGGCGCCTTAAATCCGGCACCCGCAGCAACCTTGGGGTCGACATGCAGCGGATTGGGATCGCCCGACAGACGGTAAAGCAGGGCAGCCGAGGCATTGGTGGGCAAGTCGCAAACCGCATCGGGCGCGCGGTCCGGGATTGCATGTGGCGGTTCCTGAGGGCCGGAAGCGCCGCCAAAACCGCCATTGCCACGCGCAAAGACCGTCGATGTCAGAGTTGCCAGCGTCTCGCCGGTCGCTTGATCCACCAGATCGCGTTCGGTGTAGATCAGCGCAGCTTTGCCGGCACCTTTATCCAGCACTTGCGTAACACGAGTGGTCGCGGTGACGGTCGCAGACGGGGGCAGGGGGCGGTGCAGAACAATGCCCTGTTCGCCGTGCAACAGTTTTTCCCATTCAATGCCGGTGTCTGGGTCGCGTGACCAAAACCCCGGCCCGGCCAGAACAACAGCCATGCTGGGAAAGGCGGCAAAATCGGCCTCTTCGTACACATAGTCCAACTGGGCCTCATCCAGCGGATCATGCCCCACCCCGATGCCAAGCGCGTAGATGATGGAATCTTTTTCAGTGTAGGTCTGGGTGACCTCTTCAAAGGGCCATGAGGTCAGCTTTTCTGCACTAAAGGTCATCAGATCGGATCCCAACAGAACACATCCGCCGACCGTTCCGCCGGGGTAAAGGCCGAGGACATCGCTGGAAACGCATGCTCAAGTATTGTTTCCGGGGTCCAACCATCCGGGCGCGCCATAGAGCGCAGCGGGCGTGGCTGGCTCATCAACAAAATCTCACTGCCGCGCGCCACAAAAATCTGACCTGTGACGTCTTGGGCCGCGTCAGACGCAAGGGCGGCAACCAGTGGCGCAATCTTGGCCGGTGTCATCTGCTGCATGCGTTCAATGCGGATACGGTCGGCTTCGTTGTTGATCGGAATGGTGCCAATAAGGCGGCTCCAGGCGAAGGGACCAATGGCGTTTGAGGTTACGTTGTAGCGGGCCATGTCAAGCGAGATCGAGCGCGACAACCCGGCAATGCCAAGCTTTGCGGCGGCATAGTTGGCCTGGCCAAAGTTACCGATCAAACCCGAAGTCGAAGTCATGTGGATCATGCGGCCCGAGCTTTGTTCGCGAAAGCGCGTGGCGGCGGCACGGCTGACCGCAAATGCGCCTTTGAGGTGGACATTGATGACAAGGTCCCATTCCTCTTCGGTGGATTTGTGAAAGATGGCATCGCGCAGGATGCCCGCATTGTTGACGACAATGTCGATTCCGCCAAAGGAATCGACTGCCTGATCAACCATGCCCTGAGCCGCCTGAAAGTTGCCAACACTGTCAAAGTTTGGGGCTGCCTCGCCGCCCGCGGCCTTGATTTCGTTCACGACGTCCTGTGCGGGTGCGTTATCTTCGCCCTCACCGCCGCCACTGCCGCCCAGATCATTGACGATAACCTTGGCCCCTTTTTTGGCCAGAAGAAGGGCGATTTCCCGGCCAAGGCCGCGCCCCGCGCCTGTCACCAACGCCACTTTGCCTGTCAGCAATTCCTGTCCCGACATTTTGTCTCTCCTGTGTTTCCGTCGGCGGCTTGCCGTCGGAGGGTAAATATAATTCGCTTGCTAATTAAATTTCACAATCCTATCTTTTTGACAAGTTCGGAGTGCAGGTTTGCCCCGAGAAAATGACAAAATGGGACTTTCCGATGTTCACACGTACCTTGTTTTCAATTGATCACGACGCGTTTCGTGACACGGCGCGAAAGTTCGTAGCAGAGCATATTACACCGTTCCATGCCCAGTGGGAAAAGGACGGTCAGATCAGCCGAGAGGCGTGGTTGAAGGCGGGTGAATACGGGCTGCTTTGCCCGATGCTGCCTGAGGAATATGGCGGCTCTGGGGCAGATTTTCTTTTTAGTACCATCGTATTAGAAGAATTCGCCCGCGCAGGTGCGATGGGGCCGGGGTTCACGCTTCACTCTGATATTGTTGCGCCTTATCTGGTGCATTACGCCAGTGACGCGCTGAAACAAAAATGGCTACCCAAGATGGCCACCGGCGAGGTGATCGGGGCCATTGCCATGACAGAACCCGGTGCCGGATCTGATCTGCAAAATATAAGCACAACAGCCCGGCGTGACGGGGATGACCTGATCATTTCCGGCCAAAAGGTGTTCATCACCAATGGTCAGATGTCGGATATCATCATTGTGGCCTGCAAAACCGACCCGACTGCGGGCGGAAAAGGGGTATCGCTTGTGCTGGTCGAAGCGGATCGCGAGGGATTCAGACGGGGCCGCAATTTGGAAAAGATCGGGTGGAAGGCGCAAGACACCTCGGAATTGTTTTTTGACGATGTGCGGGTTCCGGCATCCAACATCATTGGCGATGAGGGGCGTGGCTTTGTTCAGCTAATGGAACAGCTGGCGCAAGAGCGGCTGCTTCAGGCGATCCGCTGCGCCGCGATCATGGAAAGTGCGCTGGAATGGACGGTGGAATATGTCACTGAACGCAAAGCCTTCGGGCGCAACCTTGCGGCCTTTCAGAACACCCGTTTCAAGATGGCAGAAGTGAAGGCGGCCGTCACCATAATGCGGGTGTTTGTTGATCGTTGTCTGGAAATGCATCTGGTAGGAGAGCTTAGCCCGGTTGATGCGGCGACGGCCAAGATGCTGACATCCGAGAAAATGGGCGAGGTGTTGGACGAGTGTCTGCAAAAATTTGGCGGTTATGGGTACATGTGGGAATACCCGATTGCACGGGCATGGGCCGATGCGCGGATGAGCAGGATTGCAGGTGGCACCGGCGAAATCATGCGTGAGATCATTGGCCGTGACCTGCTGGGGCGCGATGCATGAACCGAATGTTCGATTATGTGGAAAAGGCGGCGTTTCACCGCCCCGACGCGCCGTCGCTTACCTTTTTGGGAGAGAGCTTTACCTGGGCGCAGACCCATTCGCGCTGTCGGGCAATGGCGGCAAAATTACATGAACTGGGGGTTGGGCGTGGTGATCTCGTGGCGCACCTGGGCTTTAATTCGCACCATCTGTTTGAGCTATATTTTATTCCGTCGCTGGTCGGAGCGGCCAGCGTGCCCATCAATTATCGCCTTTCCGAGGCGGAAATTGTCGAAATCCTGAGGGATTGCAATCCAACGATTCTGATCGCGGACGCGGCGCACATGGATATGGCCCGGGCGGTTGCCGCGCAGGTTGAGAGCGTAACCGTGATCATGGGCGCGGGTGAGATGGCGTTGCGCCCTGGTGAATTATCCTATGACGATATCGCAAATGGCGCGGTTCAACACCTTGATCCCGCACTGGCAGGACAGGACGACGACACCATTATTCTGCTGTATACTGGTGGCACCACGGGGCAGCCCAAAGGCGTGGAACTGTCCCATTCCAATGTGTTGAGCAACGCGCTCGGCACCCTCGCCCCTTACGGGTTCAAAGAGAGTGAGACGCATCTGGTATCGGGGCCATTGTTTCACGCAGGCTCAGGCTCGCGCGTTTATAGCGCCGTGGTTTTGGGCGCGCACACCGTGATCATGCAACGGTTTGATCCGGCTGAAATGCTGCGGCTTGTTACCGCCCATGGCGTCAATGTTGCGCAAACCGTGCCAACGGTGTTGGTGATGATTCTTGATCACCCGGATTTTGCCGATAGCGATTTATCGTCGTTGCGGATGATGACCTATGGCGCGGCCCCGATCCCGGAGGCTCTGCTGAGCCGGGTCATGAAAGAGATGCCGCAGATTAAGTTTGCGCAGGCGTATGGCATGACCGAAGCCTCGCCGGTGCTGACTGTACTGACGGCGGAATATCACACTCTTGAGGGGCCGTTTGCGGGCAAGATGACCTCTGTTGGGCGCATTTGTGCCCATGTAGATCTGCGGATTGTCGATACGGCAGGGCGGGCCGTGCCCACGGGCGAAGTGGGCGAGATTGTCGCGCGCGGACCGAATGTGGCTCGCGGCTATCGGGGCAATGCCGCGCAAACGGCGCTGTCCTTCAGAGAGGGTTGGTATCACACTGGTGACAGTGGATATTTGGATGCGGGTGGGTTCCTTTATGTTGTGGGGTGCATCAAAGATATGATCATTTCGGGTGGCGAAAACGTTTATCCCATTGAGGTTGAAAACGTGATTTCCCTCCACCCCGCGATTGCGGCGGTTGCGGTTATTGGCGTGCCGGACGACAAATGGGGCGAAGCGGTGCATGCCGTAGTGGTGCTGAAACCAGCGGCAAACGTCAGCGCGAAAGAGCTTATCGAACATGCGCGCGCGCGAATTGCACATTACAAATGCCCGCGCGGCGTGACGTTTACCACCAACAGTTTACCGCTGACGCCGATCAACAAAATAGACAAGGTCGCCCTGCGCGAGGCCTATGCCAAGGGTGCATTATGACACAAGTTGAAGGTGCCCCAACGGGTGGGTTTCTGGAGCATGTCGGATTTCGGTTGATCGACTGGTCGGAAAATTTTGCACGCCTTACGCTTGATGTAGAGCCGCATCATTTTAATGTTCTGGGCATCACCCATGGCGGCGTTATCTTGACCGCGCTGGATTATGCCTGCGGCATCAGTGGCTGTTATCGGGCGCCGCCAGGAAAACGCGCGCTCAGCGTTACTATCTCGCTGTCTACAAATTTCGTCAAACCACTTACCGAAGGGCGGATGATTGCAGAAGGGCGGGTTGTTGGCGGCGGGCGAACCATCTTTTTTGCCGAAAGCAAGATCACGGATTCGCAGGGCAATCTGATTGCCACGGCTTCGGGCGCCTTTAAGCGGATTACAGATAGGAAATAGGAATTGAGGAACAAAATGGATATTGGCATTCTTGCCTTTGGCGGCTACCTGCCCAAAGCGCGACTGCAACGCAGCGAAATCGCCAAGGCACACAGTTGGTTTAACCCCGGTTTGCAAGGGTTGGCCAAAGGCGAACGTACGATGGCCAATTGGGATGAAGACAGCGTGACCATGGCCGTTGAGGCCGGGCGCGATTGTTTGACAGGGCATGACCGGGCGGGGTTGTCAGGGCTGTTCATGGCATCCACTAGTTTTCCGTTTCTTGATCGCCAGAACGCAGGGATCGTGGCTGATGCCCTTGATATCAACGCTGATGCGCTGACGGTTGATTTGGCGTCTTCACAGCGTGCGGGCACTTCGGCATTGTCATTGGCGCTGCGCTCGGCAGTGGATGCTCCGGCGCTTGTGATCGCAGCCGATAAACGGCGGACCAAGGCCGCAGGACCAATGGAGATGACCTATGGCGACGGTGCCGCCGCGCTGTTGGTTGGGCAAGGCGACGTTGTTGCGCGGCTCTTGGGGGCCGGCTCTGAGGCGGTTGATTTTGTCGATCACTATCGCGGTCAGGGCGAAGAATTTGACTATGGTTGGGAAGCGCGCTGGATCAGGGATGAGGGATATAATCAGATCGTGCCACCGGTTGTGACCCGCGTGCTGGCACAGGCCGGCATTGCAGCAAGTGACGTTAGTTGTTTCTGCTTTCCGCCCGCTGCGCGCAATGTGGCGGTGGGGCTGGCAAAGAAACTTGGGATACCGGCCGAAGCTGTGGCCGACAATCTGCAGGCCACCTGTGGCGAGACCGGAACAGCACATGCGCTGGTCATGTTGGTCAAAGCACTGGAAGACGCCAGACCCGGCGACCGCATCCTTGTCGTTGGGTTCGGGCAGGGCTGTGATGTGTTGTTGTTTGAAACCACCGAAGCATTGAAAAAGCTCACTCCGCGTGCGGGCATCACAGGCCATCTGGCGCGGCGGCGCGTCGAGAAAAACTATCATAAGTTTCTGGCCTTCAATGATCTGATGATTATGGAACGGGGCATCCGATCGGAACTGGACAAGGCGACAAGCCTTTCAACCCACTATCGCACCAAGGATATGACGCAAAAGATGATGGGCGGTGAATGCACGGCCTGCGGCACGGTACAGTTTCCCAAAACCAATGTGTGCGTAAACCCAAATTGCGGCGCGGTGGACGCCCAAAAGGACCATCCGTTTGCTGAAAAGACCGGGCGGCTAAACAGCTTTACCGCCGACCGTCTGACCTATTCCCCCGACCCGCCCGCCTATTATGGTATGGTGCAATTTGACGGTGGTGGGCGTCTAATGAACGATTTCACCGATATTGATCCGGACGAGGAACTCGACGTGGGGCTTGAGATGCGGATGATGTTCCGGGTCAAGGATTATGATAATATTCGCGGTTTCCGACGATATTTCTGGAAGGCAACGCCGACCCAGTCACATGCAACAAGAGGATAATTAATCATGGCTAGCGGTATCAAAGATAAAGTCGCCATTCTTGGCATGGGCTGTTCCAAATTTGGCGAACGTTGGATGGACAGCGCCGAAGATCTGATGATCGAAGCGTTTATTGAGGCGCTGGAGGATGCAGGCATTGAGAAAAGCCAGATCGACGCGGCGTGGCTTGGCACAGCAATCGAAGAACAGCACGTCGGTAAATCGGCCGTTCCCTTGGCCAAGGCGCTGCGCCTGCCATATATTCCCGTCAGCCGGGTCGAGAATTATTGCGCCAGCGGCACCGAAGCGTTTCGCGGCGCCGTTTATGCGGTGGCATCCGGAGCCTGCGATATTGCACTGGCACTGGGGGTGGAAAAGCTGAAAGACACCGGGTACGGCGGGTTGCCACAACGTGGGCGCGGCACGGTCAATGACCTTTATTGGTCCAACATTTCAGCGCCCGGATCGTTTGGGCAGTTGGCAACGGCATACCGGGCCAAGCACGGTGTGAACAAGGATGATCTAAAACGGGCGATGGCGCATATTTCGATCAAGAGCCATGACAATGGCGCGCTGAACCCCAAGGCACATCTGCGCAATCGCATCACCGAAGAAACGGTGCTGAACGCGCCGATGATCGCCGACCCTCTGGGCCTGTACGATTGCTGCGGGGTCAGCGATGGTTCGGCCTGCGTTATTGTGACAACGCCCGAGATTGCGAAATCGCTTGGCAAAAAAGATCTGGTTACTGTCAAGGCGATCCAACTGTCCGGCTCTAACGGGGCCGAGGCCGAGTATAATAATTGGGATGGCAGCTATTTCGAAACTACGCGGGTGGCGGCGCAACGGGCCTATAAGGAAGCGGGCATCGTCAACCCGCGTGAACAGATGAGCCTGTTTGAGGTGCATGATTGTTTTTCCATCACCGAACTGGTGACGATGGAAGATCTGTTTATCTCGCCCGAAGGCGGCGCGATCAAGGATGTGATGGATGGGTTCTTTGACGCTGATGGCAAAATCCCCTGCCAGATCGACGGTGGGTTGAAATGTTTTGGCCACCCGATTGGCGCGTCAGGCATCCGCATGATTTACGAGATGTATTTGCAAATGCAGGGCCGTGCGGGGGCACGTCAACGCCAGCAAGAGCCGGTGTTTGGCATGACGCATAATCTGGGCGGGTTCCCGCATCAGAACGTCTGTTCGCTGACGATTGTAGGCAAAGAGGGCGTCTGAGGTGGCTGATGTATTGGTGGACTGGCGGGATGATCTACTGGTTATCACCCTGAACAGACCCGAGCGGTTGAACGCCTTTTCTGACGAGATGCGCAATACCGTTGTGAAGGTATTGCGCGAAGAAGCCGACAACCCCCGTGCCCGTGCGATATTGATTGCCGGCTCCGGTCGTGGGTTTTGCAGTGGGGCCGATCTGAACCCTGATACGCTGTTCGAACGCATTCCAATAATCGAGCGTCAGGTGATCAACGGCATCAACCAGATGATTATGCTGTTGCGGGGATTGCCCGTGCCAGTGATTGCGGCAATCAACGGCCCGGCGGCGGGGGCTGGTTTCAGCGTGGCACTGGCGGCAGATATCATCCTTGCGGCAGAATCCGCAATATTTGCGGCTACTTTCGTGCGCATTGGGGCCGTTTTGGATGGCGGCGCATCTTATATGCTGACCCGCAAGATCGGCGCGGGCCGGGCCGCTGCCATGGCGATGCTGGGCGCCGCGATTGATGCCAAGACAGCGCAAGAATGGGGGCTGGTCCACCACGTTTACGAAGACGGCGCGCTGATGGATGCCGCGTTTGAAATGGGCGCGAAACTGGCCAAGGGGCCGACGTTATCGCTTGGCTTGATCAAACGAGAGATTTCAGTCGCAGGCACCGCGCCGCTGGAAGAAGTGCTGAGGATCGAGGCAAGCAGTCAGGCCAAGGCATTCGGAACACAGGATTTTCGAGAAGGCGTGATGGCGTTTGTTGAAAAGCGCAAACCGATTTTTAGGGGCGTATAACTTGTCAGAAGAACCTCAGGGCCGGATAATCTGTGCGGATCACGTTGTTGCCTTTGGCACCGTCTACCGCGACGCGCGTTGGGCGGCCTCGGGATTAAGCACTGCTGGGCTGGGCCGTGGCAGCACACTTGCGATCATGCTGCGCAACGAGGCGGCGTTTTTCGCCGCCACGCTTGCCGCGTCGATGATCGAAGCTGTCGCGACGGCCATCAACTGGCATTACACAGGCGACGAAGCCACCTATTTGTTGCGCGATAGCGGGGCAACAGCCTGGATCGTGCATGCGGATATCTGGCGTCGGATTGGCGCGGATATTCCCGATGATGTGCTGCGTGGATTGACAGTTTTGGTTGTTGAAACACCCCCCGGAATAGCAAAGGCGTTTGGGATTACAGATGCCGAAGCGCAGGTGCCGCAGGGTATGGCCAATTGGGCCAACTGGCTTGGCCAGCATCCCGAATGGGACGGCCCGCCGCCGCAACCGCAAGCGGCGATGATCTATACATCCGGGACCACCGGGCAGCCCAAAGGGGTGCGGCGATTGGGGTCTGTTGGGATCACCACATCAGGCAACCACAATGCATTTGTCAAAGGCGCACATACGCTGATCGTTGCGCCGATGTATCACAGCGCCCCGAACCGGAATGCGATGTCGGCGTTTTTCACGGGCGGTGATATCATCCTGCAACCCCGGTTTGAGGCCGAAGAAACCTTGGCACTGATCGCGGGCCATCAGATCACCCATGCGTTTGTGGTACCGACGATTTTTGTGCGTCTGTTGAAGCTGCCTGATGCGGTGCGGTCGCGCTATGATGTGTCGTCACTGACGCATGTGGTGCATGCAGGCGCGCCTTGCCCCGCAGATATAAAAGGCGCGATGATCAACTGGTGGGGGCCGGTTATCTATGAATATTACGGCGGCACCGAAACCGGTGTTGTGACCTATTGCAGCCCGCGCGAAGCCCTGGCGCACCCCGGAACTGTTGGCTGTGCCGTGCCCAATGCCACTGTGAAGGTGTTCGATGAAAACGGCACCGAATGCCCAAGCGGCGTTGAGGGCGAGATATTTGTACGCCTGCATACCTATCCTGATTTCACCTATCAAGGTTTGCCAGAAGAACGCGCCGCGATTGAGCATGAAGGGCTGATCACTTGCGGTGATGTTGGCTATCTTGATGCAGACGGCTATCTGTTTCTGACCGATCGCAAGAAGGATATGATCATCGCAGGTGGGGTGAACATCTATCCGGCGCAGATCGAGGCGGCGCTGATCCAGCATCCTGTGATCCTTGATTGTGCGGTCTTTGGCCTGCCCGATGCGGATATGGGCGAACGTGTGGTTGCAGCCGTGCAATTAAGGCCCGGCGATGATCTGAGTTTGGCTGAGGTGCGCGATTTCCTGCAAAAAAGCATCGCGGGATATGCAATTCCGCGTGATCTGCATGTGATGACGACCCTGCCGCGCGACGCGTCCGGCAAGATGTTCAAGCGCAAGCTGCGTGATCTTTTCGGGTGACACGCGCGCAGTTTTCCTCGCTTTGCGTCACCTTTGCCAGCCTGATGTCGGCGGTTCATTTATTGGATGGGTCGCTGTTCAGCACAACGCTATCCGGTTTGTTTCTGGGTATCTTTATTTTGCTCGAATGGCCGCTGCTGATGTTTGCGGCGCGCGCGCCTTTGATCGGGTCGCTCGGGCTGTTCTTGTTTTTCTGGCTGAGTGGGCGAACATCACCGATACTGCTGGCCGATGCCATCGACCGCGCCGCGTTTCTGGCGTTTTTCGTTGTTGCGCTCGGGACATTGCGCGATGCGGCCCAAACATCGAAACTGGTGCGGACCTGCGGAAGGATCATCGTTAATCAATCGCCGGGGCGACGCTATCTGACGTTGACAGTAGGGGGCCATCTGATGAGCGCGCTGATGAGCCTTGGCGCGGTGAACCTGCTGGGAACAATGGTGCGGCGCGCGGTTCATGAAAGCCGGAATTCGGATGATGAGCGTGTCCGCCAGATCAGACTTCACCGGATGTCACTGGCCGTTTTGCGCAGTTTCTGCGCGGTGCCGATCTGGGCGCCGACATCGGTTGCAATCGCGATCATAGTTTCCAGTTCGCTTGACGTGACATGGAGGGATATGTTGCCCTACGGGGGGGCGGCAACGTTGCTTTACCTTGGGCTGGGCTGGGCGCTTGACCGGCTGACATTTCAGCGGCCAAAGGTGCCCGGGCAGCCCGCGCCGAGGCAACCGTTTTTGAGGCCTTTTGCGGCCTTGACCGGGATCGTCATTCTGGTGCCCATTACGGGCGGGGTAATTGCCCGCCAACTTGATCTTAATCTGATCAGCGGCCTGCTGATCGCCATCCCGTTTATCAGCATTGGCTGGACCATCATCCAGAAACGGCATTATGGCATGCACAAGGCCGCATTTCTCACCGGCAGACGGATCAGCAGAAAGATCCTGCCGTCGTTTCGCGAAACACGTAACGAGATCACCATATTTGCCGCTTCGGGCTTTCTTGCCGTGATCCTGTTGCCACAGATTGATGTGCAGCTTTTAAGTGCCGGAATCTCGCGGTTTGGGTTGACCGAAGGCCCGGTTTTGGTTGTTGCCTCTTGGGTTATGATCGGATTGGCGTTGTTGTCGGTGAATCCGCTTGTAACGGCGATTTTGGTGATTGAAACGTTGGTGGCGCTGCCGGGCATGGAATTTGCGCCCGAGGTCGTCGCGCTGATGATCTCGGTGACATGGGCCATCGTGGTCGGCCTCTCGCCATTTGCCACGTCTACCCGTCTTTTGGGGCGTTGCATTGGACATATGCCATCAGAGATTGGATTTCGCTGGAACCTGTCGTTTGTAGTAATTGCGGCCCTGATCCTTGATGCTACCTTGCTGGTGATTGGATAGCGGATTCGCTGCGCGGCACTGTAAATTTAGTGCACGGGTTGCGCTGATTTGGGATGGGGCCGCATGATCAAAATAAACAGCTCACCACTCTATCACCGCCATCGTTTCCCGTCGGACGTATTCGCCCAAGCGGTCTGGCTGTACTTCAAGTTTCCACTCAGTTTGCGGATGGTCGAGGATCTGTTAGCTGAACGCGGCATCACAGTTTCGCATCAAACAGTCCGGGCCTGGGCTGAGAAATCCGGGCGTCACTTTGCCACCGACATCCGCCGCAGATCGACGGGTCAGTTTTCTGACAAGTGGCATCTCGACGAGGTCGTGATCACGATGAGGGGCAAGAAGCATTGGCTATGGCGTGCGGTCGATCAGTATAGATGTGCTGGTGCAAAGCGGTCGCAATGCAACGGCAGCC
>JBLHMP010000016.1:0-55943 GCA_047623555.1 Granulosicoccus sp.
CAGCCACGCACCGTGTCATCATCAAGGTAAAGCACCTGCGCAATCTCGACACAGGATTTGCCGTCATCCAGCAGTAAAAGCGCGTTTGCTCGCCGCGCAACGCCATGATCCTCGCGCTGACGCTTCAAACAGGCCAGAAGTTCACGACGGTCTTCTTGGGAAAGAAATTTGGGGCAGATCATAGCCGAAGGAGAATCCATTTCCCCTCGAACATCAACAACCTCTTCGGGTTCTTAAGGAGTCGCAGTATACATCAAATATTGTCGCGCTCAGGCCAAGGCCGAAGCCGCCGCAAAAGCAGGTTAAGCATGGTACAAACGGTTTCGGTCAAATTTGTTGGCGACATGGGCGACCGAACTGTATCGGTCGAACGCGGCACTACAATCTTGCAATCTGCACGGGCAGCGGGCGCAAAAATAACAGCGACCTTGTGTCCGGCAATACCACCGGCGCACCGCTATGCGCCGGTGACGCGACGTGGCGAAGTGTTCAAATCCAGAGATATACTGCTGAAAACCGCGCCAAATGCACAGATCTACCTACTGCCAATCATCGCCGGATTTGTCGGAGCCGATACGGTCAGCGCCATCATCGCCTCGCGTCTGCACGAAAGCGTTGAGACCCGGCTGCTGGTCGATATCGGCACCAATGGTGAGGTGGTCATGGGCAACCGCAACCGCCTGATGCCCTGCTCCAACCGCTCAAGGGCTGTTTCACCCAAGATGGTAAAATCCGCGCCTTCATCCTCGTCGACAAATCCTAAAGCGCCCATGGTGACGACATCAGCCTGACCCAGCTGGATGTTCGCGCATTACAATTGGCCAAAGGTGCAATTTACGCTGGTATCTGCATGTTGCAAAAGGTCATGGATGTCCCCGACGCCGAACTGGTCGAAGTGCAACTCTGCGGTGGTTTTGGTAATTTCATCGACCTGGACAGCGCGGCCCGCATCCGTCTGCTGCCAAAATTCGACGGCGACCGCATCAGCTATATTGGCAGTGCTGCGCTCATCGAGGCTGAAATGACTCTGCTCTCAGAATCCGAACGCCTTAGCGCCGAAACCATCGCCAGCAACATTGAACATGTCGCGCCCCCTTCCCAACTTCCAATATATCTTTGTTGACGCCTGCCGTTTTGAAGGCGACAGAGCACGTCCAAATTCTTCTCGTCACAAATACCTCCGCCGGAGGCAAACGTCATTTTGCAAAAATGACAAATATCGAATGATGGGCCAATGGGTCCATCCCAATCAGATAATAGCGCCGCGCACCTTGGCAGACACCCATTCGCTGACCACAACAGCTAGCAATATCACCAGCAATATAAGGCTGACCTGCGGCCACGCCAACGTGTTCAATGATCCCTGCAATTGCAGACCAATCCCGCCCGCCCCGACAAGCCCGAGCACGGTGGATTCGCGTAGGTTGATATCCCATCGGAACACCGCGATCCCGGCAAATGCCGGCATGATCTGTGGAACAATCCCGTAAACCATAATCTGCCAGCGACTGGCGCCCGTAGCGGTAATCGCTTCAACCTGGTTTTCGTCAATCTCTTCAATGGCTTCATACAACAACTTGGCGCAAAAACCGATCGACCGAATAGCGATGGCAATCAACCCGGCAAACACGCCAGGGCCAATGATCTTAACCAATAACAGCGCCCAGATCAGCGAATTGATCGACCGGGTCGACACAATGATCAACAACGCAATCGGGCGTACAAATACCGCCGACGGCGTTGTATTTCGCGCCGCCAGAAACGCCACCGGAACCGCCATCACCAACGCCATTATTGTACCCAGCGTGGCGATGTTTAGCGTGTCCCACAGCGGCTCCCACAACGTGTTGATATAGCCCCATCGCGGCGGCATCGCCCGCCCGCCAATATCGGCTGCAATACGTGGCGCATCAAAGAAAAACATCCAGGTGGTCGCGGCCGAAATCTGCTGCCAACTCCACATGAAAATCGCTGTTCCTACCATCCACATGGCCCAGATTTTCAATTGCGAATTACGATCCCGGCGCTGCCAAACTTTGGTGCCACCCCGCGTAGAAACAACCATTACTGCACCCTCGCCCGGATGACGCCCGACAGATATTCCAGCACCATCACCACCGCGATAATAACCAAGAGGATCGCCGC
This sequence comes from Granulosicoccus sp., assembly GCA_047623555.1. Lineage (GTDB taxonomy): Bacteria > Pseudomonadota > Alphaproteobacteria > Rhodobacterales > Rhodobacteraceae > NORP181. Next base: position 2,146 of record JBLHMP010000016.1, read on the forward strand.
CGCCGTATCAAATTCATAGCGATCAAAGGCCGTATTCAACGTTGCACCAATCCCTCCGGCTCCAACAATCCCCAGCACCGCGCTTTCGCGAAAGTTGATATCAAGCCGGTACATCGACAGGCCAATCAGACGCGGCACCACCTGCGGATGCACCCCGTACACATAACGTTGCAGCCAACTGGCACCGGTGGCGCGCACGGCTTCCGCCGGGACTTTGTTCATGTCCTCAATCTCTTCGGCGAGCAGTTTTGACAAAAAACCGATGGTGGCAAAGCTTAGCGTCAGAAAACCGGCCAGCGGACCAAAACCAAAGATCGCCACCAGCAAAATCGCCACCACAATTTCATTTAACGCCCGCGACAAAGCGATGATCGACCGGCACAGCAGATAAACCGGCAGGATCGAGATATTGCGTGCCGCGCCCAAACCAATCGGCACTGACACCGCGATGCCGACAACAGTTGAGGCCAGCGCCATCACAGCACTTTCGGTCAGCCCAACGCGAATATCATGGGCGCGCGACACAAAATCCGGGTGAACAAACGCCAGAAAAAACTGCCAGCCGCGATCAAGGCCGCGGTAAACCCGCGACCAGTTCACTTCAAGCGAACCAATGGCCAAAACAAGATAGACCACCGCGCAAATAATCATCGCCCACCGCAGCACGGGTGAGGTAATAAACGGCTGCCTTTTCCAGGGTTTTCCCAGCCGAGATTCCAGCGCCACGCTCATTTCTCGCCGCCTTCGTCATCGACGTTCTGGATGGTGTCCGCCCAGTCTTCTTCGCCGTAAATCCGGGTCAAAACCTCCTCGGTCAGATCACCGGGCGCGCCATCAAATACCACGGCGCCTTTTTCCAGCCCAACAATGCGCGAAACGAACATTTGCGCCAGCGCCACATCGTGGATATTTACGATAGCAGCGAGTTCACGTTCTGCACAAAGTTCGGTGATTAACCGCATGATTTGACGCGATGTTTTTGGATCAAGCGACGCGGTTGGTTCATCCACGAGCAATACCGCAGGATCCTGTATAAGAGCACGACAAATGCCGACCCGCTGGCGCTGCCCACCTGACAATTCATCGGCACGTTTGTCAGCCATTTCCACCAGCCCAACACGGTCCAGCAGGCGAAATGCCTCGTCTACATCCGACTGTGGAAACTTGCGCAGCAAACTGCGCCAAAACCCGACATAGCCCAGCCGCCCGGACAGCACATTTTCCATCACTGTCAGGCGTTCAACCAGCGCGTATTCCTGAAAGATCATGCCCATGCGACGACGTTCGCGCCGCAAGGCACCGGCGCCCAATTTGGTGATCTCAATATCGTCCAGAAACACCGAGCCTGACGTCGGTTCAACCAACCGATTCAAACAGCGTATGAGGGTTGATTTGCCCGCACCCGAGGGCCCGATCAGCGCCAGAACCTGCCCGGCAGGAACCTCAAGATCGACAGCATTCAGCGCCTTATCGCCCGTTTTATAAATCTTGGTGAGCTTTTCCAAACGCAGCATATTAATCTTTCAGTAGGCAATAAAGGAAAGCGCCCGACCCTGCCGGGCGCCTCAAATTTAATGGGTCAAAGGTTTAGCTGCAAGAATATGACACGCCATTTGCAGTGTCTATTTTGCGGATCACTTCCCAGAAATCTTTGTAGTTCATTGGCAAGAATTGACCTTCGTTGGACTTTTCAAACTCGGCCTTCAGCGCCGTACCTTCCCAATCGAAACTAAAGAACGCGTCCTGAATTTGTGCCTGCAATTCAGGCGTCAGGTTGTGGGCAACGCCAAATCCGGTGGTTGGAAAAGTCTGCGATTTGTAAATTGATACAACGTCCTCGGCCTTCAATTCTCCACGACTGATCATCCGTGCCAAAACCGAATTGGCGATCGAAGCCGCCAGATAGTCCTGATTGGCCACGCCCATGATTGAATTGTCATGCTTGCCTGAAAACACCGGCTCAAAATCCCGGTCCGGGATCATGTCGTAGTCGCCTTTCAGAATTGCGCTAGGGGCTTTGAAGCCGGAATTTGAGGTCGGCGAAGTAAAGGCCAATTCTTTGCCACGAATGTCCTCAACCGTTTCAATTCCTGATCCTGGGTAGGTCAAAATTTCCATCTCATAGCCAAAGTGGCCGTCCAGCGACGCCATGATGGTAAACGGACGGAACCCGGCACAATTCACCGCCAAAGGGTTTGATCCGGTGTTGAAACCGGCAATATGCAGACGGCCCGACCGCATCGCCTCAATCTGGGCAGCGTTGGACTGAACCGGGAAAAACTTTACCTTTTTGCCGGTTTTGTCGGCCAGATGGTCCATGAATTCGGTCCAGACTGAGACATAAACCGCAGGGTCTTCGACCGGGGTATAGGTGAAAATCAGCGTATCAGGATCGGCCAGTTTACTGGCATCCATCGGGATATCGGCGATCAGATCACCATCGGCGTCACAGTACCGTTCGTCCAGCGTACCACGCGGGCAATCCTGAGCAACGGCCGCACCAGACAGCGCAAATGCTGTGATTGTGCCTGCAATAATAGACTTAAAGTTAATCATCTTAGTCCCCTTTGGTGACAATATGACCAAAGGGTGACATTTTCGTTCAAATGGCGCAAGAAAATCTTTGTCGCCTGATGCCCGCTGGTGCAGAGGGCATCAGGTCCAGTTTTTTTGTTGAAGTTACCTGTCACATCCCGGACGGTAGTATGTCTGTTTCTTGAACAGTTCCGATTTGGGTTTGTGCCAGTCCTTCATCGCTTGCAAGGGCGTCTTGCTGTCCAAAGCTGATTGTGGCAATTGCGGGTTGTAGAGCCTGACGTATCGATGCAGCGTAGCTTCCAGCTCTTCGCCAGATTTGAAGTGATGGCTTTGCAGCACATCCTCGATACGACCATTCATAGCTTGTCGAACTCATGCTTCCCGCTTTGCGCCCGTTTACGAAGACCAAACAACCGGTCAGTAAACTCTTTTCCGTTATCCATTGTCCGTCAAAATGGTGTGGATGCGCATTCACTGCCCGCAGGGCATTGCAACGCAATGTCCCGAGAGGGGGCAGGCGCGCTCTGGGTCGCCGAGGAAGCGGCGCGCATTGGCTGCCGTCAAGCTGTTGTAGATGCGGATAAAGACCCAGCGGGTGGCCCCTCTCACAGTGATGCCTTGCATCACCTGCCGAGCAGTGGATCAATCGCCACGAACAGATAGCAGCGGGAGGTTTCATTTGCCATTTGTGGCAGGTACTTCACGTCGATGTATCCGGGCTCATAGGCCTTAAAGCCGCTGTGCTTGGGGCGGGCGGTCTTGACCTTCAGATCACGCAGATTTCCCACCCCGTGACGGGGCAGGCTGCGATCCAGCCCCGGGCGTAAAATATCCGGGTTCAGAAACTCGCGTACCACGGCGAGAAGGTCATCCAACGACACAAGCAACGTCTTGCGCAGGGCAACCGCAACGGCGTCCTGAGCAGGCGTCAGCGTCGTTTGCAAGCGATGCGCCATATGGCTGCGGTCCATTGCCCGGCAGTGGTTCACTTGTGAACCATGAGAGAGATGCACGCTGTCGCGCCTGCGCCACTTCCAAACCGTCTGCTCTGTCGTACCCTACCGCTCTGCCGAGATCCAGGCAGGTTCGTTACTCGCTTGAATCTCCGCACGCACCTTGGGTGTAGCCGCCGCCCGGCTATGAAGATTGATCAGCATTGAGCGTCCTCCCAGATGTCACCTAAGACCGACCTTGCCATAAAAAATGCAGAGCGGCGAGGATCTATCTCATCATCCGGGATGGAACACATATAGCCACTATGCGCCGCAAATAGCGCAAACACACCATAAGTCCGTACTCAAGGCAGCCCAAACCAGAACCGAAAAGGCGACACCGAAAAATGTGCTCTACAAACCCAAATGCCGCACCAGCGGTCCCGTAGACATCCGCCAGCATTGCAAAGGACACAGATATTTTGCCAAACTGTGCCGCAGCACCCAACCCAGCATCCCAAAGCCCCAATATCACGCCAAAGCGGGTTCATTGTTCCATTTAAATGTGCCCAATGCCGACCCTAGTTGACCCTAACGACAAATAGTTACGTTTTTCACAACGCTACTCGCCAGTTCAATTTCCAATGTCAATTTACACGCCCCGCAGCGTTTAACTATTTCTTCACAGAGGGTCCGTTATACGTATATGAGAACAAAGAGGGTCCAAATGCAAGCGCCAGTTTCGTCCCTTTAGGTTCTACGGGCAATTGCCCAAGCACAGATCGGCATGTCGGGATCATTCTGGAGGCTGTCACCGTCTTCGATAAAGGATGGAGGCCATTTTTCCTCCATATTGCGCAAGGCGGCGTTGCGGTTGCCCCATTGTTCGGCGTGAATTTCGTCTTCTTCAAAGCCGCATTCGATCAGCAGGTTCTTTAGTCCCCGGGCAGACCAACGTGAATTATCCATAGGAGCAGCATGAAAGGGAATGTAAAACGGCACGGCTAACCAGAAATGCCCGCCTTTGCGTAGCATACGACGCACATTTTTGGTGGCTGCATAGGGTCGGTCCAGATGCTCCCACACCTGATTCGCCATAATCAAATCGAACTTCATCACCTTGTCATCGTCATGGCGATACGGCCCCGCACAGACATCCCATTTGGGATAGCGAAACTGCTCGTAGCTGCGGAAATTGAACAAACGGCCCCATTTGCCCGACACTTCTGCCACGTCAAGGTTTTCAGGGCCGAGCGCCCGGATCATCCGACGGCTGGATTTCTGCATTTCCACGCGATTTAAACTGACCAAGGGAACCTCCGGCTTCGCCACACTAAAACACGCAATCCAAGGTTTGCACAGCCGAATGTAACGACAGGCCCATTCGGGAACACCCCAAATGGAGCGACCTATTTACATGTGGATAACGCGATCATACGCGTCAAGCACGCTTTCATGCATCATTTCGGACAGGGTTGGATGCGGGAAAACCGTGTTCATCAGGTCTTCTTCGGTGGTTTCCAACTGGCGCCCGACAACATAGCCCTGGATCAATTCGGTCACCTCGGCCCCAACCATGTGTGCGCCTAGCAACTCGCCGGTTTTGGCGTCAAATACGGTTTTGACCAGACCTTCGGCCTCGCCCAGGGCGATTGCCTTGCCATTGCCCATAAACGGGAAACGGCCAACGCGGATATCATAGCCCAGCTCTTTGGCTTTGGCCTCGGTATAGCCCACCGAGGCGATTTGTGGGTGGCAATAGGTACAGCCGGCAATGGATTCGGGTTTGACCGGATGTGGATGACCGCCAGCGATCAGTTCCGCCACCATCACGCCTTCGTGCGAGGCTTTGTGGGCCAGCCAAGGCGCGCCAGCGATATCGCCAATGGCAAAAATTCCGTCAACACCGGTGCGGCAGTATTCATCCGTCACAATGTGGGTGCGATCAATTTTGACGCCGACACCCTCAAGACCCAGGTTTTCGACATTTCCAACGATGCCAACAGCGCTGATGACCGAGTCAAATTCCAGTTTTTCGACTTTGCCACCGGTTTCGATATGCGCGATAACCTTGCCTTTGCCGCGATCCAGCTGCTTGACCATGGCCTTTTCCTTGATCTTCATACCCTGTTTAACAAACTGCTTTTTGGCGAATGCGCTGATTTCGGCGTCCTCAACCGGCAAAACCCGGTCCATGACTTCGACCACCGTCGTGTCAGCGCCAAGTGTGTTGTAGAAACTGGCAAATTCGATGCCAATGGCCCCTGACCCGATCACCAACAGCTTTTTCGGCATCCGCGGCGGGTTTAGCGCGTGTTTATAGGTCCAGACCAGATCGCCATCGGCCTCAAGACCCGGCAATTCGCGGGCGCGCGCACCGGTGGCGATGATGATGTTCTTGGCGGTCAAATCCTCACTGCCCTTATCGGTTTTCACCGACACCTTGCCCTTGCCGGTCACGGTCGCCGTCCCCATCACCGTAGTGACTTTGTTCTTTTTCATCAGATGCGCCACGCCACCGGCCAATTGTTTGGCCACCCCGCGCGAACGTTTGACCACGGCGTCCAGATCATAGCTGATATTGTCAGCCTTCAGGCCAAATTCCTGGGCCCGGTGCATCAGATGGAACACCTCAGAGCTGCGCAGCAATGCCTTGGTTGGGATACATCCCCAGTTCAGACAGATGCCGCCCATATGTTCGCGTTCAACAATAACCACCTTCAGACCAAGCTGCGCCGCCCGAATGGCGGCAACATAGCCCCCCGGTCCAGCGCCAATAACGATCAGATCAAAGGATTTAGCAGCCATGATTTTCCCTCAGGTAAGTGCGGTAAAAAACTAGTTTAGCATTAAACTATTTTTACAAACACATCAATACACCTGTTACGCGACATTTCAGACGCAGCACAGGCCGAGGGTTCAGGATGGGATCAGCAACGGCTCTGTTCAAGTCCCAGAGCCATATTCACATCATTCACTGGGCAACGATCAGGCTGAGGCGGCCTCAAATTCGCGGAATGTCTGACCATAGCCGCCCGACGAGACATAAACAGTCTCGTTGGATGACGAGGCCCTGTCCAACACGTCATTGCGATAGGGAAAGCGGCCAAACTGGCGAATGACTTCGCGGTGGGCCCGGGCATGCAACAGATTGCCTGCCCCGCTGATTGGCATTCGCTGACACATCAGGCGCACACAGCGTTCCTGATCACAGAGGTTTTCCGAATGCATCAACGGCAGATAAAAGAACTGTCGCGCCGGTTCGTCAATGCGCATGTCCCAGCCTTTGTCGATGGCTGATTTGGCGGCGGCCAAAGCGGCACGATCGGTGGAAAAGGCCTGACCATTGCCGCGGAACATATTGCGCGACAATTGATCGGTTAGAATAATATAGGCCAACGCCCCGCTGGGATAGGTCAGCCAAAGCCCAAAGCGCCCGTCACGGGCATCTTTCCAAGCTTCTGAAAAGCGCTCAGAAACATCCGCGTCAAACGCCGGGTCCTGTTTATACCAACCAGCTGGACCCACTTCGTCCAACCAAAATTTCAACACATCATCTGGACCAACCATTGGCTGTACTCCGTTAACAATAAGCCCCCGGGCTATATTGTTATAAAAACCTATTTGCCGTTGAAATACAGTAACAATTTGCAACATATGCAACATTTCCGGCATTAATTGGCATTATTTTCATTTTCTTGCTCTTCCAGAGCGGTTTCAATGGCGATTTCTTGTGCAAATTCAACAACAACACCGGTCGCCGATGGGTACATCGGTGCCAGTGATCCGGTTTCCTCAATCGGGACAGTTGGTCGCTGCGTCGCGCGATAGGCGGCATAACCGGCCAATAGGAACAACAACGAGCCCATAAACAGGAACAATCCCGGAGGGCCAAGGATATCGGGGCTCATCAACCAACCGGTAATCAACGGCCCGGCAATCGCACCCAGCCCGTTGATGAACACAAGCCCACCCGAGGCGGCGGCCATGTCGTCATGTTCAAGGAAGTCATTGGTATGCGCGATCAGCAGCGAATAGAGCGGGTTGGACAGACCGCCGATGATAAAGGCCGCCAGCAGCAGCACATAATAATCGGTGCCAAACAGCATGCCAATCATCGACCCGACCGCTCCGCCGAGTGCCACCACAAGGATCAAATAGCGTCGGTCCATCCGGTCAGACAACCAGCCCAGGGGATATTGGCACAGCATGGCACCCAGATAAAACAGCGCCACAAAGGCCGAAATCTGCGGCAGGCTAAGCCCGGCCTCGGCGCCGTAAACCGCCGTCATGCCAAATTGCGAGGAAAAGACACCCCCCAGCAGGAACATGCCAACGCACCCCAGTGGAGAGATCGCCATGATTCGACGCAGGCTCATTGGTTTGGCGGTTTCAAAGGCAGGCGTTGGACTGATCGACAACAGGATAGGCGCGAATGAGATCGAGATCAGCACCGAGGCAATGACAAAGGTTTCATAGCCTGCCGGGTCGCCCACCAGTAGCAAAGCCTGGGCACTGACAATGCCGACCATTTGCACGATCATATAAAGTGACAGCGCTTTGCCGCGATTATTGTTGTCCGCCGCGTTGTTCAGCCAGCTTTCGGCAGTGACATACACGCCTGAGAAACAAAACCCGATCAGGATACGCCCCATCCACCATGCAATCGGATTGGTAAAGGCCGGATACAGAATCATCACCGCGGAAATGAACGACGCAAGGGCGGCAAACACCCGCACATGGCCGACACGACGGATCAGGTCAGGGGCAATACGCGACCCGCCAAGAAAGCCGATGAAATAGCCCGACATGATGTAGGACATCTCGAAGGTGGAAAAACCTTCGATTTGGCCGCGCACCCCCAACAAGGTGCCCTGCAGGCCGTTGCCGACCATCAGCAACCCCATTCCCAAAAGCAGCGCCCAGGCGCTGGATAATACCTGCAACATCGCGATCGTCCCTTTCATCAAGGCGAGCTATTTTTTCCGCTGTACCCCGACTCGGGTAAAGCGGACTTATCGGGTAAAGCGGACTTATATGTCTACGACAAAACGCTCGTCGCATTTGAACATATTTTGCCTGAGATTTATCCTCGAAAAGGGTAACAGCTCTAGGATTGCACCGGATCGGCCTTGATATATTCACCTCAAAGGTGTTTTGACTCATATTTCTGCGGCCGAGAACCAAAAAATTTGCCATTAATATGGGGAAATTACGACAATTTGTCGCTCACTTCGGGCTTCGCTTACGCGTCTGGTCCAAAAGATTGGTAAAGAGTTAACAACTTTGGAAACATGTTAAATCCAAATGTTGGGAGCCCAGAAAATTGTCTGGAGACCTTGGTAAGGAATAGAAACCTATTAGCAGCAGCAAGCATAATCGCCCTGGCGGCACCCGTCGCAGCACCTGCAGACGTAACATTCGAAGGAGCCGTTACTTTGGGCTACAGCTTTGGCAACATCAGCAGCGGTGGCGCGGATGCACACGTCAATACCCTGTCGGTGCGCATGGATTCGGTTTTCACCTTTTCACCGCAAATTGATATGGGCCTGAAACATGGTCTGCACGGCTATGATACTACTAACATCAACACTGACCTACCCATAGCTGATGTCGCAATCGCGCCGCATTACTCCCTGAACAATGGCCTGATATTGGGGGCCTGATATTGGGGGCCTATTCCGAAATGGCCAAGGCCAACATTAGCGGCTCTTCGTTGGACCCCGATCTTACATCCTACGGCCTGTCGGTTGGCAAAGATTTCGATACCTGGAACATTGAGGGTTTTATCGGCGCAAGCGACAGCCATTTGTTTTCACTAATTGCCAGCAACGTCGACGTCATGGATATCGGTGTCCGCGGCAGCTATCGCGGAGTTGAGAACCTGACCATGGGAGGGCACTTTATCTACTCCGAAGTGGACATTCCGGCTGCATCAACTTGATTTAACAGCTCAAAATTCGGCGCGACACAGGCGACAGGGTAACACCGGTATCCCGGTCTCGCCCATTTGCAACACCACGCCCTATTCAGGCAAAAGCAGTGACGCATCGCCGTATGAGAAAAACCGGTACTGGTCCGCGATCGCATGCGCGTAGATCGATTTGACGCGTTCTTGTCCCATCAATGCCGACACCAGCATCATCAGGGTGGATTTGGGCAAATGGAAATTGGTCATCAGCGCATCAGCGACACGGAAACTGTAGCCGGGGTAGATGAATATGTCGGTCTCACCCTGCCAAGGGGCGATTTCACCGCTATGGGCGGCGCTTTCGATGAGGCGCAACGCCGTGGTGCCAACCGGGATCACCCGGCCCCCAGCGGCCTTGGTGGCGGCGATTTCGGCGGCGGCGGCGGCGCTGACCTGTCCCCATTCGGCGTGCATTTTATGGGTGGTGACGTCATCCACCTTGACCGGCAAAAACGTGCCCGCCCCCACATGCAACGTCACCCGGGTGAAATTGACGCCCTTTTCGCGCAATGACTGCAACAAAGCCTCATCAAAATGCAACGACGCGGTTGGCGCCGCGACAGCACCGAGGTTGCGGGCGAATACGGTTTGATAGTCAGTCATGTCCTGCGCGTCTGCGACGCGTTTGGCGGCAATATAAGGCGGCAAAGGCATCGACCCGGCGCGCGCCAATGCGGCGTCAAAATCATCACCTACAACATTGAATTGCAGCAGGCCCTGCCCGTCCATGACATCGACAAGCGTGGCACTGAATGTATCGTCAAACACCACGTCTTCGCCGATCTTTAGCTTTTTCAGCGGTTTGATCAGCGCCGACCAAAGCCCGCCAGCGCGCGGTTCAAGCAAGGTAACACCGATACGCGCCTGGGTCTGGCCCTGCGCACTTAACCGGTGCCGAATGCCGCTCAGGCGCGCCGGGATGACTTTGGTGTCGTTCAGAATTAACCGGTCGCCGGGACGCAGCCAGTGCCCCAGATCGCGGACATGGGCATCGGTAATGGCATCAGGACCAGCCACCAACAGCCGCGCCGCCGTTCGGGGAACAGCCGGGCGCGTGGCGATCAGTTCGTCAGGCAATGCGAAATCGAAATCAGACAGGTTCATAGGCTTTGCCATAGGGGGCCGCGCCGGATTTGGCCACAGGCAATGGCGCGCGACCTAGCGATCGTCGCGCGAGGTGACGTTGGGTTCGCGTCTTGGTTTTCGGGGCAACGGCGTTGTGTCAAACACTTCGTCGGAAATCTGCGGCGCTGTTGGCGCCGGTTTGCGGAAAATATCGCGGAAAATACCCGGGGCCAGCGCCGACAGCGGGTTCACCTCAACATTGGGGTCCTTCGCCAGCCCGTTCAGTTTATAGTTAAAGCCAATAACGCCTTCGCCTTTGCGGGTTAGCACGCTGCCGATCCCGTTCAGCAGATAGATCGGCGAGATCACCCCCTGCATGTTCAACCGCCCACTGTTAACGTCATATTCACCGTCCATCGACAGCCCAATTGAGGGGCCCACCGCGCTGCTGCTATACAAAATCAGCTGCGACGGGGTCAGTCGGAACCGGGCGTCGACTTCGCTGAACTGAATGCCCTGCCCGGCCATTTCATCCAAAAGCCCGACAACGCTAACCGCATTCAGCAGCGCGGCAATGGCGGGCCCATCTTTGACCCGCGTATCTGTTACGTGCAACTCGCCCTCAAAGTTGCCGGTTTTATCAACCGGATGCAGGGTCAGATCGAAATTGCCATCGCGCCCCTGATCCAGAACTCCAGAAGACCGAAACACCCCCCCGGCATCGTTGGATCGAATGCGCACCGCACTGCGATCCCCTATCGGCAGCACCTCACCGGTGACGACGGTCTGGCCGTTAACCCGGCCTTTGAACGGGCCTTTTATGCCGCCCGCCAACTGAAAATCGCCGGTGAAATTGGTCAGCGACAGGCTATCGGTCACCTGCAATTTGCCCAATGCAACCTCCATGCGGCCGGTACTTGATCCGCCATCACCGCCAAAGGTCGCCCGCCGCATGTCCAACGTGCCGCTGAGAATATGCAAATCCGGCGCCCGATCGCCGCGCCCGATCAGATCAGCCCGCACATCCAGCCAACCGTTCAGCTGCACCGACGAAAACCGCGCCCGGTTCAGCCCGCCACCGGCATTGTTGGTCACCGATCCGACCACTTCGAACCCGGCCGCCTTGAGCAGCAAATGGTCCACCGATGTCTGCTCGCCCAGCGTGCCCCTGATTTCAAACACGCCGGTGGTGGATTTTGGTTTGTGCCAACTAAGCGCAGGCAGCCCAAGCGCCACCCCGGCGAGGTCAGATGTCACGTTTAGACGCAGCGGTTTACCCGGCAAGATATCAAGAGTGAAATCGCCGGTGCCAGTGCCCGATATGCTGCCCGGTGGCAGGCCAATGTCAAACGTATCAATCAGGTCTTGCGACAGCTCGATCTCGCCTTGCAGACGACTGGCGCGGTTTTTAACGTCGCCCAGCGGCTGGTTCCAGCTGACATTAACCGGGATATCGCCAATTTTGCCGCGCCCGGACACGGTGACGCCATCCTGATTGGCCTTGATCTGCAATACCGGCGTGGTCACCACATGGCCGGGCACCAGCACGCTGCTTTGCACATCGGTAATTTCACCGGTCGCGTGAAACTCAAACTCGCTAAACTGCGCCTGTTTCTTTAGCGGCAGCGCCAGTGTCCCGGTCAAATGTACCTGCCCTTCGGCCAACGCCACCGGCAACGGGGTTTTCTTGAGCACCGCCAACGGCGGCCGGTTCAGCAATGACATCACAGCGGTGACCGATCCAGCAGCCTTAAGCCGGACAATGCCGGGGGCGGCCTTTTTGATGGTGACATCGGGAATGATAAACGACGTGCCACTGATATCAACCGGCCCGCCCTCGTCGGGGATGACCTGCCCGGCGCTGGCAGTGGTGACAAACCGACCCCGGACCAGATTGGCCTGCCCGCTGGCATTGGTGATCGGCGGCATGGTTTTCAAAAACCTGATGCTGGCATCGCTATAGCCAAAATCCAGATAGACATTGGGTTTTTGCCCCGGATGCACCCGCAACGCGAAACTGATGTCATTCAGCGTGCCGCTGGACAGGTTTTCAGACACCCATTTACGCGGCTTGGTCACGGCACGTTCTGGCCACAGCGCCATGAGCCGGTCGGTCTCAAACTTATTGGCGGTGCCGTCCACCGCCACATCCCAACCGTCTGACCCCGCACTTAGCGTGCCACTTAGCAGGATATTGCTATCCTGATCAATGACTTGCATCTGCCCCAGATCAAGCTGGAAAGGGTCCAGGTGCAGGCGGAAATCAGCGGAAACTTTGTCCAGTACCAGCGGCGCACCGTATAGCTCGGCTGGGTTCAGCGTCATACTGGTCAGCGTGAACTGGCCAATCATCTCGTCCAGCTTGCCGGTTTCGACGCCCCCCAGAAACGCCCGGCCTTCTGCCACGCCGCTGACCCATTCGCTGTTGATCGACAGCTCATTAAAGGTCAGCAATTGTTCGTCTGGCGCGTAGGTGAAATAGGCCCGCGCGCCGCTGAACGGAATGGGTTTGGCGGACTCATTGGGTTGCAACACCCCTTGACCGATTTGCAGCGTTGCCGACACCGGGCCAAATTCACCCACGCCGTTGGTGCTGGCGCGAAACGCCCCCGAGATTGGCGCGCGCAGCACATTCAGCCATTCAAGCGCGACGCTTTGGGCGGCGATATCCTGCGCATGCACATCCTGCACCAGAACGCTTATGTCGGCCTTGCTGGTGCCGATACTGCCGGCAAAGCTGACTTCAACCGAACTGGCATAATCGCGCCCGCCCAGCACCGCAAAACTGCTGGTGACACTAAGTTGATCGCCCGATCGGTTTAGCACGATGCGCCCGTCATCCAAAGTCCAGAACCGGGTGATGCTGGCGTCCTCATAGCGGATGGTCAGGGCGGTCAGCTCAACCGCCGTCAAAGCGGCCAGCAGCGGTGTTTCAAACACCTTACCCCAGCGTTCGATCAGCTGTGGCAGGTCGGGCGCCTGCCCCACTGGTGCCTGAGTTTGACCAAACGCTAGTGAAAACGCCCCGGACGCATCGCGCCGCAATGTCGCGAACGCCCCGGTCAGCGATATGTGTTTCGGCTGAATGCGACCACCCAGCAACGGACGCATGGCCAGCGAGGCCTCGGCATCAGAGAGTTCCAGCACGATGGTCCCGTTGGCATCGCTAAGCATCACATCCCGCAGGCGCACCCGTGGCCGCCAGCCTTTGTCGACAATCAGCGACACATCGCCAAATTCGATTTGCATGCCATTCAGGTTCTGCTCAAGCCGCGCCTCAACCCGGCCCCGCACCCACTCCGGCACATGCAGGGTTTGACCGATGAACACCATGATCAGAACGCCAGCAACAATCGAGGCAACCAACAACGTGCTCAGCGTCCAAACCCCAAGACGGCGCACATGGCCTCCCAGGCTTAGCCGGGTGACTGCGGGCTCAGGAATAAGCACCTCACGTTTCGCGCGTTTGGCCAACCATCTTGCCATTGCTATTGCCTGTGGCCACCCATTGTGAAATTCACTTTCCTTACTGCAGCGATCCCAAAAGGGCGCGCGTCTTTACCATATATTGGAGCACTTTCATGCCCGAGCAATTCGACACCGCCCCTGATTTCACACTGCCCCGGGATGGAGGCGCCGACATCAGCCTGTCTGATTTGCGCGGCAGTGCCATTGTCCTGTTCTTTTATCCTCGTGATGATACGCCGGGCTGCACCAAGGAATCCATTGGATTTTCCGAGCATTTGCAAGAGTTTGCTGATGCCGGGGCGCAAGTCTTTGGAATTTCCAAAGACAGCGTCGCCAGCCACGTCAAATTTAGCAATAAACATGGGCTAGATGTGGGGCTTTTGTCGGATGAAAACAGCACCGTTTGCGAAGATTACTGCGTTTGGAAAGAAAAAAACATGTATGGCCGCAAATTCATGGGCATTGAACGCAGCACATTTCTGATCGGTCCTGATGGGCAGATTGCCCAGATCTGGCGCAAAGTGAAAGTTCCTGACCATGTCGACGCAGTGCTGGAAGCGGTGAAATCCCTATGACGCTTTCGCTGGCGCAGATGGCGGTTAATGTGCTGACCACCGGTGACGGGCGCGCCAAAACCGAATTGTCGCGTGGCTATGCCAGGGCGTGGGTTGCGGCACGTGCCGGTGAAACCGATGCGATCCCGATTGGCACCGCATTGCCGCCGATGCACCCGTCGCGTCCTGACCAGCCTGAACTGTTATCGCCGCGCGATGTGCCGCGTCGCCGTCCCGGATCGGAAAAGGGCCGGATCGCATTGCTGCATGCGGTGGCGCATATTGAATTGAATGCGGTTGACCTACATTGGGACATCATTGCGCGGTTTTCTGACATCCCGATGCCGATGGGGTATTTCGATGATTGGGTTAAGGCGGCGGACGAAGAGTCTAAACATTTCAACCTGATGTGCGGCTGTCTTGAAGAGCTTGGCAGCCACTATGGGGCGTTGCCCGCCCATGCCGGAATGTGGCGCGCCGCCGAAGATACCGCCGAAGATTTCATGGGCCGCCTTGCCGTGGTGCCGATGGTGCTTGAGGCGCGCGGGTTGGATGTCACCCCCGGCATGATCGAGATTTTCCGAAAAGCCGGGGTTGATCACGCGGTTGAGGCACTTGAAACAATCTATGCCGAAGAGGTCAGCCACGTCGCCTATGGCTCAAAATGGTTCCATTTTATGTGTGGGCGCAATGATATCGACCCAAAAGAGACCTTTCACACGCTGGTTCGGCGCTATTTCCACAGCACGCTCAAGCCGCCGTTTAACGAGGAAAAGCGCGCCGAAGCCGGGATTCCACCTGATTTCTATTGGCCCCTAACCGAAACGGAACCCAAATCTGATGAGCAGTCAGATGCTGTTTAGCTGTTTAACAGAGGCGCGCGCGACAAGGCTGCAGATATGCCGTTGAACTGGCTTGGTTTTGCCAAAAGAATAGGCGGTTTCATGCCACACATTCAAATACAGGCATGAACATGGTCGGACAAATGGACAACAACCTTGCCCTAAGGCCATCGGCGCACTAAAAACGTCGCGCAGAGGGTTGCCCTGTATCAAGGCCGCGCACTGCGTTTGGGATGGAACAAGGATGGACGCGTGCGAACACGCCTCGCAATAAAAATTCATGCGCTTCTGGAAAGTCGCTTCCCAGAACGCCGTCTGTTTCTAAAATCTGACACAGATACCCGGTTTATCCGGCTACGCCCGCTTACCCAGTTGGTCGCCTATGCAGGGGCATCTGTCATTGTCGCCTGGTCTATCGTGGCCACGGCCATCCTGCTGATGGACAGCATCGGGTCGGGCAATTTTCGCGATCAGGCCCGACGTGATCAACAAAATTATCAGGCCCGGCTAAACGTGTTGTCCGTAGAACGTGATTCGCGCGCTGTTGAGGCACTGGCCGCGCAGGCCCGGTTTGCCGCGGCGCTGGATCAGGTGTCGATCATGCAATCTGAGCTTTTGTCCTCAGAAACCCGCCGCCTTGAGTTGGAAACCGGCATCGAAGTCATCCAGTCCACCCTGCGCGATACCATGAAAGAACGCGAAGCCGCGCGCGGCACTCTGGCGCAAATTCAGCAAGCGGCGACAGAAAACGGTACCGCTCTGACCGCGACAGCCAACGCGCCGGCGCAAATGACGTTTATGGCCGACGCGCTGGAACGCACCGCATACGAACGCGACGATATTTTGGCCGATGCGCAGGCGGCGCTAAATGCGGCTGACGCGCTTGAGTATGAAATCAAGCTGATGCACGAACAGAACGACCAGATTTTTCGCCAACTCGAAGAAGCAATGACAATTTCGGTAGAACCGCTGGACAAAATGTTCCGCAGCGCCGGAATGCCCACCGACCAGATTATCGAACAGGTTCGGCGTGGATACAGTGGCCAGGGCGGTCCACTCACCCCTCTTAGCTTTTCAACGCGAGGTGGTGAAGAGCCCTCTCCTGATGAAGTGCGTGCAAACCGGCTGTTAAATCAGATGGACCAGTTAAATCTGTACCGCATCGCGGCACAAAAGGCGCCCTTTGCAGTACCGGTGAAATCGGTGTTCCGCTTTACCAGCCCATATGGCTATCGTCGTGACCCTAAAACCGGTGGCCGACGGATGCATAAAGGCACCGATTTTGCCGCCGCACATGGCACCGATATCTTTGCCACGGCAGATGGTGTTGTGGTGCATGCGGGCTGGCAATCGGGTTTTGGCAAACTGGTGCGCATCAAACATGCCTTTGGCATTGAGACACTTTACGCCCATAGTTCAAATCTTCGCGTTACCAAGGGCCAAAGGGTCTCGCGCGGGGATCATATTGCTGATATGGGTAGCACCGGTCGCTCAACAGGTACCCATCTTCACTACGAAATCCATGTGAACGGTCGAACCGTTAACCCCATGATCTATATCAAGGCTGCAAGAAATGTTTTCTAAGAGCAAAATCAATGAGCCTGGCAATAAGGCTCCGACACCATCCGCACCTGCGGCCCCCGAATCAGCCCCTGCGCGCGGCGGCGATTTTAAGGCAACCGCCCCCAAAGCCAAGCCGCCGGCATCGATTCTGTCACCTGATCTACACATCACCGGTAATCTGAAAACCACCGGCGACATTCAGGTCGAAGGCACCGTCGAAGGCAACATTCGCGCCCATCTGCTCACCATCGGTGAAAGCGCCACGATCAAGGGCGAAGTGACTGCCGATGATGTGGTCATCAATGGCCGTATCGTTGGCCGCGTGCGTGGACTTAAGGTTCGGTTGACCGCATCGGCACGGGTTGAGGGTGATATCATCCACAAGACCATCGCCATCGAGAGCGGTGCGCATTTTGAAGGCTCGGTTCAGCGGCAGGACGATCCCCTAAGCCCCGCCGGTCGCGCCGCGCCCAAAGGTGGCGCAGCTCTCGATCCGACAAAACCAAAAGCATAATTCGTCAGACATGACATTAGAACGGGCATCGCAGGACATCTCTGCGGTGCCCGTTCTAATGTCTGGTTTCTGCGCCCCTGAGGCCCGCAAATTTGTGTTGATTGCGGCCATTCTGGCCTCGTCCATGGGCTTTATCGACGGCTCGGTCACCGCCATTGCCATGCCCGCCATTCGCACCACATTGGGCGCGACTTTGATGCAGGCACAATGGGTGCACAACGCCTATATGCTGACGTTGGCGTCGCTGATCCTTGTCGGTGGTGCCATGGGCGACCGGTTTGGACTGGCCCGTATGTTCAGCGGCGGTATCGCGCTATTTGTTGTGGCTTCGCTGACCTGCGCGCTGGCCCCAACGCCGGAATTTCTGATTGCTGCGCGTCTTATTCAGGGCGTTGGCGCCGCGGTGATGGTGCCGGGATCATTGGCCATTATCGCGCGGGCCTATCCACGCAAAGACCGTGGCCGCGCCATTGGCATCTGGGCGGCAGCGTCAGCCATGACCACCGCATTGGGGCCTATTATCGGCGGCCTGGCACTAAGCATTGGCGGCCCCGACATGTGGCGCTGGATTTTTGCGGTCAATTTACCAATGGGGGCGCTGGCGCTGTATATGCTGCTGAGCAAACTCAAAACTGACCAAAGCCAACCCGACACACCCATTGATATTGCCGGGGCGGTGCTGGCCACTGCCTCGCTATTTGCGCTGGCCTGGGGGTTAACGGCGTCCGAACATAACAGCTTTTGGTTGATCGGAAGCGCCGTTGGGGTGGCGATGTTTCTCTGGATCGAATCGCACAGCCCCCAACCGATGATGCCGCTGAGCATGTTTCGCAATCGGGTGTTTTCGGCGGCCAACTTGATGGCGTTTACGCTCTATTGTGCCCTGAATATCGTGTTTTTCTATATGCCTATGACATTGATCGCGGGCTGGGGACTGAACGAAATTACCGCCAGCGCCGCCTTTGCGCCAATGTCGATCATGATGTTTGCCCTGTCCACCCGGATGGGTCGATTGGCCGACCGCTTTGGCGCGGCGCCGCTGTTGTCGCTGGGATCTGTTTGCGTGGCACTCGGGTACGGCACAATTGCACTGGTTGCACCGTACCAATTGTTTTTGCAGGGAGTTTTACCGGCGATGTGTCTGGTTGGTCTGGGCATGTCGATGATTGTCGCACCGTTGTCTGCCGCCGTCATGGGCGCCGCAGACGAGCACCAATCCGGCATTGCATCGGCCATCAACAACGCAGTGACGCGGATTTCCGGGCTGGTATCAGTGGCCGCCATGGGAGGTGTGATCACAATAAGCTATGTCGCAGCTGGGGGCAACGAAAGCTTTGGCGTCACCTCAGACGTTGCCGGACATAACGCGGCGATGTCAGCAGCCTTTGCCATTGCCGCCTGGGTGGCCGCCGGTCTGTCCGCGATCAGTGCAGTGATTGCCTGGGGTGCAATGGGATCGCGCAAAGCCTAAGGCCGCGTTACTGCCCGAGCATCCAGATTCCATCCGGCCAAAACGCATGGAAGGCAAAGGCAAACATCACATCATGCGCCACATCGCGCCCCTGTGCATCGCGCACCCGGATGGTGCCGACCTCTTTGCCCTTGGCGATTTGCCCGGAATCAAGCGCCGACGCCTGGCCTTTGCTCCAGCTGATGGACAGCCCGGCCTCATTCACTTGCGATTCTTTGGCCAGTCGGGTTAGCGGCCAGGCCCGGGTGCCGACCCGAACCACCCGCACCAAAGGCGGGATGCCATGCGGCGGGTTTTCACCATTATACAGGAATGGCCGGGCTGAGCTATCATAGCCGCGATACGGGTTTTGCCCATAGGCGCGCCGATTTTCGGTTGGTTCTGCCATCACCAAACCTTGCGGATTGCGGGCCTTGAATTGACCCCAGCTCTCCATCCATGTCGG
The DNA here is from genome assembly GCA_047623555.1 of Granulosicoccus sp. Taxonomy (GTDB): domain Bacteria; phylum Pseudomonadota; class Alphaproteobacteria; order Rhodobacterales; family Rhodobacteraceae; genus NORP181. Next base: position 21,509 of record JBLHMP010000016.1, read on the forward strand.
TAGAGATTTGAGCGTGGTTCCGTTCAGATCACCAACAATGGCCTGACCAATGGCCTGTTGCCACCAACTCTCGGTTTCGCGGTCAAACATCACCATATCAGAATTGCGCAGCTTGCCGGACACGCCAAAGGTCAGGGTTTTGCCGCCAACCCGGCGATCAAAGGTGATGCCGGAATTGCACAGTGGACAGAACGTCACCGCAATCGGGATGCCAGCCACGGTGTCATTGACGATCTCATGCCAGATCAAATAGCGGATTGGATAGGCGCGCGGTTTGGCTCCGTCGATTTCCACAGTGATCACCGGTTCGCGATCGCCAATGCGTTTTTCGTTTGTTGCCGGTTTGAATTTGGGATCATTCAGCGCCGGAATACCGTCCCTCGGTGGGCCGCCAGAGAGGATTTCACCCCAATTAGGCACGCTGGATTTGCTGAAGTCCGTATTGGGCCATTCGTGTTTCCAAAAATCCGGGCTGGCATTGGCCCCCGCCCCAATCAATGCCCCGATCATGGTAAATATCCCCGCGATCAGCACAGTTTTGATCTGCGCAGTTCTGGTTTTCATTTCGCCCACCTTTCACGCCTTTGCGGTTCAAGGTGCGGGGAAACGCCCGTGTTGCATAGCCCACAACACGGGCTTGTGACGCAATGTGCGTGGGTTTTCACCCACCCTACGCCCTTTAATCGCCGTTTAGTCGATAACAGTGACTTTGGTCATCACGTCTGGTTTGCCGACAACAGAGCCGTTCTGGCCTTTGCCAAGTTTGATCTGTTCAACCACATCAAACCCGTCCGTTACTTTGCCCACGACCGTATATTGCCCATTCAGGAACATGCCTTCGTCCAGCATGATAAAGAACTGGCTGTTGGCTGAATCCGGGCTTTGGCTGCGCGCCATGCCAACCATGCCTTTTTCAAACGGCGTATCGCTGAATTCTGCCGGCAGATCAGCCATGTCTGAGCCACCGCGACCGGCCTTGTTCATGTCGCCGCCCATTCTGCCGAACTCAACATCGCCAGTTTGCGCCATAAAGCCATCAATCACCCGGTGAAACACCACGCCATCATAGGCACCGTCAGCAGCAAGCTTAGCAATCCGTTCCGCGTGTTTAGGCGCGATATCCTCAAACAGGTCGATAGTGATGGTGCCATTGGCGCCCTCACCTTCAACGTCTATCTGGATGCCAGAGGCCAAGGCCGGGCTGGCGATCATCAGGGCAAATACTGCTGCCAGACTACGCATCTGCGGCCACCTTAACGCTGATCATACGATCAGGCGCGGTTGGGGGTTCGCCACGAACGAGGGCGTCAACGTGATCCATGCCGTCCAGAACCCGGCCATAAACCGTGTACTGACCATTCAGGAAATGATTGTCGCTAAAGTTGATAAAGAACTGCGAATTGGCACTGTTTGGGTTAGACGACCGCGCCGCAGCCAATGTACCGCGATCATGCGGCAGTTTTGAAAACTCGGCGGGCAGATCATCCATTGAGGACGCGCCTGTTCCGGCACGCGAGAGGTTAAAGTCATCCTCCATGTCGCCATGCTGAACATCGCCAGTTTGCGCCATGAACCCGTCAATCACCCGGTGAAAGGCAACATTGTCGTACTCACCAGCCCGGGCCAGTTCTTTCATACGCGCCGTGTGGGCCGGGGCGATATCCTTGAGCAGTTCAATCGTGACTGTACCACCTGACAGTTCAATCAGAATGGTGTTTTCGGGGTCTGTGATCTCGGCCATGTGGCGCTCCTGTTTAAATTGGTTGGCCGATATGTAAGGCCCGACCACCCGATTGCCAAGTGACCCATTGACCAAAGGGGGCAATGCAGGGCAACTGACGAACAAATTGCAGAGATAGGAGCGACCGATGGGCTGGAATACGCTGGACGATATGGATCTGAATAGCAAACGCGTGCTGGTCCGGGTGGATCTGAACGTGCCGGTTGAGGCGGGCCAGATCACCGACGACACCCGCATCCAACGCATCGTGCCAACGATCCGCGATATTCTGGCCGCTGGTGGCAAGCCGATCCTGCTGGCGCATTTTGGTCGTCCAAACGGCGCCCATGTTGCTGATCTGTCGCTGCGCCTGCTGGTCCCGGCGCTTGCGGCGGCATTTGACGCCCCGGTGATGTTTTGCGCCGATTGTCGTGGCCCTGCGGCGGCGGCTTCGGTTGCGGCCTTGCCCGTCGGCTCGGTGCTGTTGTTGGAAAACACCCGGTTTCATGCGGCAGAAACCACCAATGACCCGGCTTTTGCCGCGGAATTGGCCGAACTGGGCGACGTCTATTGCAACGATGCCTTTTCCGCCGCGCACCGGGCACATGCGTCAACCGAAGGCCTCGCACATCTGCTGCCCTCTTGTGCCGGGCGTTTGATGCAACAGGAACTCACCGCGCTTGAGGCCGCTTTGGGCACGCCAAAACGTCCACTGGCTGCGGTGGTTGGTGGCGCCAAAGTGTCAACCAAACTGGAATTACTGGGTAATCTGGTCGAAAAGGTCGACCATCTGGTGATCGGCGGCGGCATGGCCAACACCTTTCTGGCCGCCCAAAACATCAACGTTGGCACCTCGCTGTGTGAACATGACATGACCGACACCGCCGCAGCTATCCTTGCCAAAGCCAAAACCACCGGCTGTGCCATCCTGTTACCCAGCGACATTGTGGTCGCCCGTGAATTTGCGGCCAACGCTGACAATCAAACCCTGGCAGCGGATCAATGCCCCGACGATGCCATGATCCTGGACGCGGGCCCCGACACAACCAATCGCATCGCGGACGTGCTCAAAACCGCCAAGACCCTGATCTGGAATGGCCCGCTGGGGGCGTTTGAATTCGAACCGTTTGATACCGCCACCAACGCCGCCGCCCGTCACGCCGCGGCCTTGACCAAATCCGGCAACCTCACCTCGGTCGCAGGCGGAGGAGACACTGTGGCCGCCCTGAACCGTGCAGGCGTTGCCGATGATTTCACCTATATCTCATCGGCCGGCGGCGCATTTCTGGAATGGATGGAGGGTAAAACCCTACCCGGCGTTGCTGCGCTATACGCTTCTTCTCGTTAAAAATACCTCCGCCGGAGGCTGCGCGTTTGCACCGCAAACGCCAAACATCAAATGATCCCTCTGGGATCGCATTTTTCTTGTACCCAAGGGATTCACAAACCGAATCAGCTGTGTCATACTACTGGTACGCGCCCGTCAGAGGCGGTTATTGAGGCAGCACAGTGACCCGTAGCAACAGACCCGGATTTGGCTCGTTCTTTTATTTCGCCATGGCATTCGCCTTGTGCGCCTATTTCACCTTTGCCGCAGTACAAGGTGATTTTGGCCTATTCCGCCGTGTCGAGATTTCGGCAGAGGCTGATATCCTGAAACATGATCTGGCGCTGCTGCAAATCAAAATTGCTTCGATGGAAAACCTGACCCGCCGGCTGTCAGATGATTACCTTGATCTGGACCTGCTTGACCAACAGGCCCGTTCGGTTCTTGGCCTGTTGCGCGCCGACGAAATCGTCATTCGCTAGGCCAGCGTTTGCCGGTGATATTCCCCTACGTCATATTTTTTCTCGCCAGAGGCGGTCAAATCCGGTATGAGATAGTTTAACGCTAAACTATATTTCAAACAGGGGATGCAGCGACCGATGGCCACACGTAAATCCGCAAAGAAAACAAACGCTTCTGCCGAAGACCTGAAAACATTTTATCGCGAAATGCTGCTAATCCGGCGATTCGAAGAGAAGGCCGGACAGCTATATGGCATGGGTCTGATCGGTGGTTTCTGCCATCTGTACATCGGACAAGAGGCCGTTGTTGTTGGTCTTGAATCCGCTGCTGAAGAAGGCGACAAACGCATCACATCCTACCGCGATCACGGACATATGCTGGCCTGTGGCATGGATCCAAACGGCGTCATGGCCGAATTGGCCGGGCGCTCGGGCGGCTATTCGCGCGGCAAAGGCGGCTCGATGCATATGTTCAGCAAAGAACAGAACTTTTACGGTGGTAACGGCATCGTTGCCGCACAGGTGCCTTTGGGCGCCGGGCTGGCCTTTGCAGACAAATACAAAGGCAATGGCCGGGTAACTTTTGCCTATTTCGGTGATGGGGCCGCCAATCAAGGACAGGTTTACGAAACCTTTAACATGGCCGCACTTTGGGATCTTCCGGTGATTTTTGTCATTGAAAACAACCAATACGCCATGGGCACATCGCAAAAACGCTCAACCTCTTCTCCTGATATCCACACCCGAGGCGAAGCCTTTGGTATTCCCGGCGAAGCAGTTGATGGCATGGACGTACTCGCCGTGCGCGACGCTGGTGAAAAGGCGGTAAAACACTGCCGCTCGGGCAAAGGCCCCTACATTCTTGAAATCAAAACCTATCGCTACCGCGGCCATTCCATGTCGGACCCAGCGAAATACCGCACCCGCGAAGAAGTGCAGAAAATACGCGAAGAACGCGATCCGATTGAACAAGTGCGCAACCTGCTTTTGGCCAATAAATACGCAACCGAGGACGATCTGAAGGCCGTTGATAAAGAGATCAAAGGCATCGTGAACGACTCGGCTGAATTTGCCCGCAACAGCCCGGAACCGGATCCGGCTGAATTGTGGACAGACATTTACGCCGAAGCGACGGCATAAGGGAAAATATCATGGCAATCGAAATTCTAATGCCCGCGCTTTCCCCAACAATGGAAGAAGGCACATTGGCCAAATGGCTGGTCAAAGAGGGCGACACCGTCGTTTCAGGCGACATTCTGGCCGAGATCGAAACCGACAAAGCCACGATGGAGTTTGAGGCCGTTGACGAAGGCATCATCGGTAAGATCCTGATCGCTGAAGGCAGCGAAGGCGTTAAGGTTAACACCGCCATCGCCATTCTGGTTGAGGACGGCGAAAGCGTCGACGACGTCACCCCAACCGCCGCGCCGACAATCGCTGCAATTATCGCCGAACCAACGACCGCCCCTGCCCCAGTTGCTGCAGCCCCTGCCGCGCCGCAGCTCGATCTGACCCCGGACTGGCCCGAAGGCACCGCCATCAAACAACAATCTGTTCGCGAAGCATTGCGCGACGCCATGGCCGAAGAAATGCGCCGGGACGAAAACGTTTATCTGATGGGCGAAGAAGTCGCCGAATATCAGGGCGCCTATAAAATCAGCCAGGGCTTGCTCGACGAATTCGGTGAAAAACGTATTATCGACACGCCAATCACCGAACATGGCTTTGCCGGTATCGCCGTTGGCTCGGCATTCGCCGGTCTGCGCCCGATTGTCGAATTCATGACCTTTAACTTTGCCATGCAGGCAATTGACCAGATCATCAACTCTGCCGCCAAGACGCTGTATATGTCCGGCGGCCAGATGGGCGCGCCCATGGTATTTCGGGGGCCCAATGGTGCCGCCGCACGTGTTGGCGCGCAGCACAGTCAGGATTATTCGGCCTGGTATATGCAGGTTCCGGGGCTAAAGGTGGTCTCACCCTATTCGGCCTCTGACGCCAAAGGCCTGCTCAAAACCGCGATCCGTGACCCAAACCCGGTGATCTTTCTGGAAAACGAAATGCTGTATGGCCGCAGTTTCGATATGCCGGAAATTGATGATTACACCGTGCCGTTTGGAAAGGCCCGCATCTGGCGCGAGGGCACCGATGTGACCATCGTCAGCTTTAGCATCGGCATGCAATATGCGCTCGAGGCGGCTGATAAGCTCGCCGAGGAGGGCATTAGCGCCGAGGTCATCGACCTGCGTACTTTGCGCCCGATGGACACGGCCACGATCCTGAAATCAGTCATGAAAACAAACCGTTGCGTGACTGTTGAAGAGGGTTGGCCACAGGGCTCTGTCGGCAGCTACATCTCGTCTGTGATCATGCAAGAGGCATTTGATTATCTCGACGCGCCGGTGATTAACTGCACCGGCAAGGACGTGCCAATGCCCTACGCCGCCAATCTCGAAAAACTCGCACTTGTGACCACGGACGATGTGATTGCCGCCGTGAAACAAGTGACATACCGCTAAGAGGACCGCGCCATGCCTATTGAAATCCTGATGCCCGCCCTCTCGCCTACCATGGAGGAAGGCACATTGGCCAAATGGCTGGTCAAAGAGGGCGATACTGTCGTTTCCGGCGACCTGCTGGCCGAAATCGAAACCGACAAAGCCACGATGGAGTTTGAGGCCGTTGACGAAGGTATCATCGGTAAGATTTTGATCGCTGAAGGCAGCGAAGGCGTTAAGGTTAACGCAGTGATTGCCGTATTGCTTGAGGATGGCGAAAGCGCGGGTGACATCGAGGCCGCACCTGCCGCTGTTGCCGCTCCCGCATCCGCCGCTGTCGTTGAGGCGGCAGTTGTTGCCCTGGCACCTGCCCCACAAGCCAAAGACGGCAGCCGCCTGTTCGCCACGCCGCTTGCCCGCCGCATCGCTGCCGACAAAGGCGTTGATTTAACCCAAATCACCGGCTCAGGCCCCCATGGCCGCATCATCAAGGCCGATGTAATTGGATCAACCGCAACAGCCCCTGCTCCAGCGGTTGCTGCACCCGAAGCCACGCCAGCTATGGCGACCGGCCCGTCCGCAGATACAGTCGCGCGCATGTATGAAGATCGCGAATACGAAGAAATTCCGCTGACAGGCATGCGCAAGATCATCGCTGCCCGCCTGACCGAGGCAAAACAGTCGATCCCGCATTTCTATCTGCGTCGTGATATCAAGCTGGATGCCTTGCTGAAATTCCGCGCCGAACTGAACGCGCAGCTCGCACCGCGGGGCATAAAACTGTCGGTGAATGATTTCATCATCAAAGCTTGCGCCTTGGCACTACAAACGGTTCCAGACGCCAATTCCGTCTGGGCTGGCGACCGGATGTTGAAACTGAAACCCTCAGATGTCGCGGTAGCCGTCGCCATCGAAGGCGGGTTGTTTACCCCGGTCCTGAAAGACGCCGAACTGAAATCTCTCTCGGCCCTTTCGGCTGAAATGAAAGATCTCGCCGCCCGGGCCCGTGACAAAAAACTCGCGCCGCACGAATATCAGGGCGGCAGCTTTGCCATCTCTAATCTCGGCATGATGGGCATCGACAACTTTGATGCGGTCATCAATCCACCGCATGGCGCAATTCTGGCCGTTGGCGCCGGTGTCAAAAAACCCGTTGTCGGCAAAGATGGCGAACTGGCCGTTGCCACGGTGATGTCCGTCACGCTGTCCGTCGATCACCGCGTCATCGACGGCGCGCTTGGTGCGCAACTATTGCAGGCCATCGTCGACAATCTGGAAAACCCGATGGTCATGCTGGCGTAACCGCTTTTCTTCTTTCCAAAAATATCCTGGGGGCCAAAAATATCCTGGGGGATAGGGGCAAAGCCCCCAACTGCGCTACAGGAACAAAAAACGCCACCTCAATGGGTGGCGTTTTTCAATTCAAACTCGAATAATATCAGGGCTTTGCGCCAAACATCTGGTCCATCTTCACCGATGGCTGATCACAGCCCGCTTCGCCGACGATCTTGGCCGGAATGCCAGCAACTGTCTTGCAGGGCGGCACATCCTGCAACACCACAGACCCGGCCGCTACGCGACTGCAATGACCAACGGTGATATTGCCCAGCACCTTGGCCCCGGCCCCGATCAGCACACCATCGCCAATCTTGGGATGCCGATCTTCTTCTTCTTTCCCGGTCCCGCCAAGCGTCACCGAATGCAGCATCGACACATTGTCACCCACCACAGCAGTCTCGCCAATGACGATGGAATGGGCGTGGTCAATCATGATTCCGCGTCCGATCCTGGCCGCCGGATGGATATCGATGCCAAAAATCTCGGACACCCGCATCTGGAAAAAATACGCCAGATCATGTTGACCATTTCCCCACAACCAATGCCCAACCCGGTACGCTTGCATTGCCTGATAGCCCTTGAAATACAGCACTGGCTGCAGCAATCGATGACAGGCCGGGTCGCGTTCAAACACTGCTACCAAATCTGCCCGTGCCGCCTCAACCAGGTCAGGCTCTTCGCGATAGGCGCGATCCGCGATTTCCCGCAACACCAACATCGACATCTCATTGGACGTCAATTTCGCCGCAATCCGATAGGACAACGCCTTTTCCAGCGAATTATGATGCAAGATACAGGCATGCACCAATCCGCCCATTAGCGGTTCATTGGCGACCGCTTCTTGGGCCTCGGTTGTGATACGATCCCAAACCGGATCAACAGCTGTTAAATTGGCGCGCGTTACAATCATGGCAAAAACCCTTATTCTGCACTTGTGAGTATGCATCTATGTGCGAATTGGGCAAACGCAAACCTGTGATGGGCATTATGTCAAAAATGAATGAATTGGACGTCCCTCGCATCGCCACCAAAATTCACACTCGTTTGCGTGAAATTGAGGCGCAAAACCAACTGGGACAGGAGGCTCAGGCCGTTGTTGAACCGGATCAGCAGGCAATTGGCCGCCTCAGCCGTATGGACGCGCTGCAACACGTGGCGATGGGGCGGGCACAACAAGCCCGGCGAAACACCGAGGTTTAGCGCCTAGATTTCACCGTTGCCGAATGAAAGACGCCGAATGCGGCTTTTATAAACACTGCGACGATGCCATTGCAGCCAAGCGGCCAAACCTAGATCCAGCCGCCAGAAAATGCATCAGCTGCGCCGCTCAGTAACCTGATGCGTGATCAGCGCCCGCAGGACCATCTCAAAACAGGCGCAGTAATCTATACACGAAAACGACGGTTCATCCGCCAGCACCCGTTTTCGCGCCGCGCCCATCAACGACCCGTTCCCCCACACAGAATGCGACCGCCCGGTGCTTTGAAAATGCGTATCCGCCGCCTCGGCTTCGTTTATCATCCGGGCACATAATGCGGCCCGGATAACGTTTGGCACATTCAACAACACTCTGGCAGCACTGCTAACGTCACCATGCAGAACCGGACGCATTTGCGCTAAACCACCAGATCCGTGGACGCGTATAACCCCGGCCCAAAACGCGCCGAAATCTGCGCCACTTCAATGGTGACCATCCCCGTTAGACCATCCGCCGTGCGCTGCTGCGCCGTATAGGTCCAGATCGGAGAGGACACATTCGCCTCGCGTATAACCGTTGCCCCCAGACGCACTCGAACTAGATACAACTCGGTTTCTTCGCCCAACGGCACCTCTGGCAAATCCCAGGCATCGCCATCAATCCGCGTGCGCCGCACCCAGTCAAAGACGGCGTCTCCACCTATCGTGTAGTCTGTGCGCAAATGGCACGGTGCATACGGGCGCAGCCCATTGCCATCAAAGGCCTCGATCAGATGCACATAGGACGGGTCAGAATATCCCCTACGCGCCGGACCAATCCGGTAATGCCGTGCCATTCGCCGCTGCGCACTGCGCAGCCCGATCTGACCCGGAGTGCCATCCAACACCACAATCCATGACCCAGTCGGCCACGCCTGCGGCATCAACCCGTCACTACCAAGCTGCCCACGCAACCGCCCTGACAACCAATATGTATCCGGTGCGATCAAATCCGCTGTCTGAAACTGAAACAGCTCCCACGCCCCGGATGAGCCATCCCCGATTGCCACCAAATTGGCCCCGTTCAATACGGCCTCGGCCGAACGCGATTCAAATGCGCCGCTGATCAGCTTAACCTGTAACGGAGCGCCATTGTCCCACCGCCCAGACGGCGCTGCGTGCAACGCTGTCTCGGTCACACCAATAATCGAGCGCGCCGCAACAATGTCGTTCAGCACATAGCTCTCATCACTACCAGAGGCATACACAGCCACCGATCCTGGCCAAGGTTGCGACGTCACCGCGAGATGTGGCGCATGTTCAACCTCTTCGCCAGTAATCAGCGGCAGATCAAGGAACAAAGGCAGCACCGGCACAGGTGGCACAAACCCTGACGCCACAGGTGTGTCATCCGGAAACTCAGATGGCAGATAAACCTCAGGCTCAATTCGCACGGCCTCGACCAATTGCAAATCCGACTGCTCCACCCGGTCTATGCGATACAAAACATCCCCCGCCTCGCCCGCCAGCGACACCACATCCCCGGCTCCCAGATGCATCATCGACGGTGGCAAGGCAAAGCGCACCGTATCCCGTGATACCCGCGACTCGGTCAACCAACGTTCGGCAACCATGCGCCCTTCGCCCCGGGTCATCGACAGCGCCAGATCGCGCCCAGTCACCGCATGCGTCGCCTCATCCGGCAATACCGCCTCTTCGGCCACCGCATCATGGGTGGCATCCGATTGCAGGAACCGCAGCCGCACCCGCCCGATCATTTCGGCCTCGCTGTCACGCACCAAGTCAACCAACCCGCCGATTTCACCACTTTCCGCCAGCAATTCACGGTCCAAAACTTCGGCCCGTGCGCCGTGGCGCATAACAAACCCCAGCACCCCATCCCGCTCAATCGCATCAAAACCATACCGCAGCATCAACGGTTGCAACGCCGTGCGCGCATCCGCTACCTGATTGACGATATAGCCGCGAACAACACCGTAAAGCGTGCTGGTATCAATCGCAGTCAAACCCGAACGCCGACAGATTTCACGCACAACCGACGCCAATGTCCGCGCCCCTGAACGTCCGTTTAGCCAATGACCCCGGGCATAATTTTCACCATCACTCCACAGTTCTCGGGTATTGGGAAAGGCTGGAAACGGCCGTGTATCCCAGGCCCAGACATAAGCATTGGACAGATCAATCATCGCGCCTTCGTATTGATCCGATTGCGGGTTATTCACAGGCTTTGACCAGTAGCCCAGCACGGTATTCAGATACTGACTTTGGATAAAATCATCGCGCAAACCATTGGAATATTTAGGTAAAAAAGATTCCGAAGACTTTACATCCAGAAATTTATTCGGCTCATTTGTGCCTTTATCCACAGCTGCACAGCCCAGCTCTGTGAACCAAATCGGTTTGGTTTTCGGCTGCCATTGTGTCGATGCCAGCTGCCTAACTCCGCCAATGCGCTCATAGTGTTCATTCTGCCACCAGCCGCGAATATCCTTATAGCGCCACACCCATGGCTCATCATGCTCAAAGTCCGTGATCGGCGTACGGATTTGCGCCGCCGCTGCTTCGGGCGAATGATAGAACCAGTCATAACCTTCACCACCTTCAATATTGCCGGACAAATAAGCCCGATTGTAGATGTCGTTCCATTCCGCATCCACGTGATCATCGCCATCGCGCCAATCCGACAAAGGCATGTAATTGTCGATGCCGACAAAGTCGATATTCGCGTCTGCCCAAAGCGGATCAAGGTGGAAATAGCGATCGCCACTGCCATCCTGCGGTTGATACCCAAAATACTCGCTCCAATCCGCCGCATAGCCGATTTTTGTCTGCGAACCCAAAAGCGTGCGCACCTCGCCCGCTAACGATTGCAACGCCGCCACGGCCGCAAAGCCACCAGCACCGCGAATCTGGGTTAAACCGCGCAGTTCTGAGCCGATACAAAACGACGACACACCACCGGCCACCGCACAGAGCGCCGCATAATGCAGAATGAACCGCCGCAGCCCCCAATTGGCAGGCCCAGAATAACTTACTGTGCCGTTCCCTACCGAGAAATCCGCCGCCGACGCCGTTCCGAAAAACGCCGCAACTTCGGCATCTGCCGTGGCAGTGCCATCTGGCGATCCATCCTGCCCCGGAACCACCGACAACGTAATCCGCCCACGCCAGGGCAATTTTGGTTGATCATCCGCACCGCTATACGGGTCGGTCAGGCCATTCCCATCCCGTTGATCCATAAGAATAAAGGGATAAAACATCACCCGCTGACCACTGGCGTTCAAATGCTGAATTGCCTCGACGACCGATGCGTCCGCCGGTGTGCCGCCATAAATCGGGCGGTCTTCTACCCGGGCGATCTCATCAGCCGCATCACGATTTAACCCAGAAACCGACCAGGGCATGTTTTTGCCATCAATGTTTTTGCGCTCGATCTTGGGCTTTACCTGGCATGATCCACAGCGCAGATCACCGCCGAACCATGACACCACCAACGACACCGCATCACAGTGGGGCAATTCCTCTTGCAGGGATTCAACCGAGGTCTCCAAATCGCTTTTCCCCGACGGCGAATTGACGTTGGCTACCCGCTGACTGCCCGGCCCGTTTTTGTAATAGACCGGGGTCGTCGCCAGCGCATATTCCCCGGTCCCCGGGATCAACGCCACACCGCGCACCTGCTGCGCCAGATCATCGTCATAGTCGACAGCTTCGGGCTGTTCCTGACGCACAACTTCGAATGAAAACTGCGGCACCCGATTGCCAAACGGCTCCAGCGACAGGTTTTCCATCACCACATAGGCGGTGCCGCGATAGGCAGGCACCAGCCCGGCGCCCTCAATCGCCTCAATCCCGGCATCCGGCAACTGGTCCATAGCGCCGGAATAAACCCGCATATTCAGATCGTCCCGCGCCACTTCTTCACCATCAGCCCAAACCCGGCCAATGCTACTAACCTGACCTTCGCACACCGCAATCGCCAGCGACACACTGTAACTATAGGTCGTCGTTTTGGGTGAACTCGGCGCGCCCTTGCCGCCGCCGCCCGTCGCCGTTGATGTCTCAAGAAAGTTCGACGACCAGATCACCTGCCCCCCCAACCTCATGCGCCCATAAACCTGCGAAATCGGAGCGCCGTCACCAGTTTGGGTAAGGCGGAACCGGTCCACCTTACCCATTTCAACCGGTTCAGATCCCGACCCTAAAATCCGCTCGTCAATCGCTTTGCCCAGCGTCGCACCTACAGCCCGACCAATCGCCACAGACGCGATTCCAGCCACAGATCCGCCAACGGATCCACCAATAGCGGCCCCTGCCGCCGCAAGAAGTATCGTCGCCATCAGCTTACCTCCAAGGGAAATTCAAATCGCGCCACAATGCGCCGCCGCCAAGGCGCGCTTAGAGGGCTTTCCACCACGCCATGCCCAAAATAGGCATGTACAAATGCGCCCGAAGGCGCGCGTTCCGTCACAATACCCAGATGTTTGGCCACCGATCCGGCGCGCATCCGAAACAGGATCACGTCGCCGGGTTTTGGCACATCCATCGGGATTTCGCGCAGATGCCGCCGCGCCGCGTGCCACAATTGCTCGTCACCAGAAGGTTCCGACCAATCCATCGAATAGGCGGGCACGACCTCTGGCTCTCGCCCGAACAGATCCCGCCAAACGCCGCGCACCAGCCCCAGACAATCCGTGCCAGCGCCACGCCGCGCCGCCTGATGCCGATAGGGGGTCCCAATCCACGTCCGCGCCGATTCAACCACATCAGACCCCGTCATCACCGACGACTCCCGCCGGAATTGGTACCGCTGCGTTTCGCAACTGCCATCATCCAGTCTTCGCCAGGAATGTCAGGAAAGCCCTGAAAGTTGATGAAATTGTTGAACTTTAACCGACAGGTTTCCATCCGTTTATCGCACCCCGCCTCAAGCCGCACCATATCACCAACCGCCACGGCCCCGCGCACCGGCTCCCACAACTCCACCATCCGCACGCCATCGACAAACCGATCCCGCTTGATCTGCCCCCAGAGCCCGGCCGCATCCCCATCGACAACAACCAACCGTCCGCGCGCAAACCATCCCGGCTCAAACTCATTCAAATTCGGCCATGAAAACACCTGTGCCCCGTCAACAGACGCAACAACCACTGTCTCGGAATACCCCGGGTCTGAGAGCGCGAATTGACAGCTACTATCGCCCAAAACCGCACTACACGGTTTCTGATAGACCCGCCCCAAGGGGCGATTCAGCGCCTCGGTCAGCCCGCGCAATTCCGCCTGAAACGCCCCGCCACTGCGGCGCAATTCGCCGATCGACCCGCGAAACTGCAACCAACGCACATTTGGGTCGGCCCAATTCACCATCCACGCCAGCACCTCGGCCCCATCAAAACGCCCGGCCTCAATATCCGCCTCGCGCACCGCCGCCTCGCTCAGACCACCGATGGCCTCGGAATTATCCACCGACAACCCGGTGCTTTGCTGCAACGCAACCGCCGTCAGGCCGGTATCAGCACGAAACACAATTCCATCAAATTCAATCGCCAGATCATGATCGGTAAATCCATACTGAACCCCATCCGCCCGCGTGATCGCCCAGCAGCGCGCCAACGTCGTCAGCCCCGCCGCAACATGCGCCTTAAACGCTGCATTCATGCCCACCATCAGATCCGCACCTCAACCACTGGCACATTCGGCACGTCGCCGGCCTGGAAACTGGCCACACTGGTTTGGATGCGGTCAGTGTCAAACCGCACCGGCACGTCAAATTCAAATCCGGCAGTGATCGCCATGGTTTCGGCCGGGGCATATGAAAAGGTGATCAACCCGGTTGTCTCATCAACCGTATAGTCCACCGCCTCTTGCATCTCGTCCTGCTCAATTCCAACCCGAACAGTCCCAACAACCGGTTTGCCAATCGGGCGCGCATAGCTGAATTCGCCGGACCTATAGGTTTTGACCAGCGGAAATACCGTTTGATGACCATCGCCCAGCGCAATCACCTGATCGCGAAACGACACGTCGCCGGACGCTTTGGACGATTTGAAATCCGCCCAGTCTTTCCAGCGAAAGCCAAACAACTGCCCGCGCCGCGCCTCAAAGAACGAGATGAGCGTTTCAACGTCGTCCAGCGATCGCATCCCCAACCCGGCATCATAGCGCCGTTTGGAATGCGCCCAGGGCGTGTTGCGCTCTTCAAAACCATTGGCGAGCGTCACCACATCCGTGCGCCTCTCGGGCCCGCCGATCGAGCCAAAACTAAGCGATGTCGGAAATCTAACATCATGAAAGTTCATAGAATTTCCCCCAATCTGTCCGGTTTATCTGTTGCGATTACCGCGCCCCAAGGCCCGGCTCATCTGTGCTGCAATCTGCCCTTGCGAGCGGCGAAAACTCTGCGCATCAGGTGTTGTGATATTCATCACCACATTGACACTGCCCCCCCCCTCCAGAGCTACGCACGCCCAGCTTGCCATCCGCCCCCCGCGTCAGCGGCATAATCGCCTCTGGCCCGGCTTCGCCCATCAGGCCCATGCCCCCGCGCATCGGGAAATTTGTTGGCCCCGAAATCACGCCGCCATTGGCAAATGGCATCACCCGGCCCTGGCTAAAACTGCCACCATTGGCAAACGGCAATATCCCTTCGACGATGGATCCGATGCCCTGCGCCAGAAAACCACCAACCTGATTGGTGATCGGCTTGATCGCCGCCGAATACGTCGTCTGGATCATTGATCGCGCCACCGTTTCAAGAGCGTCCGACAGCTTCATGCCGTCAAAGACCACACCATCAAACGCCCGGCGCAGCCCCTTGGACAGCCCCCGCTCTAACGTCGCAACGTCCTTGCCGGTCTCGGCCAAAGCCGCCCGCACACGCTGCAATTCACTGTCAAAACCCGCCGCCATATTGGCCGCCGCCCCAAGGCTATCGCCCAAATCCTCGGCGGTATCATTCAGGTCCGCCATTGACTCCCGTTCCGTCATCACTCTCTCCTAAAACCTTGTCCGGATAGGCCGCCAACAAGGCATCCAACCCGGTCCGTGACATTGGGCCCGTTCCCGCACCCTGCCCTAGCATCAGCCGCAATTCCGCCGGGGTCAGGCCCCAGAACACGTCCGGCGTCAGCCCCAATCCCCGCATCCCGGCCCGCATCAATGCGGGCCAGTCAAATTCATTCACGTCTCACCAGGCAACATGAACGCCCGTGCCAGCAACTCTGCCGCCACTCGCGCCGCAGCCATTGGCCCGCCAGCAATGTCGGCATTGGCCAGATCAACACCGCCACCGCCACCGCCACGCACCCCGGCCACAATCAACGCCAGCACATCGCGCGATGAGAACACGCCGCCCTCAAACCGCTGCACCAGCTCGACCAGTGATCCAACTTCAAGCGCCTGTTCCAACTCGGCCAACGCACCTAGCGTCAGCTTCAGCACCCGCTGCTGCCCATCGATGACCAACGTCACCTCTCCCGTCCACGGATTGGCCATCAGATCAAAGCGCCGTAAAAACCAGCGCCCCGGCGCTTGCCATCGACATCTCATACGTGGCCTCGCCATTATGGCTGCCCGCATACTCAAGAGAGGTCACCTGAAACGCCCCCTCAACAATGCCAAAATCCGGGATAACCACCTGAAAATCGGGCGTTTCACCGTCAAAAAACAACTGCCGCGCCCGTTCATCCGTGCCCGCATCGCGAAACACACCCGACCCGGAAATCGAGGCTGATTTAACCCCGGCCCCTGACAGTAATTCACGCCATCCGCCCTGACTCTCTAGGCTGGTCACATCAACGCTTTCGGAATTGAAACTGACCCTTGTGGCCCGCAACCCCGCAATGGTTTCAAACTGACCACTGCCATTCATGTCCACTTTGACCAACAGGTCTTTGCCGTTCTGAGCACCCATAACGTCTCTCCAATGCTTGATTACCAAATAGAATTAATTGTCTTCCATTCGCGCACGAAACCGCAGATCAATGCGCCTGATGTGCCCGGCTGTGCCACTACGCCGCGCACTGGCTCTCTCGAACCACAGCCCGACAACACGGCCCCGGTTCAAAACCAGATCCGCCTCTTCCAACGCATCCGTAATCGCCGCGGCCACCTCTTTGGCCGCCGCAAAACCGGCGGTTTGCGTCATCACACTGACGGTAAAACGATGCACCGCTCCGGGGCCGCTTTTGTCAGAACTGTCGCGCACATCTTCGGGTCCAAGGCTCACATAGGTGGTGGCCACATCCCCCGCCGGAACCCCGTCATAGATCGCAGCCCCCACCAGACCACTCACCCCCGCATCCGCCAGCAAATGCTGATAGACCGCACTCTGCAAAGCTGCCGCCATACCACAACTCATGCCGCCACCTCCTCAGTTGCAAAGCAGGTCAGATACCGCCCCTCAGGGTCACGCTCGGCCACCGCCTGTATGACAAACTCCCGGTCGCCCTCGCGGAACCGCTGTTCCGGCTTGGGTCGCCCGGTCGATGCGTACAACGCCCCCCGCACAACGATGCGATACGCCACCGACGACACCAAAACCCCGGCCTCGGCCCGCTCGCGTCCTGTGCGGGCAGATACTTCGGCCCACAGCGACCCGAGCGCGGTCCAGGTCTCGGAAAACCCACCCGAGCCATCGGCCACCCGTATCGGGGTTTCCAACACCAGACGCCGGTTCAGTTGCGGCGCATTCATTGCCCCACCCCAAACGAAATCCGCACAGTGCGATAGCGCTGGATCAGGCTGGTCACGCCAAACGGCATACAACCATCGCCCAGCTTGGTTTCATGGCGGTATTCATAGTAGTGCGCCGCCAGCATCAGCACCGCTTGCCCCAAATCCGCAGGCAACCCGCCCCAATCACTGGCAAATCCCGCATCAAAACTAATCCGCACTTCGCCGCCCGTCGCCACATTCGGCAACCAGGCGCCAACCGGGCGCAATCTGGGCCGCTGACTGTCCGCCTCAAGGCGATACAGCCCATCGACCAGCACCGTTTCAACGCCCAGCGCATCCACCAGCGTCACCTGTGCCAGATCCGTCACCGGAGCCACCGGCAACACCTGCCCGGCGCGATCCCGCCAGCCCGTTAATATCCAGCTGAACCCACGTTCAATCAGCACCTTGCCGGTGCGTGCTTCAATCGCTGCAATTGCAGCCCGCAAAAACCCCTTGAGAACCTCGTCCTGCAGACTGTCTTCGCCAAACCCGGTTCCCAGCCGCAAATGCGCCTTGAACGGGTCCACCGGTAAGGCTGCATCGGGTACGGTGGTCTCTTCGATCAACATCATTACTTCACTCCACAGCTCGGGCCACACCGGGCCAACTTCAGTGCTAAAAACGGACGCGTCCCGCCCCACGTTGCTCGGACGGAGGGGAGCAGCTAGACAACATGAGGGGTCTCACCCGACACGCGCCCGCCACAGGACCGATCCAAAAACCGGTCCTGCATCGCCGCCGTTTTAGGCCGCGAATTTCAGCAGCTTGATGGCTGCAAAGTCGGACACATCACCGCCAACACGCTTGGTCGCGTAGAACAAAATATGTGGCTTGGCGCTGAACGGGTCGCGCAGAACGCGCAGATCAGGACGTTCGGCAATGGTATAACCGGCGTTGAAATCGCCAAAGGCAATCGCCAGCGACCCACTCGAAATGTCAGGCATGTCCTCACAGATCAGCACCGAATACCCCATCAGACGTGCAGGCTCACCCGCAACCAGGCTATCCGCCCACATAAAACGGCCATCGGCATCTTTCAGTTTGCGCACACGACCCGCGGTCTTGGAATTCATCACAAACGTGGCGTTGGCGCGATACCTTGCCCCCAATGCGTAAACCAGATCAACAATCGCATCAGCCTGATCCACAGCGGCGAAATCGCCAACCGCACCGGTGTTGATGTGACCCAACTCGCCCCAAACCTCGGTGCCATTGTCAGCCGTGGTGTAGGTCAGAAAACCGGTGGGCTTGTCGATACCGTCACCAGAGACAAATGCGCCGGCTTCAGCGCGGGCAAACTTGTCGGCAATACGCGATGCCAACCAGCCTTCGATGTCAAACGCGCTATCATCCAGCAAACGCTGCGATGCTTTTGGCAACGCGCTCAACTCGTGCAGCGGAATGGTGATGCGATCAATCTGCGGCGTACCGGTTTCGGTCGCGCTGGCCGTTTCCGTCGCCCAACCGGCCCCAATATCGGTGTGATCAATCAACACGTCATACGACGTCGCCTCAACATGAACCACCGACGCAATCGAACGAATAGACGCGGTCGATTTCAGCACCGACTGAACGGTTTCTGATGTCAGCGGATCAACCAGATAGCCGCCATCGCTGTTCACAGCTGTCGACATCGACTTGCTGTCCAACTCCAGCCCGCGCAGGCCATCATCATCCCCCGACCGCAGATAGGCGTTGAACGCTTTCTGGTGTGGGGCTTCCATGTCAGAGGCCGCAAGATGCGGACGTGCCGCAATGGTAGATTTTCGGTTCATCATGGTCAGTCGCTCTTCTGTTTGGTTAAGTTTGGTCTGCATGTCGTCTTGAAAGCCTTTGAAGTCGCTCACAAAGCTGGCCATCGCCTGCTTGACTTCTTGAACCGGGGACAAACCTTCCCCGGCCCGAGCCTTGATCTCGGTCTTGCTCATCAGCAAAGTCCTTATTTGAAGCGCTTCGAGTTTGAGTTGAGACACGACTTGAACTCGAAGCGCGCGAAACATCGAAGTGTCGTGGACGCTTCGATAAATTGTCGAAGCGCTTTAAGGGGGTGAATTAGGCGCGAATTACCGGCGCGCCAACTCCAGCCGCGCCCCATCCAGGACCGCCGCCAAGTCACGCAGGATATCGTCGATTTCAGGGGCTTCCCCCTTCGCCTCTACTCGCGCGCTGGAAAGCATCGGAAAGGTCACCAGAGACACCTCCCAAAGCTCCAGTTCCGTCAAGAGCCGCTGGCCCTTGTCATTCTTGCAGGCCTTGGTGGTGCGATAGCCAATAGACAAACCGTCAATCGCCCCCGCCCCAATCAAAGCTGCCGCCTCGCGCCCCTTCTGGGTGCTGTCCAGCAACCGCCCCTTGACCCAGAGACCACGCTCATCTTCACGCACCTCGTCCCAGACGCCAATCGGTTGCGCCGGATCATGTTGCCACAACATCTTGACCCGTTGACCCGCGGCCTTCAGCCGGGCAATCGACGCCGCATAGGCACCCTTTTGCACGATGTCACCGCCCTGATCGGCCTGCCCAAACAGACTGGCATAGCCTTCGATCAACGACTCGTCACTGACCACCAGCCCCTCGCCAAATCGCGCGAATTTATGTTCCAAGTCCATCGCCACACTCCTCAATTTCAAACTTCCACTCGACCGATTGCGCGGGCCTTATTGCGCGGGCCTTATTGCGCTGACGCCACAAACGACTGCACCGCTTGCGCCAAGATCACCGCAGCCACCCCGTAAACCGTCAACCAAAGCCGTTTTTCCAGCCGCTCCAGCACCTCTTCCAACCGGTCCAGCCGCTTATTCAGATTGTCATGGTGGATCTGGCTCACCCGCTCATGCGCGGCTAGCCTCAATCCCGGCGCGCACTCAAACGGCTCATAGGCAAAACGATCAGCCATCAGATGCGGCCTCTTGCAACACTGGCAATCCCAAAATCGCCCGCTTCTCCGCGTCGCTTAAAAACGCCGCCCCAGCAACCCGTGACCATTGCGCATCCCGCTCTGCCGCCAGCGCTGGCACCTGATCCAAATCGGGCTTCAACTCCACCGCCTCGCCAGTGAACCGACCCAGCCACTCGGACAACGACGCCGCCACCCTTGTGGCCAACGGCACCACCGTCAGACGATAAAACGCCCGATTGGCCTCTTGGTAATTGGAGTGCGTGGCATCGCCCTGAATACCCAGCAACATCGGCGGCACCCCAAAGGCCAACGCAATCTCGCGCGCCGCCGACTCTTTGGTCTTCTGAAACTCCATATCGCTGGGCGAGAACCCCATGGGTTTCCAATCAAGCCCGCCTTCCAGCAACATCGGTCGCCCGGCGTTCCTCGCACCCTGATGGAAATTCTCGATCTCCTCAGACAACCGCCGAAACTGATCATCGGCCATGCCCGACTGCCCTTCGCCCTTCCACACCAGCGCCCCACTTGGCCTGGCCGCATTATCCAGCAACGATTTTGACCATCGCGACGCGCTATTATGCACATCCACCGCCATCGCCGCCGCCTGCATTGGCGAAAACCCGTAATGATCATCCTGTGGATGGAACGTCTTGATATGACAGATCGGCGACACCTCGCCCGCGGCACTAAACCGATGCTTGCGCGCCCCCACAGCGTATTCATACGCCACCGGCCAACCATCGCTGCCGGGAACAACCCGCATCCGGTCCGAGCGCAACACATGCAGCTCCAACGGCAGCGCCTCATCCCCACTCACCGCCTCAACATAGGCGTTCCCAGTCAACAGCAACTGCGCAAACAGCGCCTCCATCAACTCGGCCCGCCCCTGCGCCCCATTCGGGCGCTGCACCAGTGACAACAACGGATGCGTATCATACCGTTGCAACTTATCCTGCAACACCAACGGCAACGCCGCCGCCGCCTCGGCAATCAACTTTACCAACCGAAACCCAACCGGATTACCCAGAAACCCGGTCCGGCTCAGCGACACAGTGTCCCTCGGGCTCCACGCCACCCGACCACCGCTTTGGTATGCCACAACCGGACCCGTCGCGCTTGCCTTCTGCTCTGGAACTGTTGCTTTCGCCCCACGACGCAAGAAATCAAAACCCATCCCCGACACTCCTACATGTTCACCCGGATCGCCCTGTTGGCGCCCTACTCGGCCTGTTGAAAACAATTTGTCTTAAATTTACAAACAATCCGCAAACCCACCGTGCGCACCCTCCCACCTCTCGAATAGAACACATAACCTACTGTTTATTATGATAAAAAATACCAAAACGCTACAGGGCGGCCCAAAACTTCCGCCTCAAACCAAACATCACAACGTCCGTATCCGCGGCCGTCGCCATTGCGCTGCAGGCGCAATCATCAGCTCATGCAACGCCCAGACCAACGCATCCACCCGGTCGGGCGACCCTTGCCCCTCAAACCCGCGCGCCGTCATCAAAACCATCTGCTCCTCAAGCGCCCCAAGACCCGCAACATGACGCACACGCCCCTGCTCATACAAAGCCGCCACCGGCTCGGCCCGCGCCACCTTGCCCCTGGCCGCATGCACACCTTTGTACGGAACCAGCGGGTCCACCTGACGCAACACCTCCTCAACCAACTGACCGCCCTGATTAACCTCCGCCACCAACCGCTCGGCGTCATATTCATCCATCGCCGCAATCGCCGCCTTGGCCCACCCCGCAGGGCCCATCCCCTGAACCGTGCAATCCGCCAAAACATAGGCCTGCCAATCCTGCGGCGGCCCCTGCAACACAGCCCCCACAACCACAATCCCGCAGGCATCCGCTTTATCCCCCGAACTCACTGACGGATCCAAAGCCACCACAATCCGGTCCAACGCCGGGGCCTGCGCCACCCGCACCCCCTCCAACATCTCCCCGGTCCAAAGCGCCCCTTCGGCATCCGCCATCAACACGCCATCCAACTCTTGCCGCCCCAACCGCGTCCCGGCATAACGTGTGCGCACCTCTTCCAGAAAACTCGCCGCCAAATTCGCCCGGTTCGCCTCGGTCGGCGCATGGGTCAAAACCGTCGACGGCGACGCCAGCAACTCCTTAAGAACCCCAACATTGCGCGGCGTCGTCGTCACGCAAACCCTCGGGTCATCGCCAAGCCGCAATGCAAACTGCAACATATCCCAGGTCTCACCCGCCTTCTTCCACTTGGCCAACTCATCGACCCAGGCCCCATCAAACTGCGGCCCCCTTAACCCCTCAGGGTCAAACGCCGAAAACGCCTGCGCCTCGGCGCCGTTGGGCCAGATCAGCTTACGTTCCGTGGCTTTCCATTTGGGACGACGATCCGGCGGCGAGCAGGCCAAAATCCCGCTATCACCAAAAATCATCACGTCCCGCACCTGATCAAACGTCTCCCCAATCAACGCCACCCGCCGCGCCCGACCAGCGTCCAGTGGCCGCGCGCCCTCAACCTGCGACCGAACCCAGTCGGCCCCGGCGCGGGTTTTACCGGCGCCACGCCCGCCCAAAATAACCCACGACCGCCAATCGCCCGAGGGTGGCAATTGATGCGGCATCGCCCAGAATTCAAAAAGGAAAGGGAGGGCACAAAGCCCCCCCTCCCCAATCTCACTTAGAAACGTCTCGCGCGTTGCTGCATCTGCGCAAGCGAGCCAATTGGCACCCGATTCTAACCCGGGCATGTTCAAGGTCGAGGGCATAGCCCCCTTGAACAACTCCGGTTTGCCTGTTGTGTAACTCGACAAGATTTGCCTCCACTTTCTGACATGTCCTGACCAGACCATCGGCCTGTGCCAGACGTTTCGCTCCGTCCACTAAATCCGCATCCTCCCCGGCTTCGATCTGTTGCTTCAAATCTTGCGCTTTTTTCCGCACATCGCGGATCGAGTCTTCGATGGAATGCAACAATGCTTCCATGTTCGAGACTCGTTCTTCCGGGGTAATCAAAATCATGTTGTCGGTGACCTCATGCGTAAGTGATCCCCGCACGACAGAAACAAAAAACGACCGACAGGACAAAATCCCGCGGTCGTTCACTTACTTCTCCTAGCCTGACACAACCTATAGGCGAAACCGTTCGCTGAGTCAAGTTATTTTAGGTTAACACCACCGGCTAACCGTACGGTATATTTAACAAATATCTAATAAGCTGGTAAAATACACCCTCACACGGGGCCCACAAACCAGGCGCTAGTTGTCGCGATCCGCCTCAATCAACCGCCATCTTGCGACGTTGCGATTGTGCTCTTCCAGCGTTGTTGCAAAGGCATGACCACCGGTTCCATCCGCCACAAAGAACACAAAATCGGTATCCTCAGGATGCACCGCAGCTTCAAGGCTTGCCACTCCAGGATTGGCAATTGGTGTCGGCGGCAGGCCAAGAATCACATATGTATTCCAAGGCGTTACCTTTCGAAGCTCACTTTGCCGTAACCCACGTCCCAGAACACCTTCACCGCCGGTCACCCCGTAAATCACCGTCGGGTCAGTCTGTAATCGCATGCCCTTGTTCAACCGGTTCACAAAAACGCTGGACACCTGCCCGCGCTCTGCAACCAATCCGGTCTCTTTTTCAATGATTGACGCCAAAACCAACATCTCTTCGGGATTGCTCAACGGCAACCCTTCGGCCCGACCTTCCCAGACCGCAGCAATCAGCAACGTCTGCCGCTCCTGCATCTCGGCCAGCAAACTGCCACGATCAGTCCCCGAGGCGAATTCATAACTGTGCGGCGCCAACATGCCCTCAGGCGGACGCTCAGGCACATCGCCCTGCAACACATCCATCGCTTTCAACGCCTCAACCACCTGCCAGCTGGTCACACCTTCGGCCATCGACAGACGATATCTGGTATCACTATCGGCCCGCACTTGCGTGTAAACCTCGGGGATTTCCCCGCCCATCAGATCAAAATCAGCCTTTTCAACAAAGGTATTCGTCGCCGGATCAAGCTCTCTGACCTCGGCCATAACGCGGGTAATACCAACGCGATACACGATCTCCGTGCCGCAGGTACTGGACCCACCTCGGGTCACCTGATCAACAATAGCTTCCATCGACGCGCCCGGCGAAATCAGAAAACTCCCTGCCTTCAGCTTATCAGCTTTTTCCGCGTAATCCGCACCCAGTCGAAAAACCGTACCGTTCTGCACCGCGCCCTGATCCACCAGCTTGCGGCTCACAGTACTTAGGTTTGTTCCGCGCTTAACCTGCAGACAAATCGCTTCATCCAACGGCCCCTGGGCGACATATTGCGATTGCCCCCACATCACCGCGCCGCCCGCCAAAAACAGGGCAACCACCAGAAGAGTAAGCATATTTGACGCAAAACTGCGCCACATTAGGACAGCTTTCCGAATACGAGGCTGGCGTTGGTGCCACCAAACCCAAACGAATTGGACAGCACCACATCAATGTTACGCTCGCGTTTGACATTTGGAGCCAAATCAATCGCCGTCTCAACAGCCGGATTATCCAGATTAATCGTCGGCGGCGCCACAGAATCGCGAATGGCCAGAATGCCAAATATCGCTTCAATCGCCCCCGCAGCTCCCAGCAAATGGCCGGTGGCCGATTTGGTCGACGACATGGTCACGCGGCTTGCAGCATCGCCCATCATCCGCTCAACCGCTGCCAACTCGATGGTATCGGCCATCGTGCTGGTGCCATGTGCATTGATATAATCCACATCCGCAGGCTCCAGCCCGGCAGAACGCAACGCCGCCCGCATAGACCGTTCTGCCCCCGCGCCATCGCTTGATGGCGCCGTAATGTGATAGGCATCGCCCGACATGCCATAGCCAAGCACTTCGGCATAAATTTTGGCACCGCGCGCCTTGGCGTGCTCATATTCCTCAAGAACAACAACCCCAGCGCCCTCGCCCATCACAAACCCATCCCGGTCCGCGTCATAAGGGCGGCTCGCCTTTTTGGGATCATCCGCATATTTGGTGCTCAGCGCCTTACAGGCGTTAAACCCGGCAATTCCGATCTCGTTGATCGTCGCCTCGGCGCCACCTGCAATCATCACATCCGCATCGCCATACTGGATCAGACGGCTGGCATCACCAATCGCATGCGCACCAGTGGAACAGGCGGTCACAACCGCATGGTTTGGCCCTTTAAAGCCAAAGCGAATGCTCACCTGACCGGAAATCAGGTTAATCAACGCCCCCGGAATAAAGAATGGCGAAACCCGGCGTGGGCCGCGCTCTTTTATCAAAACCGCAGTTTCGGCAATTGACCCAAGCCCACCAATACCCGACCCAATCATGACCCCGGTGCGAAACTTGTCTTCTTCGTCCTCAGGCAACCAGCCCGCATCGCGCACCGCCATATCCGCCGCCGCAATCCCGTACAGAATGAAATCGCCAATCTTGCGCTGCTCTTTCGTGCTCATCCAGTCATCCGGATTAAACGTGCCATCGGTGCCATCGCCCCTTGGGACTTCGCAGGCATAGGTCGTGGCGACACCACTCGCCTGTGCATCAAACCGCGTAATCGGTCCGGCCCCGGATTGCCCATCCAGCAACCGCGCCCATGTTTTCTCAACGCCGCTCGCAAGGGGTGTTACCAACCCCAGCCCTGTCACTACAACTCTGCGCATGTTTTGCCCTCTTCGTGCCCGTATCTAGATTGCGCCTGCTCATACCCCGCCCAAGGGCATGGGGGCAAGAGCGCAGCCTTCATCTGTTCAGCGCCTTTCGGCCACTTGATCCACAGAAATTCGCGTTTTGATCACCACCACCCTGGGTTCAAACCCCGAATGCCGTATAGCAACCCGCAAACCACTTTGGAGTATATCAGCATAGGTTGCACGATTTTCAATCACTTATCCAGTTGCACCCCGTGCCGTTCGATGTAGCAAGACCACCGGATCTCCGGTCAGTTCCGCCCAGCGCAGTAATTCATAGCCCAAAGCATCAGCCACCCGGCGGGACGCAACATTTGCCTTGGTCATCACCGCCACCAAAGGCCCCGGCCGACATTGGTCAAACCACTCATGCGCCGCCACAACAGCCTCAGGCCCATATCCTTTGCCCTGTGCCTCGGATGCGAAAACCCATCCCGCCTCAAGACAGTCATCAAAATCCACACCCAACCGCCGCTGGGCAAAAAAAAACCCGGTTTGCCCAATCATCTGTTGGCTGGCCCGCTCAACAATTGCCCATTGGCCAACGCCCAGCATCTGCCAATGTCCAACATTGCTTAGAAATGCCTGCCAGGCTTCGCTGCGTGTTTTGGTGGCGCACCACATCCGGGCACGCCCAAATTTCGGCGTATCGATCAAAATCATCTCTGCGCATGGCGCGCAATTCCAGCTGTCTGGTCTGTATCGTAGGTATTAACGTCATTCCTCAATATTCCCCTCCCAAGGAATTTCACTTTCTTTTGCCCGCAAAGAGCTATATCTATCCTTCCCCCATAAAAACGGAAAAACGGCGCCTCCCCATTGGAAAGACGCCGTTTAAAAACTTCAATATCAGATGCGTCGGATCAAGAGGCTCCGGAGATAAATTTCACAGCATCGTTAAAGGTTTGAATGGTCTCAGCCGCATCATCCGGAATCTCAATTCCGAACTCTTCTTCAAAGGCCATAACCAATTCAACTGTGTCCAGGCTGTCTGCGCCGAGATCGTCGATGAACGAAGCGTTCTCGGTTACTTTGTCTTCTTCAACACCCAGGTGCTCTACAACGATCTTCTTAACGCGGTCTGCGACGTCGCTCATGATATGTCCTCATTCTTTTTGCGGGCAGGTGGGCCCATTTTCTTGCCTTGCCCGTTTGGGGCGGCTTGGTTTTGCCCTTTTGGGGCAGCGTAGTTTTGCCCTTTTGGGGCGGTGTGGTTCCGGCTATCCGGAGCTGGCAACATAAGGGTCCAAAGACCTTTACCCGCCCAAATCTTCGCCGCCTATATCACAGACAACGTCTTTGGCAAACGCTTTCACACGCACCAAACCATAGGCCTATAACATGGCCATACCACCGTTCACATGCAAGGTGGTGCCGGTCAAATAGGCGGCCTCGGCACTCGCCAAGTATAGCACAGCGGATGCGATCTCATCCGCTTCGCCCATGCGACCCGCCGGAATCTGCGTCAAAATCGCCGTCTTCTGATCGTCGGTTAACTTGTCCGTCATCGCGGTGCGAATAAATCCTGGCGCCACGGCATTCACCGTGATTCCCCGGCTGGCAACCTCATAGGCCAATGATTTGGACATGCCAATCATCCCCGCCTTGGACGCCGCATAATTGGCCTGCCCCGGATTACCGGTCGCACCAACAACGCTCGATATATTAACGATCCGCCCCCACCGTGCCTTCATCATGCCGCGCAAAACCCCTTTGCAAAGCTTAAATGTCGCGGTCAGGTTCACATCAATCACCGATTGCCACTGCTCGTCATTCATCCGCATAAACAGGTTATCGCGGGTGATCCCGGCATTGTTGACCAGGATATCAACGCTCCCCATCGCCGCGATCGCCTGTTTCGGCAACGCATCCACCGCCGCCATATCGCTCAGGTTACAGGGCAGCACATGCGCCCGCTCGCCCAGTTCCGCCGCCAGCGCCTCAAGCGGCTCAACCCGTGTGCCCGACAGGCCCACAGTTGCGCCAGCCCCATGCAACTGTCGTGCAATATCGCCGCCAATACCACCAGATGCACCTGTAATAAGTGCATTTTTTCCCGTTAAATCAAACATTTATAAATCCTGTTTCAAATGTTCAGCCGCGGCCTTTACATCGTCCTGCCCACCAACCGCACGGGTCACAATGCTGCGATCTATGCGTCGGATCATCCCGGACAATGCTTTGCCCGCGCCAATTTCCCAAATCTCGGTCACACCCAGCCCGGCCATCGCCAGCACTGATTCCCGCCAGCGCACTGCCCCGGTTACTTGCTCAGCCAACAACGACCTGATCTGTGCCGGATCACTCACCGGCGCCGCCAACACATTGGCAATCAACGGCACCGCAGGCGCAGTAATATCCACGTTGCCCAAGGCCTCGGCCATCACATCGGCTGCGGGCTGCATCAATCGGCAATGAAACGGTGCCGAAACCGGCAACGCCAACGCCCGCTTGGCCCCACGTGCCTTGGCCAACTCCATCGCCCGCTCAACCGCTGCCTTGTCGCCCGACACCACAACCTGCGCCGGGTCATTGTCATTTGCCGCCTGACACACCTGATCGCCCGCCGCCTCAGCTGCAATCTCGCGCACCGTGGCCAAATCAAGCCCCAGAATCGCCGCCATCGCGCCAACCCCAACCGGTACCGCCTGCTGCATCGCCTGCCCGCGTATCCGCAGCAAACGCGCCGTATCCGCCAGCCCAATTGCGCCGGATGCGGCCAACGCCGAATACTCGCCCAACGAATGCCCCGCCACATAGGCCGCCGTGGACAATACCACGCCTTCGGCCTCAAGCGCACGAACCGCGGCCAGTGACGTCGCCATCAACGCCGGTTGTGCATTCTGCGTCAGGGTCAGGGTCTCAATGTCACCCTCCCAGATCAACGCACTCAGGCTCTCCCCGAGCGCCTCATCCACCTCATCAAAGACGGCTTTGGCCGCCGGATAGGCATCAGCCAGCGCCTTGCCCATACCAATGGATTGTGCGCCTTGTCCGGGAAATACGAATGCGATTGTCATGCAGGGCCTCATTTAATCTGATTGTTACGCCAAGATGTAAACCGCAGCGCGCCTTCACACAAGCCAATGGCGCACAAGCCACTGGCAAACAATCCACGAACGATACCCAAAGCGGTTGCACCGGTCCAAAACCCGTCTACCCTAACGCAAGGATCAACGGGAGCCACCCCATGCCCCTCCGCAACACCGCCAACTGCTATGGCAGCGTCACCAAAGCCTTTCACTGGCTGACCGCCCTGCTGATACTCATCCTAGTCCCTTTGGGTCTGATCGCGCACGGCATGGCCGACACCCTGCGCACCCCAACAGCCGAAATAACATCCCAATACATCACCCGCACCGCTTGGCTGTTCTCGCTGCACAAAACCCTTGGCGTCACCCTGTTTTTCACCGCACTCGCCCGCGTTACCTGGGCCATCATACAACCCAAACCCGCCCCGTTAACCAACAGCCCGTTCCAAACCCAACTGGCCGACACCGCGCAATACCTGCTCTACGCCACGCTGATTCTGGCGCCATTGGCCGGATGGGCGCATCATGCCGCCACCACCGGGTTTGCGCCGATCTGGTGGCCTTTCGGCCAATCCCTGCCCTTTATCGCCAAAAGCGACAGCCTCGCCGCTACCTTCGCCGGACTACACGCAAAACTGGTCACCCTGTTGGTCCTGACGATCCTGCTGCACATTGCCGGCGCGCTAAAACACCAATTCATCAACCGCGACGCCACCTTACGCCGAATGCTGCCCGGCCCCAGCCCGCAATCCCCAACCACCCCGCACCAACGCTCACCCTGGCCTGCCGTGATGGCACTGGTGGTCCTAGGCATCGCTATTGGCTTGGGTCTCAGAGGACATGAACCCCACGAAACCCACCCGCCAGAAACACCACATCAAACCACATCAAACTGGACGACCATCCAACGCCACCTTGACCTCACAGTCACCCTATTCGGGTCACAAGTAACCGGTGGCTTCGCCGACTGGAGCACCGACATCACCTTTACCAACCCAACCGGGCCCGGCCCCGCCGGTCAGGTCGTGGTCACAATTGCCATCGCCTCCTTGACCCTCGGGTCAGTCTCCCAACGGGCCATGGGCCCGGATTACTTTGACATTGAACGCTTCCCCACCGCTCGCTTTAACGCCAAACTGGAAAAGACAGCGACCGGCTACACTGCAACCGGCCCTCTTACCCTGCGCGACCGGACGCAAACGATAACATTGCCTTTTGATCTCACCGTCACAGACGGCATCGCGTTGATGACAGGAACCATATCGCTAAACCGCCTCGATTTTGACATCGGAGCCACCTCGCCAGACGAAAACTCACTGGCCTTTGCGGTCGACCTAAACATCGCAATTGAGGCGCAACCGCGCCCCTTGCGCCAATAAAACATGTAATCACGCCGCAGGCGTGTCCTTTGGACCACCCCTTGGCCGGATTACCCTTTGGTCGGATCATCTCTCAGGCAGGGCAATCGCCTCAATCGAAATATCAACTTTGACCTCATCTGCGATAAACGGCGCAAACAATCCCAGCCCAAAATCAGACCGTGACAACACCGTGCTGGCGGTAAACCCAACAGCAGGCTGGCCACCAAATGGCGGAAACGGATAGGCATCGGTCTCCCCCTTCAAAACCGCATCCAGCACCACCGATACCGTCACCCCGTTCAGGTTCAAATCGCCGGTAATCAACGCGGTCTGGCCGCCGGTGATTTCAACAAAAGTCGACACAAAGGTGATCATCGGCGCCGCCTTAAGGTCAAAAAACTGCCCTGACCGCAAAAACACCTCGTCCCGCGCAACGTCACCGGTCAACATCCGATCCGCTGCAATCGCCACCGATACAGACGCAGCCGCCAGATCCTCCCGGTCAATCAGAATTTCCCCTTCAAAGCCGCCAAACACCCCGTAAGTCACCGACAATCCGGCGTGTTCATATTGAAACGCCGCCTGACTGTGACTGGGGTCAAGCGTATAAATTTGCGGTTCAGCTTTGGCGGCCACAGCAAATATCACCAATAAAGTCGAAGACAGAATAATGTTCACCAGCCAACGCTCTTGTTTATGTCGCCTTCTACAATCTGCGACAGCCCCTCTGAAATCAAGCAAACAGGTGCGAATCCATCGAATTCACACCCGTTCGTGATGTATAGATCTTAGACGTTATTGTTCGGTGACACGCAGCAGACCACTAAAATGCATCCGCAGGGCCTGGCGCGACTTGGCATCCGGCAGCGACAACCCCATCAAGATGCTGCCATCCACATCCCACAGCTCAACCGCGCGTTTGGTGATATTGGCGGCGCCTAGCGTGTCATAGCTGCGGCGTAAAATGGTTTCCGGACGTCCCCGGTTTTTCGTCCGCAACACCCGTATTTCACGGCGAATGGGGTCAAAATATATTTCAGGCTGCGCATCCGCATGGTTGCGCATCAATAACGCCAAACCACAGAGGAAAAAGAACAGCGTGATGCCCGCCTTCATCACCACCAGATCCGAAGACACAGTTGAGCCCCGCAAAATCCACAACGCAGGAGCCATCAAAATCAACGCCGTGCCGCAAACACGGAAAACAATGGTCACAAACGCGGCACAACCGCCATGATTCAGCTTAATCGGCAGTCGTGTTTCCACATATGGAATTTCAGGAACCACCATGCTCATTGGATCACGCGTCGTCGTCATCTTACCTATCCTGTGATTTCGCCGCTTTGAACGTATGTCATCTGTTAACCTTAATCTTGGTTAACAAAACGGCAACATTGGGGCAGAGGTGAGGAAATTGACGGGCATCCCCTATAGCTGCGAATCCTTCGCGCGCGGCCAATCAAATACCAACCAAAAGCCGACCAAAGCACCGTCAAAAGACTTGCCCACAGCCCAATTGCGTGTATATGAGGCCTTCCTCTCGTAAACACTTGAACCGCGCAGTCTCTCGTGGCGGGGCCGCGAGAGGATAACAGGCCCTGTCTTTGAAATGCGCCCGATGATAATTAGGAGAGCACATGCCACTATATGAGCATGTAATGATTGCGCGTCAGGATCTATCCAACACGCAAGCCGAAAGCCTTATCGAACATTTTGGTACCGTACTCACAGACAATGGTGGCACCCTTGTCGATTTTGAGTATTGGGGCGTCAAAACGATGGCCTATAAGATCAACAAAAACCGCAAGGGCCACTATGCCTTTCTGCGCAGTGACGCCCCCGCGGCGGCCGTGCACGAAATGGAACGCCTGATGCGCCTGCATGATGACGTTATGCGCCTTCTGACCATTAAGATGGACGAGCATAAAGAGGGCCCATCGGTCCAGATGCAGAAACGTGATGAACGCGACAGCCGTCGCGAACGTCGTTGATCTTCCGCTTTAGAAAAGGACGCTAAATCATGGCCGCTAAACCATTTTTCCGTCGTCGCAAAGTCTGCCCCTTCTCGGGCGACAACGCACCGGCAATCGACTATAAAGACACCCGCCTGCTGCAACGCTATATCAGCGAACGCGGCAAAATCGTTCCGTCACGCATCACTGCCGTGTCGGCCAAAAAGCAACGTGAACTGTCCCGTGCCATCAAACGCGCGCGCTTTCTTGCGCTGCTGCCCTACGCTGTGAAGTAAGGAGTTAACACAATGCAAGTTATCCTTCTGGAACGTGTGGCCAAATTGGGCCAAATGGGCGATGTTGTTGATGTGAAATCGGGTTATGCCCGTAATTTCCTTCTGCCACAGCGCAAAGCTTTGTCGGCCTCCGCCGCCAATATCGCCAACTTCGAAGTGCAGAAAACGCAACTCGAAGCACGCAACCTTGAAACTAAAACCGAAGCCGAAGCGCTTGCTGCCAAACTTGATGGCCAGCAGTTCGTCGTGATTCGGTCTGCTTCGGATTCTGGTTCGCTCTACGGTTCGGTCACCCCGCGTGACGCAGCCGACTTGGCAACCGAAGAAGGTTTCTCGGTTGATCGCAAACAGGTTGTACTGACGGCTCCGATCAAAGATCTGGGTCTGCATACGCTGACTGTTGTTCTGCACCCCGAAGTGTCGGCCACAATCGAGTTGAACGTGGCCCGTTCTACGGAAGAGGCCGAATTGCAGGCGTCTGGCAAATCCATCCGTGAATTGGCGGCTGAAGAAGAAGCTGCTGCTGAGTTTGAGATTGCGGAACTGTTTGACGATATCGGCGCAGCCGCATCTGACGACGGCGAACTGAGTGTTGAACCTGCTGCGGCCCCGGCTGAAGACGACACAACCCGCTGATCGTTATCAGATAACGGTAAAGAATTTACCCCCGCGCCTGAAACAAGGCGCGGGTTTTTTGTTTTCAAAGGCAGTAAGCGTGGGTTTTCACCCACCCTACGAACAGAGTTGAAATGGGTGTCGACGGCGCTGACACGGTAGATTAGGGCGCAGGGCTTGCCGCGATGCCGCATGTCGGCTTGAGCGGCGGTCTCAACTGATCGACGCAACACATGCATTGAAACGCTCTGCGGGAGTTTCGTATCCCAGCGTCATTCGGTGTCGTTCATTGAGCTGTCAGGCAACGGCGCACAGCTTTGCTTGACTATGTATCGACAAATATGTGCATTTTGGAAATTACTGCCGCAACAGACGGTTGGTATTTTCATTGCTCCCGCGTTGCCACGCATTGCCCAGCAGTCGAAACCCAGTTTTGATGAGAAGGGAGACTGAGGGTCACAAAAATAGACGTCGATCTTTGTGGCCATGGTGAACTTGTTGTGTGCTGACATCTCTGATGCCACGGTCCCAAGTCAGGGTCTTGTAAAGCTCTTTAGGGAGCTTTCGTGCTTCCTTAATGAGGGCTGTGATGACGCTATGAGTGTCCTTGTTCTCGACCTTCGCCAACATCACAAAACGGGTGTTTCGTTCAACCAACGTGGCGATGTAGCT
This sequence comes from Granulosicoccus sp., assembly GCA_047623555.1. Lineage (GTDB taxonomy): Bacteria > Pseudomonadota > Alphaproteobacteria > Rhodobacterales > Rhodobacteraceae > NORP181. Next base: position 55,284 of record JBLHMP010000016.1, read on the forward strand.
GTTGTTCGACCCCGCGATCAGATCGCCGTCCCTCCTCTCGGTGATTGCGACGCAATCGTCTGTCAGCAATGATGGCCGGGAACGGCGCGATTCTCAACCTCGGGTGGGCGTTCACTGATCGGAATGGCGTCTTTGATTTGCGCAACGTGGGGCCCTTTTGAGTGGCATGCGCAGACCGACCGATGGCACGCAGACTGCGCAGGCATTCCTGCAGTTCCTTTTTCAAAACCCCACGGGTTTGCACATAAAGGCTGCGATAAATCGTTTCGTGAGACACGCGATTTTGATCTTCGTCAAGATGCTCCCGTTTGAGCCAACCGGCGATCTGTTCCGTAGACCACTTCAAACGTAGCTTCCGCGAGATCCAATTGCACAAGGGGGCGTTGAACGAGAGCTTACAGGATTTGGTCTTGTCACGGTTTAGTTACGGTCTCTTTCGAGCAATGTTTGCTATGAAAGATACAAGGAATGGCAACGAGATACACAGACGAGTTTCGTCGTGATGCAGTGCGCATCGCAACCACCAGTGGCTTAACCACTGCCCGGCAGTCGATACGCAGTATCGCTGAGTATCCGTATTGGTCAAGCCCGTGTTTCAGTCCATTTCCGATCATCTCTTAGCAACGCATTCGCCATCACCACGAGCTTTCGCATGACGGC
>JBLHMP010000017.1:0-51558 GCA_047623555.1 Granulosicoccus sp.
GCGCCAACGTTTCTTTTGTTTGAATAATATTTCCGGGGGGGGGGGGCTGGCCCCCCTCCGGTCTCGCTCGTGACTGTCACCGCATCCGGCTGATCACCACGGTCACTTCTGGCTTTTTGCCAATCTCGGTCTGGGCCGATTGACGCACAATCCGACGCAGTGCTTCTTCTAGCTTGCTGTCATCTTTTAGCGTTTTAGGGTCAGCCCGTTTCAGGAATTTTCCCAGATCTTCTTCGAGCACATCAACAAGCGGCGCGCTTGACCGACCGTTGTCGCTGACGCCCTTGATCTCGCACCATGGCTCTCCCAGCGGTTCGTCCTGCTCATCCAGAATAAGCGTCACAACCACATGCCCGTTCAACGCCATGCGGATACGATCCCGCACGACACCGTCCAATGCACCAATTTTGATCGACCCATCCAGATAGGTCCGCCCAGTTTCGATGTAATCCACCACTTTTGGCGCATTGCCACTCAGGTCCATCATCATGCCATTGACCACAACAACGCTTTGTAACCCTTTGGCATTACCCAGTTTTGCATGTTCGCGCAAATGCCGGTGTTCGCCGTGCATCGGAATCAACATCTGGGGTTTCACAACATCATGCATCCGTTCAATATCAGGCCGGTTGGCATGCCCGGACACGTGATATTTCCCGGAACTGTCATCCACCACATCGACGCCCATTTCGCTGAACGCGTTCATGATACGGATCACACCACGTTCATTTCCCGGAATGGTTTTGGATGAAAACAGGAACATATCGCCCTCTTTCATCGTCAGTCCCTGATATTTCCCGCGTGCCAATTGCGCACTTGCAGCACGGCGTTCGCCCTGACTGCCGGTCACCAGCAACATCAGGTTCTCGCGTGGCACATCACGTGCGGCTTCTGTGCTGATCACGGTGGGGAAATCGGTCAGAACGCCGGTTTCAAGCGACGCCTCGACCATCCGCCGCATTGCCCGACCCAGCAGAACGATCGAACGCCCGGCCCGTTCCCCAGCCTCGGCGAGGGTTTTCACCCGGGCAACGTTGCTGGCAAATGTCGTTGCCACCACCATACCCGGCGCCGCGGACACCAGTTCGGTAATCGCCGGACCAACGTCCAATTCCGAGCCACCCGGATTGGGTGAAAACACATTGGTCGAATCACAAATTAGCGCCTTAACGCCGTCTTTGCAGACATCCGCCCATAACTCCGGATCAAACGCCTCGCCCACCAACGGTGTCGGATCCAGTTTGAAATCGCCAGAATGGATCACCCGCCCGGACGGGCTGTCGATAACCAAAGCCGCGCTTTCTGGGATCGAATGCGAGATCGGCAAGAACCCAACCGTAAACGGTCCGGCTTTGATTTGCTCGGGCCAGGCACCAGCAATGCGCACGGCCTCAGGCGGATGGCCATGTTCGCTCATCTTGCGGCGGGCGATATTGGCGGTAAAGACGCGGGCATAGACAGGCGCGCCCAGATCTTTGTAAAAATGCGCCACCGCACCAACATGGTCCTCATGTGCGTGGGTGATAAAGATCGCCTCAATCCGGTTGGCGCGTTCTTTCAACCAGGTAATGTCCGGCAGGATCAAATCGACCCCCGGAGAGCTGTCCATATCCGGGAATGCAACGCCCAAATCGACCAGGATCAGTCGCTCTTTACCGACAGGCCCATAGCCATACACATAGGCATTCATGCCTATTTCACCTGCGCCACCAAGGGGCAGGTAGATCAATCTTTCACGGCTCATAGTTCAGCTATTATCCTTGTTATACCGATGAATCACGGTCAGCCCGTGCATCGTCAAATCATCCTCAAAGGCATCAAATAACGCCTCGGTTTGCTGGAAAAGCGGGGCCAGCCCCCCGGTTGATATAATTCGCATCGGGCGCTCGCGCTCGGCTTTGATACGGGCACATATCTCACGCACCAGCCCCACGTAACCCCAAAACACCCCAGACTGCATGCAGGCGACCGTGTTGGTGCCCACTACCCACTGGGGTTTGGAGATGTCCACATGGGGCAACGCCGCCGCCGCCTGATGCAGCGCCTCAAGGCTAAGGTTCACGCCGGGCGCAATGGCGCCACCAACATAGGCACCATCAAAATCCACAACATCAAAGGTGGTCGCAGTACCAAAATCGACAACAATCAGATCACCGCCATGACGATCAAACGCCCCTGCCGTGTTGACCAGACGGTCAGGGCCAACCTGTGTGCCCTGATCAACGCGCGGTGTATGTGGCAGCAGACAGTCGGGTTTACCAACCACCAAAGGGCGGCAGCCAAAAAACCTATCCGCAAATATCCGAAGGTTGAACACAACACGCGGAACCGTCGACGAAATGATGACCTCGGTTATGTCGACGTCAATTTTATAGTGAGTGATCAGCGTTGAATACCAGGTAAAATAGGCATCCGCTGTGCGGGCGTGATGGGTGGACGTGCGTAAGGTGCACAAAAACTGTTCTCCGTCCCAGATGGAAAACACGGTATTGGTATTGCCACAATCAATTGCCAGAAGCATATTTCGCCCCCCATTTAGAACGCTTTAGAAAAAGATATCCGCTGCCGGAATACTGACCCGCCCTTTGGCAGTGTTCAAGACAAGGTTGCCTGAGATGTCCACCGTGTCAAACGTGCCGGTGGTTTCGGCGTTGCCGGCGCGGGCGGTAATCACCTGCCCGAGCTTAGCTGCACGGGCCAGCCAGGCGGTGCGGATTGGTTCAAACCCGTAGGTGGTCAGTTGGGTTTCATAGCGGGCATAGGCGGCGGCGAGATGCGTCAGAAACGTCTCGGGATCGACCTGCGCCCCGGTCTCGGAAAACAACGACACCGGCCGCAATGCCCGTGCCTCGACCTCAGTTGCCGGTGGGGCTTCGGCCAAATTGACGCCAATACCGATGGCCAGATGCGCGGTGTCGCCGGCCTGCCCGCTGCTTTCCAGCAGAATGCCAGCCAGCTTGCCACCGTTGAGCAGCACATCATTGGGCCATTTCAACGCGAAACCATCCAGCCGTCCGCTGACAGCAACACAGGCGTCAAACAACGCCAGTGCGGCGACAAAACTGCGCAAGGCCGCGGTGGCCGGACCCTCACGCGGTTGCAAAACCAATGTGGCTGAAAAATTACCGCGAGGGTTGGCCCATGCCCGCCCACGCCGGCCACGACCTGCGGTTTGATGCAGCGCCAGTATCCATTCGGGACCAGTTAGGGTTGGAGCAATCCGAGCGGCTTCGGAAAGGGTGCTGTCGACTTCGGCCAGCACCCGTTTTCCGTAACCAATAGGCCAGTCAGTGGACAAGCGTCGCTGCCGCTGCCGCTGCTGCACCTTCGATGCCAAACATGTTGATGATCCCCACCAGCATGATGGTCGCAGACGCCATCAACAAACCCCAAAGTATTGGGCTTGTGTTGCTGTCCAGCTCTTCGCCTTCTTCGCCAAAGTACATGTAATAGACGATGCGCAGGTAATAGAACGCGCCGATGACCGATGCGATTACGCCTGCCAAAGCCAACCAGATCAGCCCGCCTTCGTAGGCGGCGCGCAGCACATAGAACTTACCGAAAAAGCCCAGCATTGGCGGCACCCCCGCCAACGAGAACATCAAGACCAGCATCGCCAGCGCTTTGCCGGGTTCGCGTTTGGAATACATGTTCAGCGACCGGATATCGGTGATCGGCTGGCCGTCTTTTTCCATCATCAGGATAAAGGCAAAGGTGCCAATATTCATCGTCACATAGATCGCCATATAGATCAGCAATGCCTGCACACCAAATGCAGTGCCCGCCGCCAGACCCATCAACGCAAACCCCATATGGGCAATCGATGAATAGGCCATCAGGCGTTTGATGTCTGTCTGGCCGATGGCCGCGATTGCACCAAGGAACATCGACGCCACGGACAACAGCGCCACAACCTGCTGCCAATCGGCAACTGCGCCGCCAAAGGCGTCAAACATGACACGGGCGAACAGGCACATTGCAGCAACTTTTGGAGCGGTGGCAAAAAACGCCGTGATCGGTGTTGGGGAGCCTTCGTAAACGTCCGGTGTCCACATGTGGAACGGCACCGCGCTCACTTTGAACGCCAGACCTGAGATCAGGAAGACCAGGCCAAACAACAGGCCAACCGAGACTTCTCCGTGGATGGCAACGGTGATAATTCCGCTGAACAATGTAGTGCCGGAATAGCCATAGACCAGCGACGCACCATAAAGCAGCAGGCCAGAGGACAACGCCCCCAACACAAAGTATTTCAGCCCAGCCTCGCTTGATTTGACACTGTCGCGACGCATGGCTGCGACAACATAAAGCGCCAGCGATTGCAGCTCCAGCCCCATGTACAGCGACATCAGGTCACCGGCGCTGACCATCATCATCATACCAACAACAGACAAAGCCACGAGAACCGGGTATTCAAACCGCAGCATGCCGCGCCGCGCCATGTAATCCTGCCCCATCAGCAACACGATGGCGGCCGACACCAGGATCGTCACTTTGGCAAAACGGGCAAAGCCGTCGTCGACGAACATGCCGTTAAACGCCACATGGGTGGTTCCGCCATTGGTGCCGATCCATGCGGCCAGCGCCAACATCAAAACCGATGTGGCCCAGACCAGCATTTTAGCAGAGCCGTCCTTTGAGGTATAAACCGCCCCAAGCAGCGACAGCATGGCAAACAGCGCCAGAACGATTTCTGGCAGGATTACGATCAGATCAGCCTGGATCATCGCCCGGCCCCCTTAGTGTTCTGCGGCCTGGCCAGCGGTATCCGCCAAGGCCAGAGCTGCGTCAAAGTTGCCAATCAGTACCGTGGTCGACGGCCCGATTATGTCGGTAATCAGTGCAGGGTACACACCCAACAAAATGGTCATCACAATCAAAGGTGCGAATATCAGCTTTTCACGGCCAGACATGTCCTCAATGGTTTTGAGGCCTTCTTTGATCAGATCGCCAAAGACCACGCGGCGATAGAGCCACAAGGCATAGGCAGCTGAAAAGATCACGCCACTTGTCGCTACTGCAGCCACCCATGTGTTGGTCTGGAAGATACCCACAAGCGTCAGAAATTCGCCAACAAACCCGGATGTGCCCGGCAGGCCAACATTGGCCATGGTGAACAGCATGAACACCAGCGCATAGGCCGGCATCCGCAAGACCAAGCCGCCGTAGGCGTCAATCTCGCGGGTGTGCATACGGTCATAGATCACGCCAACACAAAGGAACAACGCCGCCGAGATAAAGCCGTGGCTTAGCATCTGGAAAATCGCGCCATCAATACCCTGCTGATTAACGGAAAAGATGCCCATGGTGACAAAGCCCATATGCGCAACGGATGAATAAGCAATCAGCTTTTTCATATCGTTCTGCACCAGTGCCACCAGCGAGGTATAAACAATCGCAATCGCGCTCATCCATAGCACCATCGGCGCCATCACATCGCTGCCCACCGGGAACATCGGCAGGCTGAACCGCAAGAACCCATAGCCGCCCATTTTGAGCAGGATCGCCGCCAGAACCACCGAACCAGCAGTCGGCGCCTGAACGTGTGCATCCGGTAGCCAGGTGTGCACCGGCCACATCGGCATTTTTACCGCAAAGCTGGCAAAGAACGCCAGGAACAGCAGTGTCTGCATGCCGCCGACAATTTGTATGCCCAGAATACTGAACGATCCGCTTGAGAACTGATGTGTCATCAAGGTTGGGATATCGGTGGTGCCCGCGTCGGCGAACATACCAACCATCGCCACCAGCATCAGCACCGAGCCAAGGAAGGTATAGAGGAAGAACTTGAACGACGCGTAAATCCGGTTTGCTCCGCCCCAGATGCCGATGATCAGGAACATCGGGATCAGGCCAGCCTCAAAGAACATGTAAAACAGCACCAGATCCAGCGCCATGAACACGCCCAACATCAGCGTTTCCAGCAGCAGGAATGCGATCATGTATTCCTTGACCCGGACCTTGATGCCCCAGCTGGCAAGAATGGCCAGCGGCATGATGAACGTGGTCAGCATCACAAACAGAACGCTGATGCCATCGACGCCCATTTTGTATTTCAGACCCAGCAGCCAATCGCCTTCTTCGACGAACTGGAACCCGGTGTTGGACGGATCAAAGTCAAACAGGATGAACAGCGAAACAACAAAGGTTGCCCCGGTTGCGGCCAGCGCCACCCATTTGGCATTACGTTGTGCGGCCTCTTCTTCGCCGCGCAGAAATACAGCCAGGATCAGCGCCGCAATTGCGGGGATGAACGTGACGATTGACAGAAGATTATCCATTAGTGACCTCCTCCGCCGAGCGTCATCCAAGTCACAAGTCCGGCTATGCCGAGGACCATCCAGAATGCATAAGTAAAGATGTAACCGGTCTGTGCCCGCCCCGCGAGACGGGTAAAGAACGGCACGATGCCCAGTGCAACTCCGTTCAAGAAGCCGTCGATGACAGTGCCATCCCCCCGCTTCCATAGGAACCGACCCAGCCCAAGCAGCGGTTTAACGATCAGAGCGTTATATATTTCGTCAAAATACCATTTGTTCAACAGGAACAGATACAACGGACGTTGCGTTGCCGCCAAACGACCCGGCAGCGACGGGTTCAGAATGTAGAACCAAATTGCCAATGCCAGACCCAGCGCCATCGCGATGAACGGCGACACCTTAACCCAATTGGGCGCATGATGTGCGTCATCCAGAACGTGGTTGTCGACACCCGTGTACAAAGCGCCCGACCCAACGGTCCAGCCCGCGGCTGTGGCGTGTGTTTCATCGCCATGACCGGTTTCTTCGTGCGTGGTCGCGGCGTGATCGGTTGCAATTGCAGCCGCGCCCTCGGTCGTAGCAGCCGCATGGGTATCATCGACCATTTCGCCATGACCCTCGGAGGCCTCAGCGTGGGTCGGGATACCAAAGAACTTGTTTACCTTGTCATGGTCACCAAAGAAATCACCATACCAGATCATCCCTGAGAACACGGCACCAAGCGACAGAACGCCCAGTGGGATCAACATGGTCATCGGGCTTTCGTGGGCATGATCATGGGTGTGTTTGTCACCGCGTGCATTGCCATAAAACGTCAGGAAGATTAGCCGCCAGCTATAAAAGCTGGTCATTGCAGCGGCAATCACCAGCATCCAGAACCCATAACCGGATCCCCCGGCATAGGCGCTCTCGATGATGGCATCTTTGGACAGAAAGCCCGCAAAGCCAATTGAGGTCAGCGGAATGCCAACACCGGTAATCGCCAGCGTACCAATCATCATCGCCCAATAGGTATATGGGATTTTCTTACGCAAACCGCCGTAGTTGTTCATGTCCTGCTCGTGATGCATCGCGTTGATCACCGACCCCGCCCCAAGGAACAACAGCGCCTTAAAGAACGCGTGTGTCAAAAGGTGGAACATAGCGGCGGAATACATGCCAACACCGGCAGCGACGAACATATAGCCCAGCTGCGAACAGGTTGAATAGGCGATCACCCGTTTGATATCGGTCTGAACCAGACCGACGGTGGCGGCAAAAAACGCGGTCGTCGCACCAATGACGGTGACAAAGGCCATCGCCTCCGGGGCGAATTCCATCAATGGCGACATACGACAGACCAGGAAAACACCCGCTGTTACCATGGTCGCCGCGTGGATCAGCGCCGACACAGGGGTTGGACCCTCCATCGCATCAGGCAGCCAAGTATGCAGGAACAATTGCGCCGATTTACCCATCGCGCCGATGAACAGTAAAAACGCGATCAAATTGGCGGCATTCCAACTGCCCCAGAGGAACGATAGCTGTGTTTCGGCCAACATAGGTGCTGCGGTAAACACGTCATCCAGATTGATGCTGTCGACCAAAAAGAACAGCGCAAAGATGCTCAAAGCAAAGCCGAAATCGCCAACCCGGTTGACCACAAACGCCTTGATCGCAGCAGCATTGGCGGTGGGTTTGCGGTAATAAAAACCGATCAACAGATAGGAGGCAACGCCGACACCTTCCCAGCCAAAGAACATCTGAACCAGATTATTCGCCGTGACCAGCATCAGCATGGCAAAGGTAAAGAACGACAGATAGGCAAAGAACCGAGGCTTATAGCTTTCGCCATCTTTCCACTGCGGGTCTTTGTCCATGTAACCAAAGCTATAAAGATGCACGAGGCTGGACACAGTGGTAATCACGATCAGCATGATGGTGGTCAGCCGATCGAGACGGATCGCCCAGTCGGTGGACAGCGTGCCGCTTTCGATCCAGCGTAGGATATGGATATGTTCGGTCACACCGTCAAAGGTCAGAAAGACCACCCATGACAGCAGGGCCGACAGGAACAACAGCCCGGTCGACACCCACATTGCGGCGGTTTCACCGATGAATCTCCAGCCAAATCCGCAGATCAGCGCCCCGATCAATGGGGCAAAGAGGATAATGGTTTCCATTGCGAATTAACCCTTCATCACATTGACGTCTTCGACATCAATTGTGCCACGGTTGCGGAAGAATACGACGAGAATGGCCAGCCCGATGGCGGCCTCTGCGGCGGCGACGGTTAGAACGAACAAGGTAAACACCTGCCCGACCAGATCACCCAAAAAGCTCGAGAATGCCACAAGGTTGATGTTCACCGCCAACAGCATCAATTCGACGCTCATCAGCAGGATGATGACATTCTTGCGGTTCAGGAAAAGCCCGAAAATGCCGATGACAAACAGCGTTGCCGCCACTGTCAGATAATGTTCAAGTCCGATCATTTTTTTGCTCCTGAAGAGTCCGGATAGTAAAGTTTGCAACCGCAATAAAAGTCAGGGATATCCCGTGTGGGCATACCTGATGCTACTGTAAAATGTGTGCTGATACTCTCAAACGTATCAAATCCCTTGGCAGATACCTGAATTTCCATATCCGCCAGCGTGTCACCAACAGACAGATCAAGCCGCCCGTTGGGGGCGATGTGGATAGCGATATCGCTTATCAGACCACAGGTGGTGTTATCGCCCGTTGGGTTAAATACCGTGATCTGCCTGGCGGTTGTGCATTGTGTCACCAGCGCCAATTCGGGGCGCTGAAAATCCGTGATGATCTGCACGATCCGCCCATTGCCAAGATCACGCGCCAGGCCACCGGTCGTCCAATCCTGCTGACCACCACCGTCAAACGAACAATCTGCGGCTGCGCGCGCCGACAGATTCTCGTCCGGCGAATTTGACGGCGGAGAGCACGCCAAAACAGGCCCGGCAGCCAGCAATGAAAGTGAAAATATCAATGCCACGCGTTTCATTCTATAGACCCTGCCCCGGTTTCACATCAATCAGTTCCATCGTCTTGGCCGGATCACGCGACATCTGTATCATGACATTCTGCCGTTTGATGTTGGTGCGATGGCGCATTGTCAGAACAATCGCTCCGATCATGGCGACCAAAAGGATCAGGCCGGACAATTGGAACAACAGGAAATACTGATCATACAGGATAAGACCCAACGCCTGTGTGTTGTGTATATCCGTCGGGATCACCTGCGCCCGCAGCGCTTCGGCGGCGGCGTTGCTTTCCCAGGCACCAAAGGCCATCACAAATTGCATCAGGATAATCAGCCCGATCAGCATCGAGAGCGGCAAGAATTTGGCCATCTCAGCCTTAAGTTCGGCGAAATCGACGTCAAGCATCATCACCACAAACAGGAACAACACCATCACCGCGCCGACATAGACAATGATCAGCAACATGGCGACAAATTCCGCCCCCAACAGCACGAACAACCCGGCCGACGACAGAAACGCCAGGATCAGCCACAACACCGAATGCACCGGCTGGCGACTGATCACTGTGAACAACCCGCCGATGATTGCGCTGATTGCAAACAGGTAAAAGGTAAATACGATCATGTCCTGTCTTCCCCTTGTTCTTCCAAGACCTCTTGCGCCAATTCCAGCGCGCGGGTCATGGCCGGAATACCGGCAAATACTGACATCTGACCAATGGTCTCGACGATCTCTTGTTTCTTGGCACCAGCCTCGACCGCATGTTTAACAGTCTGCCGGATCGCGGCGGTGGCCAGTGCGCCCTGACAGGTCAGCCCGGCCAAAGTCAGCAACAGCCGGGTTTTGGCGTCTAGCCCACCAGTGTTTACCGAATTGCCAAACATCATTTCCATGACCTCTTTGGGCATGGTTGGCCACAGGTTTTCAAACCCCTTGGACGAGAATGATTCAGGCGACAGGTTCATCGACTTGGCCATGTCTTGGGCCTGCTGCATCATTGCCTCAAACGGATTGGTCGGATTGCTCATCGGTACGGCGCATCCAATTCCAGATTGCGGGCAATTTCTGACTCCCAGCGATCGCCGTTAGCCAGCAATTTGTCCTTGTCATAGAACAATTCTTCGCGGGTTTCGGTGCTGAATTCGAAATTCGGGCCCTGGACAATGGCATCCACCGGACAGGCCTCCTCGCAGAAACCGCAATAGATGCATTTGGTCATGTCGATGTCATACCGCGTGGTGCGTCGGCTGCCATCATCGCGCGGTTCGGCGTCAATGGTGATGGCCTGCGCCGGGCAGATCGCCTCGCAAAGTTTGCAGGCAATGCAACGCTCTTCGCCGTTTGGATATCGACGTAGCGCGTGTTCACCGCGAAAGCGCGGGCTAAGCGGGCCCTTTTCATGCGGATAGTTCAATGTCGCTTTGGGCGCGAAGAAGTACTTGAAACCCAACGCAAAGCCTTTGATGTAATCCGACAGCAGGAAATATTTCGCGGCGCGGGTGTAATCAATCTGATTCATGCATCAGCCTCCTGTCGTCCAGCGCGCAAATGCGCCCCAGAACCAGTCAAATTTTGCGGCAAAGGCCACGAATACGACCCAGCCAAGCGACATAGGCAAGAACACTTTCCAGCCAATCCGCATCAGTTGGTCATAGCGGTAGCGTGGCGTGATTGCCTTAACCATGGCGAAGAAAAAGAACACCACCAACATCTTGCCGATCATCCACAAAATGCCGTCTGGCAGGCCCGGAATTGGCGACAACCAGCCACCAAAGAACAACAATGTCACCAGCGCGCACATCAGCACAACAGCGACCAGTTCGCCAATCATGAACAGCAGGAATGGCGTCGAGGAATACTCGACCTGATAGCCCGCCACCAATTCTGATTCTGCCTCGGGCAGATCGAATGGCGGCCGGTTGGTTTCGGCCAAAGCACTGATAAAGAACAAAATCAGCATTGGGAAATGTGGCAGCCAGTACCAGCTGAATATGCCGTAGCCACCGTTTTGAGCGCCAACAATATCGCCGAAATTCATCGACCCGGTCGACAGGATTATGCCGATGATGATCAGACCAATGCTGACCTCATAGGAAATCATCTGTGCCGCAGACCGCAACGCACCCAGAAACGGGTATTTTGAGTTTGAGGCCCAGCCACCCATAATAACGCCGTAGACCTCGAGCGAGGACACCGCAAAGACGTACAAAATGGCCACGTTGATGTTGGAAATCACCAAACTGTCGCTGAACGGAATCACCGCCCAGGCGATCAATGCCATGACCAGACTGACCAACGGCGCCAGCAGGAAAACGACGCGATCAGATCCCGCCGGGAACACCACCTCTTTAACGATGTATTTCAGGAAATCCGCAAAACTTTGCAGCAACCCGAACACGCCAACCACGTTAGGACCGCGTCGCATTGCAACCGCTGCCCAGACTTTACGGTCTGCGTACATCAGGAACGCCAGGGCGACCAACAAAGGCACCACCAGCAACAGAACCTGTCCAATTATAAACAGAGCAATGCCAAAATAGTTCGTGGTAAAGAATTCAGCCATAAGTCCTCACACCGTAGGTATTCCGTTTTCTGCACAACTTGCGACCACGACTTCGGCGTCGAGGGTGCGCAAGCCGCGCGGCAGTGATGGCGAGATGGTGTAGACAGCATCTGCCGCCCACACACCAGCCGTTTCATCGACATTTGTGCGCAAATGACGCGCAAATCCGTAACCCCGGATCAGGGTATATTGCGCAGCGGCACATTCCGCATAGTTTTCAACGTCCTCAGCGCTGCGCGCGCCGGTCATGGACACATCAAAACGCACCAACTCCCCATCCAGAAGACTGGTTTCGACCGCCCCATAGTCGGGGGCAAAGCGCGAAACCTGATCACCAGACTGATCGCCACAGGCGCTCAGCAACAAGGGGGATATGAGCATTGCCCGGATCATTCAGCCGCCATTGCCTTTTGGTTGCGCTCCTTGGCGTTGGCAGAAAGCTCTGCCATCAATTCGGACGCGCGTGCAATTGGGTTGCTCAGGTAGAAATCGGCAATCGCCGGGCGAAAGCTGGCCTTGCCAAGCGCATCTGGCTCGACCGTCTGCAGCTCATTTGTTGGCACTTTGTCGATCTGACCCAGATGCGGCACCTCAGCCACCAGCGCCTGACGCAATTGTGCCAGCGAATCATACGGCAACGTCGCATTAACCTCGGCACTAACAGCGCGCAGGATGGCCCAGTTTTCCTTGGCCTCGCCCGGGGCAAACCCGGCACGTTGGGCCAGTTGCGGACGCCCTTCGGTGTTGACAAACAACCCGGATTCTTCGGTATAGGCGGCGCCCGGCAGGATGACGTCGGCGCGATGAGCACCGCGATCGCCATGACTGCCGTGATAAATCACAAACGGACCTTCGGCGATATCGATCTCATCCGCGCCAAGGTTATAGATAACCTCGGCCGCGCCCACCGCTGCCATACCGCGTTCGCAAGTGGCGCCAATGTCCATGGCTCCAACACGCGACGCCGCTGTGTGAAGAACCAGCAAACCGCTGTTGGTGCTGGCGGCGATCTGTTGTGCAGCCGCCAGAACCGCAAGGCCATCCGCCTCGCGTAATGCGCCCTGCCCGATGATAACCATCGATGGCATGTCGCGAATCTCATCCGACCCGCCCATATCTACAACGGTTTGCAACGCTGCGCGATCATCGCCTATATGGGCATAATCATAGGTCAGGTTTACCTCGGGGCCAACCATCGCGATATCACAGCCATTGGTCCAGGCCTTGCGAATACGCGCGTTCAACACCGGTGATTCATCACGTGGATTGGTGCCAATCAGCAAAATGCGTTTGGCGCAATCAATGTCCTCAATAGACGCGGTGCCGACATAAGCCGACCGATTGCCCGCTGGCAAACGCGCATTATCCGTGCGACATTCAACAACTCCGCCCTGCCCCTCGATCAACTTTTTGAGCGCAAACGCCGCCTCAACCGGGACCAGATCGCCGATGATACCGGCAACTTTTCGGTCCTTCATTGCCACAGCAACAGCTGACAACGCCTCGGGCCAGGTGGCGGGTTTCAGTTTGCCGTCAACACGCACAAATGGCTGGTCCAACCGCTGGCGACGCAGCCCGTCCCAGACAAAGCGGGTCTTGTCGGAAATCCATTCCTCGTTCACGCCGTCATGGTTGCGCGGCAAAAATCGCATGACTTCGCGCCCTTTGGTATCCACCCGGATAGACGAGCCAAGCGCGTCCATCACATCAATGCTCTCGGTTTTGCTAAGCTCCCACGGGCGGGCCGTGAACGCGTAAGGTTTGGACACCAACGCGCCAACCGGACACAGATCAATGATATTGCCCTGCAAGTTACTGTCCAGGGTTTCGCCCAGATAAGAGGTGATTTCAGCGTCTTCGCCACGCCCGGTCTGGCCCATTTGTAAAATGCCCGCGACCTCAGAGGTAAAGCGCACGCAACGGGTACAGGAAATGCAACGGGTCATATGGGTTTCAACAAGCGGCCCAAGATCAAGATCGGCCGTCGCCCGTTTGGCCATTTTAAAGCGTGAAAAATCAACGCCGTAAGCCATTGCCTGATCCTGCAGGTCACATTCTCCGCCCTGATCGCAAATCGGGCAATCCAGGGGGTGGTTGATCAGCAGGAATTCCATCACGCCTTCGCGGGCCTTTTTGACCATCGGCGAGTTGGTTTTGACCACTGGCGGCTGACCTTCCGGACCCGGGCGCAAATCACGTACCTGCATGGCGCAGGAGGCCGCTGGTTTTGGTGGCCCGCCGACAACTTCGACCAGACACATGCGGCAATTGCCAGCAATGGTCAGACGCTCGTGATAGCAGAAACGCGGCACTTCGATGCCGGCCACTTCACAGGCCTGGATCAGGGTCATGGCCCCGTCTACTTCGATCTCGGTTCCGTCAATAATGATCTTGCGGAGGTCAGACATGATCTAATTCGCCTTTAATAGCGCGCCAACCGCGCTGGAGTTCGCAATTTCCGCGCGTCCGAACACGCAGAAGGATTCTGGATTGTTATAGTCGATGCCATGCGCCTTTAGATACGTCTCGCCTTTGGTGCGCATCCGGGATTTTTCGGCGCCGGATTCCACGTAGGCGCGGATTTCCTTGTCGGAATAGCCCAGTTCGTTGGCCCGGGACCGCAAGCGCCACGCCATGCCAAGCGCCTTCATCTTGCGCGCCTTGATGCTGGGGCATTTGTCGCTGATTTCATGCGCCAAAGCGGCCACAAAAATGATGTTTTCGATTTCCGGAACATCACGTAACGATGGTCTGTCAGTGGCCGACGCCGCAGGAAAAGCCGCGCCCAAAGCCACAGCAACGATTAGGGATTTTGCAGTAAACATGGATAACCTCATTTGTTCTGAGAGGTTACCGCACGCGGTTTCGCGACTGTTATTCAATAACAGCCCGCCAGATCGGCAAGGATATGCCAATACCTGCATCATGTATCGCACCGTCCCTGAAGCGTCAGCGTGTCGTCAACAATGCGCAGATCTCCGGGTTCGGATTTTGGCCCAACCGTCCATTTGATCACCGAGGTGCCGAAATATTTGATACAATATTTGGTGCCCTCATAGCCCCCCGCCGCCAACGCGCCCTCCAATGAGGACGACACCGGCGTTACCGTCACGTTAAAGTCAGCCAGATCGTCACCCAGTTTTTTGGACTTGCTGCTGAAAGACTGGCCGTCAAACCGAATGCCCGTGTCTTCCTTTTTGGAACAGGCGATCAAAGCGATGGTCATCAAGGACAATATGATTGCGTTGCGTATCATTTTATTCCGCCGCGACCGCGCTGACACGACCGGTCCGTTTGTATTTGATCCGGTCCTCAATCTCGCCCCGGAAATGACGGATCAACCCTTGGATCGGCCAGGCCGCCGCATCGCCAAGCGCACAAATTGTGTGGCCTTCGACCTGCTTTGTTACGTCCAGTAGCATGTCGATCTCTTCGACTTCGGCCTCGCCTGTCACCAGACGATCCATCACCCGCATCATCCAACCGGTGCCTTCGCGGCACGGCGTACACTGACCGCAACTTTCGTGTTTATAGAATTTCGCCAGCCGCCAGATGGCTTTGATGATGTCGGTGTCATTGTCCATGACAATCACCGCAGCCGTGCCCAGACCTGACCGCTGCTCACGCAGCCAGTCAAAATCCATAATGCATTCTTCTTGCATGATTTTGCCTGGCAGGCACGGAACCGATGAACCACCCGGAATAACCGCTTTCAGATTATCCCAGCCGCCACGAATACCGCCACAATGACGGTCAATCAGTTCCTCAAAGGAAATCGACATCGCCTCTTCAACCACACAGGGGTTGTTCACATGACCGGAAATCGCAAACAGTTTGGTGCCGGCATTGTTCGGACGTCCGAACGAGCTAAACCATTCTGGCCCGCGCCGCAGGATTGTTGGCACAACGGCAATGGATTCGACATTATTCACCGTGGTCGGACAACCATAAAGGCCAGCGCCAGCCGGGAATGGCGGTTTCATCCGCGGCATGCCCTTTTTGCCCTCAAGGCTCTCCAGCAATGCGGTTTCTTCGCCGCAAATATAGGCCCCGGCACCGTGGTGCACGTAAATGTCGAAATCCCAGCCGGATTTACAGGCGTTTGGACCAACAAGCCCGGCCTCATAGGCCTCATCAATGGCGTTTTGCAGCGCCTCTTTTTCGCGGATATATTCGCCGCGAATATAGATATAACAGGCGTGCGCGTTCATCGCAAAAGACGCGATCAAACAGCCCTCGATCAGCGTATGCGGATCATGGCGCATGATCTCGCGGTCTTTACAGGTGCCCGGTTCGGATTCATCGGCGTTTACAACCAGATAGGACGGGCGACCGTCGCTTTCTTTGGGCATGAACGACCATTTCAGACCGGTCGGGAAACCCGCCCCGCCCCGACCGCGCAGGCCGCTGTCTTTCATCTGGGAAACCACCCAATCCCGGCCTTTTTCAAGAATACCAGCGGTGCCATCCCAATGGCCCCGTGCTTGCGCGCCTTTCAGCGAACGATCATGCATCCCGTAAAGGTTGGTAAAGATACGATCCTGGTCTTTCAGCATCTGAGGCTACCCTTGATTGTTCTGACGCAAGCGCCAGATTTGATAAATATTAACCATCGCATAGATCAGCGCGGCCAGTGCCGCCAGATCAAACAACAACGCATACCGCCCCGGCATTCCCAATACTGGTCCTGCCCATTGCGCCCCGACCCACAACACCATCGATCCGGCGATAATGAGCGCGGCATGGCGGCCCTTGCGGGCAATAATCTGGTCGTGGTCTGCGTTCATTGTTGCTCTGGTCTTTCTTGCCTATTTGCTGCGTTTAGAGAATTCGGTTTCGCCACCTGCAGCCAGAATTGTCGCCTGCCCAATCCAGTTGTCCCGCGAAATCCGACCCTTAAAGGACAACACATCGTCCATTCGGGTCACATCATCCTCGCTCCAACCGGCAATCTGTGCAAACGACGTCACATCAGCCGCATGTAGTTTCTTTTCTATTGCCGGGCCAACACCGCTGATCTTTTTCAGATCGTCCGCGCCAGTGGATTTCGCCGGTTTTGCGGCGGCTTTCACAGCAGTTTTGGCCGTTTTGACGTCTGCAATCTTAGGCGTGCTTGGTGATGTGGCGCCCTTGCCCAGCCACGGCGTGATCAGCGGAACCTCGGTTCCGTCGATCCGCTTCACCGTATCGCCAATATCCGTCGCCAATTGAACGCTGGCATTATATTGTGTGCGGCCACTGTCGTATTCGGTCAGCGTTGTCAGCCCATTGAGCGGCTCTGATGCATAACGCCCATTTTGCGGCCCCGGCGTCGGAACCTTGCCCGCCGCCAGTTCGTCTATCAATTCGCCCATGCGTTTGGCGGTCAGATCCTCGTAATAATCTTTGCCGATCTGGGCCATTGGCGCGTTTGTGCACGATCCAAGGCATTCCACCTCTTCCCAGCTGAATTTGCCGTCGGCACTCAGTTGATGTGGCTTGGCGGCGATTTTTTCCTGACACACAGCCATCAGATTCTCGGCGCCGCAAATCATGCAGGACGTGGTGCCGCAAATTTGGATATGTGCAATAGATCCAACCGGCTGCAGCTGGAACATAAAGTAAAACGAAGCCACCTCAAGTGCGCGAATATAGGCCATGCCCAGCATGTCGGCGATGGATTCAAGTGCCGGGCGGGTCAACCAACCCTCTTGTTCCTGCGCACGCCACAACAGCGGAATAATCGCCGAGGCCTGACGCCCTTCGGGGAATTTGGTCATCTGTGCCTCGGCCCAGGCCAAATTGGCCGGGGTAAAAGCAAACGAGTCGGGTTGTTCGAGATGAAGTCTGCGAAGCATTTTCGTCAGCTTTCCTTGGTCAGTGATAATGTGGTGCAGCGGGTCATCTTACGTTGCCCCGCCATTGAGATAGATCGTCAACGCCCAGATCGAAATCACCGCGCTAAGGGCTGCGGGGATCAGGTGTTTTTGGTATGAAGTGCCCAACTTGTGGTAAACCCAGGCGTCATGCAGCGGGCCAACCCCGGTGACAGCAAAGGAAAACGCCACCACTTCGGGTCGGCCATAAACCAGTGAACCACCAATCATCATCGCAATGACAAAATAGCGATTGACCATGACTTGCGGCAAGCCATCAATACTGTGCGTGGCAAACGCCATGCCCTTTTCCGGCCTCAGCCAGAAAATCACGCCGAGATAGACAACCATCAAGGTCATCATCCCGCCGATGATCAGCATCAATGTCGGCAATTGGCTCACCTGTCGATTTCTCCAAATACAACATCAAGCGAACCGATGATGGCAGCAACATCCGCCAACTGGTGTCCTGTTGCCATATAGTCCATTGCCTGCAAATGCATGAAACCCGGCGCGCGAATTTTTGCGCGATACGGTTTGTTTGAGCCATCCGCCACCAGAAAGACGCCGAACTCGCCCTTGGGGGCCTCAACCGCGACATAAACCTCGCCCGCAGGCACGTGGAAACCCTCGGTGTAGAGTTTAAAGTGGTGGATCAACGCCTCCATTGACGTTTTCATGTCGCTGCGTGAAGGTGGGGTGATTTTACCGCGCGCCAATATATCACCGGGTTCTGCGCGCAGTTTTGTGATGCACTGATGAATGATGCGCAAGGACTGGCGCATCTCTTCCATCCGGCACAGATAGCGGTCAAAGCAATCGCCATTTTTGCCAACAGGAATATCAAATTCAAATTCGTCATAACATTCATAGGGTTGCGAGCGACGTAAATCCCAAGCCATGCCCGACCCGCGCGCCATAACACCGGAAAAGGCATAGTCCAGCACGTCCTGCTCAGACACAATGCAGATATCCACGTTACGCTGTTTGAAAACCCGGTTTTCATTCAGCAAGCCGGCAATATCATCAACAATTTGGGGGAATTCGATGGCCCAGGTTTCGATGTCATCAATCAACGCATCCGGCAAATCCTGATGCACACCACCGGGGCGGAAATAGGCGGCATGCAACCGCGCACCACTGGCGCGTTCATAAAAAACCATCAACTTTTCGCGCTCTTCAAAGCCCCAGGCCAACGGCGTCATCGCGCCCACATCCATCGCCTGCGTGGTCACATTCATCAGGTGGTTCAGAATACGGCCGATTTCACAATACAACACCCGGATCAGCGAGGCGCGGCGCGGGACTTCGACACCCGTCAGCTTTTCGATCGCCAAACACCAGGCATGTTCCTGATTCATCGGTGCCACATAATCCAGCCGGTCAAAATACGGCAGGTTTTGCAGATAGGTACGCGATTCCATCAACTTTTCTGTGCCACGGTGCAGCAGACCAATATGCGGATCACAGCGTTCAACGATTTCGCCGTCTAGTTCCAGAACCAGACGCAAAACGCCATGTGCCGCAGGGTGTTGCGGGCCAAAGTTAATGTTGAAATTGCGGATTTTCTGTTCGCCGGTCTGGGCGTCATTGAAATTTGAGCCGTCCATCTATTTGCCCCCCGTCTGTTTGATTGCGACAGGTTTCGCGCGGTGAAAGGTCATCACCAAAAGCAGTGTTACGGCCAATAGCCCTGCACTCACATACAAAATCATCATCACAACTTCTCCAGATCTTGCAATTTCAGCCCCATCCACCACAGCAACACCAACGTGCCCAGCGGAATGATACAAACGGCGGCCCAGTATTTATGGATGCCAAAGAACGGCAACAGCTTGACCATCGGAATGGCCGTCAGCGCGGATAGAATTAGCCACCAGATGCTGCCCATTACTTTGTCTCTTTCTCATCCCCCGGAAGGATGTATTGGGCACCTTCCCATGGGCTCATAAAATCAAACTGACGGTATTCCTGAACCAGTGACACTGGTTCGTAAATCACGCGTTTCTGCGTCTCGTCATAGCGGACTTCGGTGTATCCCGTCGTCGGGAAATCTTTGCGCAGCGGATGGCCACGAAAGCCATAGTCGGTCAAAATCCGGCGCAAATCCGGGTGGCCTGTGAACAGAATGCCAAACATGTCGAACACTTCGCGTTCCTGCCAGTTGGCAGAGGGGTGCACATCGGTGATCGACGGCACCATATCATCCTGACGGATGCTGACACGCAAACGAATGCGGTGGTTCTGGTACATCGACAACAGGTGATAAACCACATCAAAGCGTTTCGCACGCTCGGGGTAATCCACCGCCGTGATATCCACCAAGGTGGAAAACCGGCAGGTTGCGTCGGTTTTCAGGTAGTCAATGAAACCCACGATATTGCTGGGGGTGACATCGACGCACAGCTCTCCGCGCGTCACGTTCCAAGCCAGCACACAATCGGCCCGCTTGGATTCGATATGTTCGCCCAGTTCTTTCATTGCGTCGCTCATCGTACCAAAGTCCCTGTCCGGCGCATTTTACGCTGCAGTTGCAGGATGCCGTATAACAGCGCCTCGGCTGTCGGAGGGCAGCCCGGAACATAGATGTCCACCGGAACGATCCGGTCACAGCCACGTACCACGGAATAGGAATAGTGGTAATAACCACCGCCATTGGCGCAGGAACCCATCGAGATCACATAGCGTGGCTCGGGCATCTGGTCATAGACCTTGCGCAGGGCGGGTGCCATTTTGTTGGTCAGCGTACCGGCCACAATCATCAGATCAGACTGGCGCGGGCTGGCGCGTGGCGCTGTTCCGTAGCGTTCAAGATCATAGCGTGGCATCGACACATGGATCATTTCGACCGCACAACAGGCCAGACCAAAGGTCATCCAGTGCAGGCTACCGGTACGCGCCCAGTTGATCAGATCCTCGGTCGAGGTCAAAAGGAAACCTTTGTCCTGCAGTTCCGCGTTCAGGGCCTTTGTCGCGACTTCTTTGTCGCCGCCTGCCGTGCTCGGAGCGCGTTGCACTGTTGAATCTATTCCCATTCCAATGCCCCTTTTTTCCACTCATAGGCAAAGCCAATGGTCAAAACGCCCAAAAACACCATCATCGACCAGAACCCGGTCATGCTGATATCCTTAAAGGCCACAGCCCAAGGAAACAAAAAGGCGATTTCGAGGTCGAAAATAATAAACAGGATCGACACCAGATAAAACCGGACATCAAATTTCATCCGCGCATCATCGAACGCGTTGAACCCGCATTCGTAGGCACTGACCTTTTCCGGGTCTGGGTTACGCACGGCGATCACAATCGCGGCCAGGATCAGCACAAGGCCAAGCCCGATGGCAACGGCTAAAAACACCATAATTGGGAGGTATTCCCGCAACATCTCTTCCAAGAGCAGCTCCTTTTCTGCGCGCAGGATACTGCGCGCCGTCAATTGGCGTGTTGACTTGGCGTTTGGTCTACCGCTGCAACCCTTAAGGGTCAACCAACGCCGCCCCAAAGTTCTTCCGTGAATCGCGGTATTTGGGTCAGATCAATGCTTTTTTATCACCAATTTGGCAGTCAACACGCCGCAAAGCAGAAATTTGCGAAAATGTGGTCGGTTTTCAGAGCGAAATTCTGCCGACTCAACCAACCTGAGTCTCGCCCTGCGGTTTTCCCTGCAGGACGAGACCGGTTTTGACTTCAGGCCGCCACCGCAGCCAGGTGTCGCCGATAGCGCATCACCACAATTGCCGTCAGCGTGAACACCAAAAACTCGGCAATCACCCCGGCCAACCAGATACCCCATTCCCCGACCACAAACGGCAGGGCAAAGGTCAGAGGGATGGCAAACAGATATGTCCGAGACAGCCCCAATATGGCGGCACGCGCAGCATCACCTATGGCCTGAAAATACGTTGCAATCATCATCAACGGCCCAAAGGCAAACATGCTCAGCGTTGTCACCGGCAAAATCCGCGCCAGTTCGGCCTGAATGCGCGCATCCTCGACAAACCAGGCGCCAACATAAGGTGCGATCAGTACAAAGATGATCTGCATCAGCACGCAATATACCAACGCCGTCACAATCGCGATGCGCACAGTTGCGGCAGTACGATCCATCTGCCCGGCGCCGAAATTATTGCCAACGATGGTTTGAAACGCCAGGCTAACGACCAGCAGTGGCAAAAACATGAACGTCTTCAACCGGGTCATGATGCCAAAGGCGCCGCTGGTGGCCTCAAATTGTGCACCGGCCCAAATCTGTATGCAAAACAGGGTGATACCCGCCGAAAGCGACAACCCAACATAACCAAGGCTAGACGGAGCCCCCAACGCCAGCATCGCCCGCCATTGCTTTACATCCGGTTTTGCCAGCCAGTTCTGGGTCTGGCGCATCCCTGCCGTGTGTTGCGATACGCGAAAGATCGCCAAAACCACAAGCGCACAGATTTGCGACAAAACAGTACCATAGGCAGACCCCGGAACGCCCCAGCCCATCTGCGCCACAAACAACCAGTCAAATACGATGTTCAACAGCGCCGACAGCAATGTGATCCCGGCCATCGCCGCCAACACGCCCTCGGCGCGCAATGCGTCCAGGTTGATGCCAAGGATAAAGGCCAAAGGAGAGCACCAGATCAGGATCGACAAATACGACCGCCCCAAACCGGCCAGATCCTCAGAGCCATTGGCGATCTGCACCGAAATGACCCTGCCAAAGCTTGTGAACAGCACGATCAGGACCAGACAGACCACCAGCGACAATTGAATGGCCGCCACAAACACCGACCGCGCCAGATCATGCTGCCCCGCCCCCAAAAACCGCGCATAAACCGATGAAAACCCGCCAGAAACCAACGTCGAAAGCGCCACCAGCATTATATAAAGCGGGAACATCAGCGTCACCGCGATCACCGCGTCGACGCCAACATAACGACCCAGAAAATAGGCGTCCACAATGGTGAACACCCCGTTGACCAGCATGATCAGCACAATCGGCAGACCGGTTTTGGCAAATATCGGCAGGATTGGCCCGCTCAGATACATATTGTGTTTGTCGGTCATGTCAGTGCCCCCGCCATAGGAAAGGCACACAAAACCGGCGCGATAGGCCGGCACATTAGGAAAGTGTCATACATCTAAAACCTCATTCAGGTCTGATGCGGAATTTTGGCTGGGGCTCGCATTTCCAACGGACCGCAAAAGCTGAAGTCAGTCGACGTTTTGGTCCGAACCTTCACCAAGGCAATGCCTGCGAGCGGCGGGCGTTCGGTTGCCCTGGCGCCCAAATGCCCGCACGCCTGCAGATTGTCAACGTTGGTTTTAGTGGCTCAGCTCCAGCTTGGCTTGCGTTTGTCAAAAAACGCATTGATGCCCTCGACACCCTCATCGGTCTCCCAACGCGACACGAGGGCATGTATGGTGTGATCAATTGTTGCCTCGTCAATGCGCGGCCCCAGATCACGCACCAGCTGCTTGGCCGACGCAACCGCCCCCGGTGCACAGCTAAGGTACGGTACAACTTCGGCCTCAACCGCCGCCGCCAGATCGTCAAGCGGCACGATTTTGGCCAACAGGCCAAGCTCAACCGCCTCTTGCGCGCCAAACAACCGTGCCGACATAAACACCCGACGCGCCCGCGCCTCGCCCATGCGGGCCACGACATAGGGACCGATAGTAGCCGGGATCAGGCCCAACCGGGTCTCGGTCAGCCCCATTTTCAGATGATCAGCGCCAATGGCCACGTCACAGACGCTCATCAGGCCTAAACCGCCACCAAAACTATTGCCCTGAATCATCCCAATCAATGGTTTTGGCAACGTGTTCAAGGCCTGCAACATCTCGGCCAGCTTGCGCGCCTCGGTAAACCGCGTGTCCGGATCGGCGGCCATCTGCGCCTTCATCCAGCCCAGATCACCGCCGGCGCAAAACGTCTTGCCCGCGCCGGTCAGCACCACAACGCGCACGGCACTGTCGCCCGCCAATTGCTCGGCCGCAGCGGTCAACTCGGCCAGCATCAGCGCCGACATCGCATTATGTTTCTCGACCCGGTTCAGGGTCAAAACCACCACGCCACGCGCATCGGTCTCTAACGTCAGCGTTTCAAACATTACGCACTCCGCATGGCGCGCGCCATGTCTGCGGCCTCTTGTACCACAGCCATATCCAGCCCGGTCTCATACCCCAGCCGCTGCAAATGATCCGCGACCAATTCGGTGGCCACATTACCAGCAGCCCCCGGTGCATAGGGACAGCCGCCCAAGCCACCAACAGCCGCATCAAACACCCGCACGCCCAATGCAAGCGAGGCATCTATATTGTCCAACGCTCGGCCTGCCGTGTCATGGTAATGTCCGGCAATACGCCCTGCGGGTACCCGTTCCAATACCGCCAACAACATCGACGCAATACTGCCGGGCGTCGCCTGCCCCAACGTGTCGCCCAACGACACCTCGTAACAGCCCATGCTGAACAGCTTGTCAGCAATTTCGGCCACTTTTTCTGGCGGCGTTGGCCCATCAAACGGGCAATCGGTAACACAGGACACATAGCCCCGCACCGGCATATCAATATGGCGCGCCGCCTCTAGAATCGGCTCAAACCGGGCAATCGACTGCTCAATCGTGGCATTGATATTGGCCTTGGAAAACCCTTCGCTGGCCGAGGCAAACACCGCAATCTCGTCTGCCCTGGCCGCCAATGCATCCTCATAACCATGCATATTCGGCGTCAAAGCGGCATAGCGAACACCGGATGCACGACTGATCCCGGCCAACACACCGGCACTGCCCGCCATCTGCGGTACCCATTTCGGGCTGACAAAACTGGCCACTTCGATGCGTGAAAACCCGGCACGGCTCAGACAATCGACCAGCGCCACCTTTTCAGCAACCGGAATTTCGCGCGCCTCGTTCTGCAATCCGTCCCGTGGTCCAACCTCAAAAATCTCGACCCGTTCACTCATCGCGCACTCTCCCTATTTCTTCTCGTTCCAAATACTCAAATCCAACCCTCACAGCGTTCACCAAATCTAGCAAGCTAGAAACGCCCTAGGCGTCATCCTCCTCAAGCCGGATCAACGCCGCCCCGGCCTCAACCTGATCGCCCGCCGCCACCAAAACCTCGGCCACTACGCCATCGCGCGCCGCCAACAACGCGTGTTCCATCTTCATCGCCTCAAGCACCGCCAAACGATCGCCCTTAGCCACCGCCTGCCTGGCTTCGGCAAATACCGCCTTAACCAACCCCGGCATTGGCGCTTCGATCAAATTGCCATCACCCTGAGCGCCGCTGTCACGATCAAGCGGATCAACCACATGAAAGCGATAGCCATTGCCCCAAAACACCGTCACCTCATCGCCAGATCGTGCCACGCGGGCCTTTACCTTGGTGGCATCCACCCACCAAATACCGCCGCGCCGTTCGACCCGGTGGCTCACATCGCCCAACGATACCTCAAACGCATCCGGCCCCAACACCGACACCCGCGCCGCGATCTCTTCATCCTGATGCACCAGCGCCACATTGACGATTTGTGCGTCCCACAGGGTAAAGCCCCCCGACTCGCCTGCACCATCCTGCAAGCCCAACGCCGTCAAAGCCGCTATAGAGCGTGCCTTGGTGCAGGCAACAGGCGCCGGAGTCAGCGTATCAATTTCGCGCCCAATCAGCCCTGTATCCATAGTTCCGGCGACAAAATCTGGTTGCGCCGATAGCGCGCTTAGAAACGAAACATTAGTGACCAAGCCGCCAACATCGGTCCAGCGCAACGCCCGCTCCAGCTGGTTCAACGCCGCACCTCGGGTGCTGCCATGCACAGTAAGCTTGGCAATCATCGGGTCATACCAAGGGCTTATCGTGTCGCCTTCACGTACCCCGGTATCAATCCGCGCATCATTTGGGAATTGCAGATGGGTCAACGTGCCTGTCGCAGGCAGGAACCCTTTGGGCACATCCTCGGCATATATCCGCGCCTCAAAGGCATGACCGGTGATCGACAGATCACTTTGCACCATTGGCAACGGCTCACCCGAGGCAACGCGCAATTGCCATTCCACCAGATCAACGCCGGTAATCGCTTCGGTCACCGGATGCTCGACCTGCAAACGCGTGTTCATCTCCATGAACCAAAACTTATCAGGGTGCAGACCAGCCGATCCATCAACGATAAATTCAACCGTCCCAGCACCGCAATACCCAATCGACTCGGCGGCTAGCACCCCCGCCTGCCCCATAGCTTCGCGCATCACTTCGGTCATGCCGGGGGCCGGAGCCTCCTCGATCACCTTTTGATGGCGCCGCTGCAACGAACAATCGCGTTCAAACAAATGCACCGCGTTGGTGCCATCGCCAAACACCTGAATTTCAATGTGGCGCGGCGTGTTGACGAACTTTTCGACCAGCACCACGTCATTGCCAAAGGCATTGCGCGCCTCGCTTTGCGCGCTCTCCAACGCTTCGGCAAAGCCATCAGCGGATTCAACCAACCGCATACCTTTGCCGCCGCCGCCCGCAACCGCCTTGATCAACACCGGATAGCCAATTTTGCCAGCCTGCTTGGCCAGATACGCAGCATCCTGATTGTTGCCATGATAGCCCGGAACCACCGGAACCCCGGCTTTTTTCATCAAGACTTTCGCGGCGTCTTTCAGCCCCATTGCCCGGATCGCAGCCGCAGACGGGCCGATAAACACCAACCCCGCCGCCACAACCGCATCAACAAAATCCGGGTTCTCAGACAGAAACCCGTATCCCGGATGGATCGCCTGCGCGCCGGTATCCAGCGCCGCCTGAATAATCACATCGCCGCGCAAATAGCTGTCCGCCGGGGCCGATGCGCCAATATGCACCGCCACATCCGCCATCGCCACATGGCGCGCGCCCGCATCCGCATCGGAATAAACCGAGACACAGCGCACGCCCATGCGTCGCGCCGTATCCATTACCCGGCAGGCAATTTCGCCCCGGTTCGCAATCAGGATTGTGTTAAACATTTCGTCCCACCTGTTTGTCTAAAATAGCCGTCGCCCCGGCCACCATATTATTCAAAATATCCGCCGCTGCCTGTTGCTTGTGGATCATACCCGCCGCTTCGCCGACAAAGATCGAGGCCACATTCATGTCGCCCCGAGCCGTCGCGTCCGCCCACGCCGTTTTCAGGGACGGATCGACGCGCAGTGCGGCCTCGTCCTCATGCCAACGCCGAATAAAGTCGTTGGCCAGAATGCGCCCCGAATACCGTGTTTTCCAATCCTTGGACCGTAAAATATCCGGCACAGACGTGCGCATTGTTGCATCCCCGTCCGCCGCAAAAATCGCGGTCTGCGCATTGGCATGCAGCAACACCTCGTCGCTGGCCAAAAACGCCGACCCCACCGAAACACCATCCGCTCCCAGCATCAAAGCCGCTGCCAGCCCACGCCCATCGGCGATGCCGCCTGCTGCCAACAACAACACGTCCGGCGCCTCAACCGCCAGCATATCGGCAATTTCCGGCACCAGCGTCATGGTAGAGCGCCGTGCAATATGCCCCCCCGCTTCGCTGCCCTGCGCAACAATGATTGCGGCACTTGCGACAACCGCACGACGCGCATCTTTCAGCGTTTGCACCTGACAGATCAGCGGCACCTCTGCGGCATGGATCGCCGCGGAAAACGGCAACGGATCACCAAACGACAACAAAATCGCCAACGGTTTGCGCGCCAGAACCGACGCCAACAGATCATCGCTCAGACACCAGGTAATGAGCCCGCACCCAACCGGCGTATCCCCCGCCTGCGCAAATTCCTGATCAATCCAATCTGCGTCGCAATATCCGCCGCCAATCAAACCCAGCCCCCCGGCACGGGTGATTTCAGCGGCCAATCGACCCCCGCCAACCACGGCCATCGGAGCAAGGACAACAGGGTGTTTCAGATTAAGGTTTTCGGTCAACCGTGTCTTGATCATCGCAACCTCCTACATCCGGAACACGCCAAACTGCGTATCCTCAATTGGGGCATTCAACGCCGCCCGCAGGCTAAGCGATAACACATCGCGCGATTTGCGCGGGTCAATCACCCCGTCATCCCAAAGCCGCGCGCTGGCATAGAGCGGATGCGACTGTTCCTCAAACATATCCAACGTTGGCTGTTTAAACGCGGCTTCCTCGGCCTCGGACCACGTGCCACCATTACGCTCAATCCCGGCGCGTTTAACAGTGGCGAGAACGCCCGCCGCCTGTGCGCCGCCCATGACGCTAATGCGCGAATTCGGCCAGGACCACAGGAACCGTGGCTGATAGGCCCGTCCCGACATGCCATAGTTTCCAGCCCCAAATGAGCCGCCGACAATCATGGTAATTTTCGGCACAGACGTGGTTGCCACAGCCGTGACCATCTTGGCACCATGCCGCGCAATACCTTCGTTTTCGTATTTCTTGCCAACCATAAACCCGGTGATATTTTGCAGAAAAACCAGCGGAATTTTGCGCTGACTGCACAGTTCAACAAAATGCGCGCCCTTTTGGGCGGATTCCGAAAACAGCACGCCATTGTTGGCGATAATCCCGACGGGGCAGCCTTTGACATGGGCAAATCCAGTCACCAAAGTCTCGCCATAGCGGGCTTTGAATTCATCAAAACGACTGCCATCAACCAGCCGGGCAATGACTTCGCGAATGTCATAAGGCGTGCGCAGATCTGACGGAACCACACCAAGGATTTCCTCGGGGTCATAGGCGGGTTCTTCTGGTGTTGCCCAGTTCGACAGCAACGGTTTGTCGCGATTAAGCGACGCCACAGCACGCCGCGCGAGGGCCAAGGCGTGCGTGTCATCCTCGGCCAGATAATCCGCCACCCCGGACAGGCGGGTGTGTACATCACCACCGCCAAGCTCCTCAGCGCTGACAACTTCGCCGGTTGCGGCCTTGACCAAGGGCGGCCCGGCCAGAAAAATCGTCGCCTGTTCGCGCACAATGATCGTCACATCCGACATGGCCGGCACATAGGCGCCCCCCGCCGTGCACGACCCCATGACGACGGCGATCTGTGGAATACCCTTGGCGCTCATCTGTGCCTGATTATAGAAAATCCGGCCAAAGTGGTCACGATCCGCAAACACATCATCCTGATTGGGCAGGTTCGCACCGCCAGAATCTACCAGATAGACACAAGGCAGCCGACATTCCTGCGCAATCTCTTGCGCGCGCAGGTGTTTCTTAACGGTCATCGGGTAATATGTGCCGCCCTTAACGGTGGCATCATTGCAGACCACCATGACCTGCTGGCCATGTATCAGACCGATCCCGGCAATCACGCCCGCGCCCGGTGCGGCGCCATCATACATGTTGTGCGCGGCAGTTGCGCCAACCTCAAGAAACGGGCTGCCGGGATCAAGCAGGTTTGACACCCGCTCGCGTGGCAACATCTTGCCGCGCGAAAGATGCCGTGCGCGCGACCGTTCGCCGCCACCCAAAGTGGCAGCCGTAGCGGCCTCTCGGATCACCTCTAGCGCCTCAAGATGCGCGGTGCGGTTGGCGCGGAACCCTTCGGACGATGGCAGGGCCTGGGATTTAAGTTTCATGGCATTGACCTTAGATAATTTTGAAGCACCCAAAAACTAGCGCTCCTAAGCTGGCGATTCCTGCGAAATGTGGAACCCAAAACGTCAACCAAATTGAGCGTCGATAAGGAGGTCCCTTTTCTCTATCGAGCAGAATTTCAGCTTTGCTTTGATATTCTTCACCAAGATGGGCATAATCAATTTCCTTCGCTCTTCTATCGCGTTCCTCGATGCTGGAAAACTAAGTAGAAGCCAGTTAAGATGAGCAAAATACCCGCAAACCACAGCAAGACAGAGCCCAACAACAAATGCCGAAGCGGCAGTGAAAACGTTATTTTTCAGCTCATCAGGGAGGATAGAAGATATTGCGGGGAGAACAACCAGCGCTCCTCCATTCAGATAGAGCAAATTTCGGACCAGCATTGTTCCGTACTCAAAAGCACCTTTACTTGAACTCTCGATCTCAGCCCGAAAAAATTCGGCATTTCGGGAAAGCTCCCTATTGTATGCTGGCCAGTCGGGTTCTTTTTTTGTCACCCCATCGACCCCATCAGTTCGCGCCCAATCAGCATCCGACGAATTTCACTGGTGCCGGCGCCAATCTCCATCAGCTTGGCATCACGGAATATCCGCCCAACCGGGTTGTCCGACAAATAGCCAGCCCCGCCCATCGCCTGCACCGCTTGATGCGCCTGTACCATCGCCTGCTCGGAGGCATACAAACAACAGGCCGCCGCATCCTGACGCGTGACATCACCGCGATCACAGGCCTTGGCGACCTCATAAACATAGGCACGCGCCGAATTCATCGCCGTGTACATGTCGGCGATTTTACCCTGCATCAACTGGAACGACCCAATCGGTTTGCCGAACTGTTTGCGCTCGGCCATATAGGGCATGATTTCGTCCATACACGACGCCATGATCCCGGTGCCAATCCCGGCGAGCACAACGCGTTCGTAATCCAACCCGGCCATCAGAACCGCAACACCGCGCCCCTCTTCGCCAAGCACGTTTTCAAACGGCACTTCGACGTCATCAAAAATCAGCTCGGCGGTGTTTGACCCACGCATCCCCAGCTTGTCAAAATGCGGTGATGTTGAGAACCCTTTGAACTGTTTCTCGATCAGAAACGCGGTGATACCGCGGCTACCCGCGTCCGGATCAGTCTTGGCATAGACCACCAAAGTATCCGCATCCGGCCCATTGGTGATCCAGTATTTGTTGCCATTCAACCGGTAGTGATCATTGCGCTTTTCCGCCCGCAGGGACATCGACACCACGTCAGATCCGGCCCCGGCCTCAGACATGGCAAGTGCGCCCACATGTTGCCCCGACACCAGCCCCGGCAGGTATTTCGCCTTTTGCTCCGGCGTGCCGTTCAGCTTGATCTGATTCACGCACAGGTTGGAATGCGCCCCGTATGACAGCGACACAGAGGCGCTGGCCCGCGCAATTTCCTCAACTGCAATGGTATGCGCCAGATACGACATCCCAGCACCGCCAAATTCCTCAGGCACGGTAACACCCAGCAATCCGAGATCGCCCATTTCCACCCATAACTCGGACGGAAATTCGTTGCTTTTGTCGATATCTACCGCCATCGGACGCACTCGATCCTGTGCCCAGCGGTGCACCATATCGCGCAGCGCATTGACGTCTTCTCCCAGATCGAACTGCATAGTGGCGTTGAACATGACCGTCCCTTTCCATTAATGAACAAGCGTTCAATAAACTCATAACAGCCACCTGCGATTCCGTCAATCCTGTGGCAAAACAGCAGCGACCAGACGCCAAACAAAACATGTAATGCGCGCTTGCGCGCTCCTTTGGATCAAGACTGGCTCTGAAAAACCGCGCTAACCTCGGCACGAATAATGCGCGCAATCAACGCGCAATCCTCAACCGAAAACGTCAAAGGCACCCGCATATCAACGATCCCCGCCAACACCCGATCACTTTCAGGCATCACCGGTGCGTCTGCATAACGCCAACTGCGATAGGTCGAGGTAAACCCAACCGGCTCATCGCCGCCAAACCATTTCAGCTCAACGCCGCGCGCGCCGCAGCGTGTTATCACCTCGCGCACTTTGTCAGCAGACCAATCCAGCAACAGCATCTGTATCGACGACCCTACATAGTCCTCAACCCGGTCAATCACGGCCAGCCCCGGCGTGTCGCGCAACCCGGCCTCAATCACCTGATAGCGTTCATTCCACCGCGCCACCTGCGCCTGCAACCCTCGCAGTTGTGGCCGTAAAATCGCCGCGCGCAGGTTGTCCATCCGTCCGGAAATATTCGGCGTATCGTATTTGATCCGCTCAAACACTTCGGGCCCCGGCGCTGCCAAATGCCGATCGTACAACATATATGACCCCGACAGCATCACCGCCTTTGCGGCCAGTTCCTCGTCATCGGTGATCAAAAGACCACCCTCACCGGCATTCATATGCTTATAGGTCTGGCACGAATACGCCGCCATCGCCCCATGCCGTCCCGACGCAACCCCGTTCCAACCGCCGCCCATGGTATGGGCGCAATCCTCGATCACAATCACACTCGCCGCATCACAGATCGCCATCAGCGCATCCATATCACAGATATGCCCACGCATATGGCTCAGCAGCAGCACATCGGCCTGCCCGACTTTACCCGCCAGATCATCCAGATCAATGGTCAGCGCCTCGGTCACACCCACAAACACAACGCGCGCGCCCAGTGACGCAATCGCCCCCGGCACCGGTGCCAGCGTGAACGCATTGGACAGCACCACATCACCCGGTTTCACCCCAACCGCACGCAGGGCCGTCGCCATGGCATAACCACCCGACGCCACCGCCAGACAGAACCGCGCACCACTAAAGGCGGCGAATTCCTGCTCTAACAACGCGGTTTCAGCAACCTCGCCCTCGGCGACGTTATAGCGGTGCAACCGCCCATGCCGGAGCACACGCATTGCCGCCTCGATCCCCTCATCTGGGATCGGTTCCTGTTGGGTGAAATTGCCAGTAAATATCTCTGTCATAAGTCGTTTGTGGGCTGCGATCCTGGCATGGTCAAGGTCGCAAACAGAATAGAATCACCTGCTCCACCACTTACCTTACCCGTATGAAACCACTTGATATGATTCACGGCCTGACATGGTCGGACCTGCCGCATGATGTGAAACGCCGCACCGAAATGTGCCTGCTAGACGTGATCGGCGTCGCCGCCGGTGGCCATGACATCAAACTAAGCCACATTATCCGCGATCACGCCGCCGAGACCTATGGCGGCACCGCGCCAATGCTGTTTGATGCGCGCACCGCCAGCCCCGCAGGCGTCGCCCTTGCCGCCGGCATGAGCATCGACGCGCTGGACGGGCATGACAGCTATTATCCGGCAAAGGGCCATATTGGCGTTTCGCTGTTTCCCACCACGCTGACGCTGGCGCATCAGGTCCAGACCAACGGCCAGGAATTCATGACCACCATCGCAATGGGCTATGAATTTGGCGCGCGTGTCTCTGAGGCACAGCATGCCACCGTTGATGATTATCACACCTCGGGCAGCTGGGGGGCGGTGATGTGCGCCGCCGCCGCCGCGCGCCTGCTGCGACTGGATCATGACCAAACCCGCCATGCTTTGGGTATTGCCGAATATCACGGCCCCCGCAGCCAGATGATGCGCTGTATCGACTTTCCCACCATGGTCAAAGACGGCTCGGGTTGGGGCGCCATGACCGGCATTTCAGCGGCGCAGCTGGCCGCCAAGGGCTTTACCGGAGCGCCCGCCATCACGGTCGAAGACGCGCCGCAGTATTGGGGTGATATTGGCGAACGCTGGTTGATCATGAACCAGTGTTTCAAGGAATTTCCGGTCTGTCACTGGGCCTTGGCTCCGGTTCAGGGCGTGCTGGCGCTGACCCGAGCCCATAACCTGAGCTCGGGTCAGGTGGATCACATCGAAGTCGAGACATTTCACAACTCGATTTGTCTGGCGACCAGCCGACCCACCAGCACCGAAGGGGCGCAATATTCCACGTCGTTCCCCTGTGCGGTGGCGTTGGTCCGAAACGGGATTACACCGCAGGATATCGCCGACGGGTCGCTGGACGATCCTGAAATCTTGCGGCTTTCGACCGGCCTGATCATGACCGAATCCAACTACGCCAATGAAAACTTCCCGGCCAAACGCTTTGCCAAGGTGGCGCTCATTCTAAAAGATGGCAGCCGTTTGCAAGGCGACTACCTTACGCCGCGCTGGGATTTCACCAACCCGCCAACGGATGCTGAACTGCGGGCCAAATACCACGCCCTGGCCGATCCGGTGCTTGGTGTGGCGCGGGCCACCGCCATTGAGGACGCGCTGGCCAACTTACCCGACACCGATTTGGCACCGCTCACCGATCTGCTGTTTCAGCCGATCAACTGACGCACGACGCCCGGCAGATCAATGAATCGCTCTAACAACGCCTCGGGCTTCAATGCCGCCATATCGGCACCGGACGGCCCAAAGGTCACCAAAACCGACGGCACCCCGGCGTTGCGCGCGGTGTTGCGATCGGTGTCAGAATCACCGATCAGAACACAGCGCGCCGGATCACCGCCCAACCGCCGCGCCGCCTCTTGCAAAGGTGCCGGATCAGGTTTGCGCACAGGCAAGGTATCAGCACCAACAAGTGAGCCAAAGGCGTCGCGTATGCCCATGCGTGTCAGTAGCAAATCGGCCAGACCTTCGGGTTTATTGGTGCAGATGCCAACGCCGTAGCCCTGCGTTTTCAGAGCCTCAACCGCCTCCATAGCACCCGGATACAGGACCGTGTGCACATCAATCGCCTGCGCGTAGGCCTCAAGCAGCACCGGGTAATATTCATCCACCACCGCCGCATCAAACTGCTCCACGCGCTCCAACCCACGCCGCAACATCATCCGGCCACCGCGCAGTGCAATGCCCGCATCATGCGCCGGGTCCAGCACATCGCCCAACCCCATTTTCCGGAAACAAACATTCGCCGAGGCGATCAAATCCCCCGACGTGTCCGCCAAAGTTCCATCCAAATCAAATATAACTGTCCGCATTCCTGCCCCCGGCTTTGCCACTTCGGCGTGTTTTCGCCAGCACATGTTGCAGCCCGCAACCATGTTTGATCGCGTCCCGCTTGCATGAACCAACACAGCGGATAAAACGGGCACAACAAAAATACAAAGAGAAAAAAGTATGAGCACAGCACTTGTCATCCTGGCCGCAGGCAAAGGCACCCGGATGAATTCGGACATTCCCAAGGTCCTGCACTCGATCGCGCACGCGCCAATGTTGGCCCATGCCATGCGCACAGGCGCGGCATTGGGACCTGAACGCACCATTATTGTCGCCGGGCACGAGGCCAATTTGGTTGCCAAAGCAGCCCATGAGGTTGATGAAACCGCCGAGATCGTACTGCAATCTGAGCAGAATGGCACCGCCCACGCCGTTGATCAGGCCCGCGCGGCGCTAACCGATTTTGACGGCGATGTTGTTGTGCTGTTCGCCGACACGCCATTTTTGCAACCCGAGACGCTGGAACGGATGATTGCGGCCCGTGCTGACCATGATCTGGTGATCCTCGGGTTTGAAGCCGCTGATCCAGCGCGCTATGGGCGTTTGGTGATGAACGGCGGATCATTGGACACAATCGTCGAATATAAGGACGCCTCCGAGACCGAGCGCGCGCTGACCCTGTGCAACAGCGGCCTTGTGGCGTGTGATTCCAAACTGTTGTTTGATCTGATCGCGCAGGTTGGCGATGACAATGCGTCGGGCGAATATTACCTGACCGACATCGTTGAGTTGGCCCGCGCCCAAGGCCACAGCGCCACCGCCGTAACATGTGATGAATCCGAAACCCTGGGCGTTAATTCGCGCGCCGATCTGGCCACTGCCGACGCGGTGTTTCAATCCCGTGCGCGCGCCGATTTGTTGGAAAACGGTGTGACGTTGATGGACCCAGAAACGGTATATCTGGCCTTTGATACCTATATTGGCCGCGATGCCCTGATTGAACCCAACGTGGTTTTTGGCCCCGGTGTCACAATCGAATCCGGCGCAACAATCCGGGCGTTTTCGCATCTTGAGGGTTGCCATGTCAGTCGCGGAGCCATCGTCGGCCCCTATGCGCGCCTGCGTCCCGGGACGGAATTGTCCGAGCATGTGCGCATAGGCAACTTTGTCGAAATCAAAAACGCGGTGATCGCCGAAGGTGCCAAGGTCAACCACCTGAGCTATATTGGCGACGCCACAATTGGCACGAAATCCAACATCGGTGCCGGCACCATCACCTGTAATTATGACGGCGTGATGAAGCATCAAACCACTATTGGCGCCCATGTTTTTGTCGGCTCAAACACCATGCTGATCGCGCCGGTCACGCTTGGCGACGAATCGATGACCGCCAGTGGGTCAGTCATTACCAAAAACGTCGAAAATGGGGCGCTGGCCATCTCGCGGGCCCCGATTGAGATCAGACCCGGCTGGGCACGAAAGCTGTTTACGCTGCTGCGCAAAAAGAAATCAAAACTGGATAAGGGGCAAAATTAATGTGTGGAATCATTGGCGTACTTGGCGATCACGAAGCCGCCCCAATCCTTGTCGAAGCGCTAAAACGGCTTGAATATCGCGGCTATGACAGTGCCGGCATTGCCACCATCAACGATGGCGCACTTGATCGTCGCCGTGCGGTTGGCAAACTGGTGAACCTGAGCGATCTGCTGGTGCATGAACCGCTGGCTGGCAAGGCTGGCATTGGCCACACCCGTTGGGCCACACATGGCGCCCCAACCATCAGCAATGCCCACCCGCATCGCGCCGGGTCTGTGGCCGTGGTGCATAATGGTATCATCGAAAACTACCGTGAATTGCGCGCCGAGCTGGCCGAACATGGCGTCAAATTTGCCACCGAAACCGACACTGAAACCGTAGCTTTGTTAACCGAGCATTACCTGCAACAGGGTGCGACTCCGGTTGAGGCTGTCAACATAGCGCTGGACCGGCTTGAGGGCGCATTTGCGCTGGCGTTCCTGTTTGACGGGCAAAGCGATCTGATTGTGGCGGCGCGCAAAGGCTCGCCGCTGGCCATTGGGCACGGCAAGGGCCAAATGTTTGTTGGCAGCGATGCAATTGCGTTGTCGGGCATGACCGACCAGATCACCTATCTGGAAGAAGGCGACCGCGCCATTGTCACCCGCGCCACTCTGGAAATTCGCGATGCAAATGGCGATCTGGCCAATCGCGCCATCACCACCATTCAGACCGGCACCGCCCGCATCGACAAAGCCGGGCATAAACATTTTATGGCCAAGGAAATCGCCGAGCAACCCGGTGTGATTGGCGACGCCATTGGCCATTACCTGCCTGCTGGCGGCACCGAGGTGGTATTGCCTGACGAAGGGCTTGATTTTTCCAAGGTCGAGCGCCTGAGCATGGTGGCCTGCGGCACCGCCTATTACGCCTGTCTCACCGCGAAATACTGGTTTGAGCAGCTGGCGAATCTGCCGGTCGAGGTCGATGTCGCCTCGGAGTACCGCTATCGCGAGCCGCCGGTGACGCCGGGCACCGTGGCCTTGTTTGTCAGCCAGTCCGGCGAAACCGCCGATACGCTGGCGGCGCTGCGCTATTGCACTGGCAAGGCAGATAAAATTGTTTCGGTGGTCAATGTCACCCAGAGCTCGATTGCGCGGGACAGTGATCTGGTGCTACCAATCCATGCCGGGGTCGAAATCGGCGTTGCCTCAACCAAAGCGTTCACCTGCCAGTTGACCGTGCTGCTGATGTTGGCATTAAAAGCCGCCGTTGATCGCGGCACTATCACCCCCGAAAACATGGCCGATCACGTTGCTGCATTACGCGGCTTGCCATCGGTTTTAAACGCCGCATTGGATGATACCGGCACTACGCAACAATGTGCACAGTACCTGAGCGAGTCGCGCGATGCGCTATTTTTGGGGCGTGGACGGATGTATCCACTGGCGCATGAAGCCGCATTAAAAATGAAGGAACTCAGCTATATACATGCCGAAGCTTATGCATCGGGTGAACTAAAACATGGCCCCATCGCACTGGTCGATAAACATATGCCAGTGGTGGTTATGGCGCCGCGTGATGCGCTGTTCGACAAATCCGTTTCAAACATGCAAGAGGTCATGGCGCGCAAGGGCAAGGTCATTCTGATATCGGATGAGGCTGGTATTACAGCGGCGCAGGATGGCGTTTGGGCAACCATCAAGATGCCCAGTATTCACTCAACCTTAACCCCTATTCTTTACGCTATCCCCGCCCAACTTTTGGCCTATCATACGGCCGTCGCCAAAGGCACCGATGTGGATCAGCCACGCAATCTGGCGAAATCCGTAACTGTTGAGTGAGACATAGGAGACAGGACATGGCCAAGCAATTTGACACCTTAGAGCCCGACCACCAGAATTTCATCAGTGAACAGCATATGTTTTTCACCGCCTCGGCCGCTGCCGATGGTCGGGTGAATATGTCGCCCAAGGGCATGGACTCGCTCTGTTCGTTCACCACACGCCCGCTGATACTGCGTGTTTACGGCACCGCGCGGGCGATCAACCCGAAGGGCGGCGACTGGGACGAATTGGCCGCGCATTTCCCACCCCACCGCGGTGCGCGCCAGATCTTTGATATGCAGGTGGATATGGTGCAAACATCCTGTGGCTGGGCGGTTCCGTTCATGGTTTTCAACCAAGATCGTGACACCATGCAAAAATATATCGACGGCAAATCAGATCAAGAGTTCCGCGACGGTTGGGTTAAGAAAAACGCCATGACTATTGACGGCAAGCCCACAGGTGTGTTTGGCACTTGAACCAACCGGAAATTTTTAAACTTTCCGGCTCGTTTTCATTTATAGGAAACGAACCTTCTGTCATATGATACGCCAAACCCCGACGATTAAACTCAGAGAAACCCAAATGCTTGACCATTACCTTGACCAGATCAAAGCCCACGGCGACCCGGAACGTGCCCTCAGCATGACCGCCACTCACAAATTGAAACGCCCCTGCATCGGCGTGACCAGCCCGGTCATCAACGATCTGACCCGGGATTGGCGGAGTGAGCTGGATGTCGCGCAGCGGGTCGAGCTGGCCAAAGAGCTATGGGACACCGATATTTATGAGGCACGGCTGGCGGCCGCCAAATTACTGACCCAGCAACGTATCCGTCCTGACGACGACGTTTGGTCGTTGATCCAAAGCTGGGTGCCCGAATTTGACAGTTGGGCGATCGCCGATCACGCCTGCGTCGCCGGGCAAAAACGGCTGATTGACGATCCAACCCGACTGGACGAGGTTGAGGCCTGGACCCAATCCGACCACATGTGGACACGGCGCGCGGCATTAGTGATCACCCTGCCCTGGACCAAACAAAACAATCCCAAACCCGAAGACCTGGAACGGCGTGACCGGATTTTGGGCTGGGCAGCATCCTATGTGCCGGATCGCAACTGGTTTATTCAAAAATCAATTTCATGGTGGCTGCGCGAGCTGAGCAAACATGACGCACCAAGGGTTTTAGCGTTTCTTGAGGAACATGGCGACGCAATGAAGTCCTTTGCCCGCAAAGACGCCATGCACCTATTGAACAAAACGGAATCCTAGCAATTGTCTGGCGGCGGGCGGCGTGTTCAATTTGTCGTGCCAAATTGATGCGCACCCCTTGCCGCTCTGACAACTACGGCTTAGTTATTGTCATATGAACGCTCCTCTTATCGATCCATTCGCCCGCGCCATCACCTATTTACGTGTCTCTGTCACGGATAGGTGTGATTTTCGCTGTGTCTATTGCATGTCCGAGAACATGACCTTTCTGCCCAAGAAAGAGCTGTTAACCCTCGAAGAACTCGACCGCATGTGTTCGACGTTCATCGGCATGGGGGTGCACAAGCTGCGCATTACTGGGGGAGAGCCACTGGTACGTCGCAATATCATGAGCTTTTTCCAATCCATGACCCGGCATCTGGACAGCGGCGCGCTCAAAGAACTGACGCTGACCACCAATGGTTCACAGCTCGAAAAATATGCCGACACGCTTTATGCGGCTGGGGTACGGCGGGTGAATATTTCACTGGATACGCTAGACGACACCAAATTCGCCGACATCACCCGCTGGGGGCGTTTGCCGCAGGTATTGCGCGGCGTTGATGCGGCGCAAAAGGCCGGATTGCGGGTTAAGATCAATGCCGTTGCGTTAAAGGGTTTCAACGAATCGGAATTGCCAAAGATCACCGAATGGTGCGCCGAGCGCGATATGGATCTGACCTGGATCGAAGTCATGCCGATGGGCGATATGGACGAAGAGGACCGGCTCGATCAATATTGGCCGCTGGACGATGTGCGTACTGAGTATGCCAAGCATTATACGTTGACCGAGCTGGACGAAAACACCGGCGGTCCGGCACGTTACGTGCGGCTTGAAGAAACCGGGCAAAAGATCGGTTTTATCACGCCACTGACCCATAATTTCTGCGAAAGTTGTAATCGGGTGCGACTGACCTGCACTGGTGAGTTGTTTATGTGCCTGGGGCAAGAGGACAACGCAGATCTGCGAAGCCCAATGCGCGATCACTTGGACACCGAAAAGCCGCTGCAAGACGCCATTCTCGACGCCATTTCACATAAGCCCAAGGGCCATGACTTCGACTATTCCCGGCAACGCGCCGATGGTCAAATGACCCGTCACATGAGCCATACTGGCGGTTAACCCCCTGATTGCAGAGAAATATCCGCCCATAGTTTTGGTGTAGGGTGGGTGCAACCCACGCTCTTTTTGCAAGGCGCGTGGGTTTTCACCCACCCTACGACGCAGGCATACCTTGTTCGATAATCTCAGCCCACCACGAACATCCAGCCGGGATTGCGTCGTCGTTGAAATTGTATTCGGGGTGATGCACCATCGCGGTGTCGCCATTGCCGACCAAAATATAGGCACCGGGGCGTTCTTCCAGCAAAAAGGCGAAATCTTCGCCGCCCATGACCAAAGGCGTATCATCGCATTGGCCTGAGACTTTGCGCGCCACACCCGCGGCAAATTCGGTTTGTTCTTCGGAATTGACCATCACCGGATATCCCCGGTTGTAAGTCACGTTCACCGTGCCGCCAAAGGTCGCCGCAATACCCGAGCAAATCGCCTTAATCCGGGTCTCGGCCAGATCGCGCATGTCTTTGCTCATGGTGCGCACTGTGCCTTTGATCTGCACGGTTTGCGGGATGACATTGAACGCCTTGGACGAGGTTTCAAACGATGTCACCGACACCACAACCTGATCAATCGGGTCGGCGTTGCGGCTGGCGATGGTCTGCAAGGCCAGAACCGCCTGACACGACATCACCGTTGTATCAACGGTGTCATTTGGTTTCGCCGCATGGCCACCACGGCCTTCGAATTCGATGTCAAACGTGTCTGTTGCCGCGAAAAATGCGCCGGATCTGATGGCAAACGATCCAACCGGCATCCCCGGCCAATTGTGCATGCCGTACACTTCCTGGATGTTCCAGCGTTCCATCATGCCGTCGTCGCACATCTCTTTGCCGCCGCCGCCGCCTTCTTCGGCGGGTTGGAAAATCAACACACAGGTGCCGTCAAAATTGCGCGTCTCAGCCAGATATTTCGCCGCCCCCAGCAACATTGCCGTGTGCCCGTCATGACCACAGGCATGCATCGCCCCGTCGATTTTTGAGGCGTACTCCAGCCCCGTTGCCTCAAGAATCGGCAGCGCGTCCATGTCGGCGCGCAGGCCAATGACTTTGCCTGAGGTATCGGTTTTGCCTTTGATCACCGCAACAACGCCGGTGCGGCCAATGCCGGTGACGATCTCGTCACAGCCAAAACTTTTCAACTTTTCAGCAACAAGCGCCGAGGTCCGATGTGTTTCAAACAGAATTTCTGGGTTTTCATGGATGTCACGGCGCCATTTTGTGATTTCATCCTGCATTTCTGCAAAGCGGTTTTTGACGGGCATCGGCTCGGTTCCTTTAGAGTATCGGGTTGAACAGTTGGTATTTATGCCGCGGGCATTCTTCTTTCGATCATTTCAGCGAACCAGCTACAGCCAGCCGGGATCGCCTCGTCGTTAAAGTTGTATTCCGGGTGGTGCACCGTGGCACCGTCGCCATTGCCGATGAATATATAGGCGCCGGGGCGTTCTTCGAGCATGAACGAGAAATCTTCGCCTGCCATGATTGGCGGAATGTTCCGCATCACCCGCCCTGCGACCACTTCGGCAGCGTCGGCGGCATAGTTGGTGTTGGCCTCGGTGTTTACCGTGACGGGATAGCCGCGAGTATAACGCAGATCGACCGTGCAACCATAGGCCTCGGCTGTGGCGTTGACGATTTTGGCGACGCGCTCTTCGGCCAGATCGCGGATTGCCGGGTCTAACGTGCGCACAGTTCCGCGCAAAAGCACCGTGTGCGGGATGATGTTATACGCGTCGGTATCGCTTCGGAAAGTGCAGACAGACACCACCACCTGTGCCAGCGGATCGACATTGCGCGAGGCAATGGATTGCAGCGCGATCAGGATATGGGCGGCGGCCAGATTGGGATCAATCGCCTCATGTGGGGCGGCGGCGTGACCGCCCTGCCCGATCACCGTCATCTCAAATTCATCGGCTGCGGCCAACAGGGCACCGGGGCGGATACCAAATTCACCAACCGGCATGCCGGGGGTGTTGTGCATGCCGTAGACCTCTTGGATGCCCCAACGCTCCATAAGACCGTCTTTGCACATTTCGCGGCCACCACCACCGCCCTCTTCGGCGGGCTGAAAAATCAGCACACAAGTTCCATCGAAATTACGGGTTTCAGCCAGGTATTTGGCGGCGCCAAGCAACATTGCCGTATGGCCATCATGACCACAGGCGTGCATTTTACCGGGAACCTTGCTGGCATAATCCAGCCCTGTCGCCTCAACAATCGGCAGGGCGTCCATATCGGCGCGCAACCCAATGACGCGGCCAGTGTTGTCGGTTTTTCCTTTGATTACCGCCACAACGCCGGTTTGGCCGATGCCGGTGGTGATGTCGTCGATGCCAAATTCGCGCAGACGATCGACGACAAAAGCCGCCGTTTCGTGCACATCAAACATCAGTTCCGGGGTTTCGTGCAGATGCCGACGCCAGCCGGTGATTTCATCATGCATCTCGGCGAGGCGGTTCTTGATCGGCATTTGTTAGTCTCCTTGCAATCGGGTCACGAGGCGCTCCATGAAATCAACGCCTGCCTCAAACTGTGCGATGGATATGAATTCATTGGCCTGATGCGCCTGTTCAATACTGCCCGGCCCACAGATGACCGAGGAATAGCCCGCATCCTGAAATTGCCCGGCTTCGGTGCCGTAGCTGACCACATGCTGTGCATTGTCGCCGGTGATTGAGCGTGCCAATCCTTCGGCCTCGCCGTTTTCTTCGGGGCGCAGGCCTTGTACGTCAAACAACGGATCCAATTCGATGCTGGTGCTGGGCTGAATGGCCTGCATCTTGGCCTCAACTTCGCGGGCAAAGTCGATGACCCGCTGTCTCCATGCGGCTTTGTCTTCGCCCGGAACCACCCGCATTTCCAGATCGAACCAGCAATCTTTGGCGGTAATATTGCGCGCTGTGCCGCCCTTGATGTTGCCCACATGCAGCGTGGTAAAGGGCGGTGTGAACATGGCGGCAACGTCGTTTGGTGTTTCTGCCTGAATTTGCGTATTGGTGTCATTGATCCAGTCAATGATCCGGGCGGCCTCCATAATGGCACTGACGCCGCTGGGCAAAAGCGAGCTGTGCACCTCAAATCCGGTGACATGCACGGCAAAGCCCTGCCCGCCTTTGTGGGCGGTCACGGCCTGCATCAGCGACGGCTCGCCAATGATGGCAGCGCTGCCTTTGGGCAGGATTGGTTGCATCGCCTCGATCATCGGCGGCGCACCGGTACAGCCGATTTCCTCATCAAAGCTCAGCGCCAATTGCAGCGGGCGTTTAACGCCACGCCTATGCGCCTCAACCAAGGCCCAAACCGCCATGGCGTCAAAACCTTTCATATCGCAGGTGCCACGCCCGAAATATTTTCCGTCTTTTTCAACAACCGTAAACG
Source organism: Granulosicoccus sp. (assembly GCA_047623555.1). GTDB lineage: Bacteria > Pseudomonadota > Alphaproteobacteria > Rhodobacterales > Rhodobacteraceae > NORP181. The sequence goes on from JBLHMP010000017.1 coordinate 43,294, forward strand.
GATCGCTGTCCCATAGCTGGCCGTCGATTGGCACCACATCAGTATGGCCCGACAACACAACAGCGCCCTCTTCCCAAGGTCCGACATGGGCAAACAGTGCGGCTTTGTTGCACTCTTCGTTATAATAACGATGTGGCTCAATGCCGTGGCTGCGCAGATAGTCCTCGAGCCAATCTACAAGCGGCAGGTTTGAGTCGCGGCTGACTGTCGGAAACGACACCAGCTTGTCCATGATCGCCTTGGGCGAGAGTACGTTAGTCATTTGGTTCCTTAGTATCCGCTATCGCTGGTCAGTACGAAATGGCCCGGTTCAATTTCGTGGTAAACCGAGGCTTCTGGTTCATAACCAAGCGGATGGATTGGCGACGGGATTGGTTTAAAGTTCAGGTCTTTTTCAGATTTGCGCCGACGCGGATCAGCGATGGGCACGGCCTTCATCAAGGCCTGCGTATAGGCATGTTGCGGGTTCTCAAACACCCGCGCCCGGGTGCCCATTTCAACGATGCGCCCCAGATACATAACGCCGACAAAGTGGCTGACGCGTTCGACCACGGCCATGTCGTGGCTGATAAACAGGAACGACAGGCCCAGATCGGACTGTAATTCCATCATCAGGTTGAGCACCTGCGCCTGTACCGACACATCAAGCGCCGAAACGGCCTCGTCTGCGATGATCAGTTTCGGATTGAGCGCAAGGGCCCGGGCAATGGCGACGCGCTGGCGTTGGCCACCAGACAATTCATGCGGATAGCGGCGCAGGAAACTGCGCGGTAATTCAACCCGATCAAACAACATCGCCACCCGGTCGGTAATTTCGCTGGCGGAATGGCCCGGATAGTTGCGCAGCGGTTCGGCCACCTGATCGGACAATTGCATCTGCGGGTTCAGTGACGCAAACGGATCCTGAAAGATCATCTGAACATCCTGACGGGCGTCGCGCAATTTGTCCGGCTCAAGCGCCAGAAAATCAACACCGTCAAAAGAGACCTCGCCACTTTGTGGTTCCACAAGCCGCAATAGCGACCGGCCAACCGTGGATTTGCCACAGCCCGATTCGCCAACCAACGCCAGGGTTTGGCCCTTGTTGATGCTGAACGACACGTCCTCGACCGCATGAACATAGGCAACGGTGCGGCGGAAAAACCCGCCTTTGACAGCAAATCGCGTCGTCAGGTTTTTAACATCCAACAACACTTCGTTTGTGCCCAGAATCGGTTCGATCTTTTGGCCTTCGACACCCAAAAGCTTCATCGGCTCGGGGGCGATTTTACCGTGCATTTCGCCAAGTTTCGGCACCGCCGCCAGCAGGGCTTTGGTATAATCATGTTGCGGGTTCTCAAATATTTCCTCAACGGTGCCTTCTTCGACCTTTTTGCCGCGGAACATCACCACAACGCGATCGGCCATCTGCGCCACAACCGCCATATCGTGGGTGATGAACATCACCGCCGTGCCGGTTTCGCGTTTTAGCCGGTCCATCAGCGACAGAATTTCCGCCTGAATGGTCACGTCCAACGCCGTTGTTGGTTCATCCGCGATCAACAGGCGTGGTTTACAGGCCATCGCCATCGCAATCACCACCCGCTGGCGCATGCCACCCGAGAGTTCATGCGGGTATTGCGTCATCCGCCGTTCAGGTTCCGGAATACGCACCTCGCGCAGCAGTTCCAGCGCCCGTTCATTGGCTTGCGCTTTGGACAGGTTCAAATGCACCCGCAGGCCTTCGGTCAACTGACGGCCAACAGTGAACACCGGGTTCAATGCAGTCATCGGTTCCTGAAAAATCATGCCGATTTCATTGCCGCGAATCTCGCGCATCACGTCCTGCTCGGTCACGGCGACGTCGATTTGTTCACCGCCCTCACGGTCAAACAGCAACTGCCCCCCGGCGATATGGCCACCGCCAAATTCCACCAACCGCATCAGCGACAGCGAAGTGACCGATTTACCAGAGCCGGATTCGCCAACAATACAAACCGTTTCGCCGGCAAAAACGTCAAACGACACGTTTTCAACCCCGACAACCGGGCCGTCTTTGGTCTGAAACTCGACCCTTAGGCCTTTGATACTCGCAATCGGCTGATCCAGCACGCGCATGTCCCCCTAGATAAGTGCCCAAACGCTAGGCGCGGGTGTCCGCAGTGTCAAACCATCATGTGACTTTCCCGACGGCAAGGCTTGCATTTTTCTGAAACTCTGTTTCGATGTGCAGGTAACTGTTCACTGGGGGTGAATGTCGGTTATAGGTCTGACCTATGATTCTCGTTTAAGTTAAACGCTTTACCCCTCTGACAGCACGATCCATACCCGCGAGTTAAGCGGGAAAACGTGGCACTAACAGTGCCCAACAAGGAGTATACTATGAAACTAAGAGCCTTATTGCTTGGTGCGATTGCAAGCACGGCACTGGCCCCGGCGGCCTTTGCTGAGCGCGGATCGGACGGCGATGTCAAAGTTATTTATTGGCAGGCCCCGTCTATCCTGAACCCGTACCTGTCTGGTGGCACCAAGGATGTAGAATCAGCATCATTGGTTCTTGAACCTCTTGGCCGCTATGACGAAACTGGCGCCCTGGTTCCGTTTCTGGCCGAAGAAATCCCCACAGTTGGGAATGGCGGCGTAAGTGCGGATCTGACCTCGATCACATGGAAACTAAGGTCCGGCCTGCTGTGGTCTGACGGAAGCCCGGTCACATCTGCGGACGTTAAGTTTACCGCCGAATATTGCATGCACCCCGAAGGCGGTTGCGCGCAGGCATCGTTTTTTGACGGTGTTGACTCGGTTGAGGCCATCGACGATCTGACCATCAAAGTCACATTCAGTCAGCCAAAACCAAATCCGTATGGTCCCTTCATGGGCGGACAATCGCCGATCCTTCAAATGGACCAGTTCAAGGATTGCCTGGGTGCCAAAGCGCCAGAATGCACCACCGCCAACTTTAACCCAATTGGCACCGGACCGTTTGTCGTAACCGAGTTCAAACCGAACGACGTTATCACGTTCAAGGCCAACGAAAATTACCGTGACCCGAACAAACCCGCATTTGCATCCATGACCTTCAAAGGTGGCGGCGACGCTGCGGCTGCTGGTCGTGCGGTTCTGGAAACCGGCGAATTTGACTATGCTTGGAACCTCCAGCTGGCACCCGATGTGATTGCCGCAATGGAAGCCAAAGGCAAAGGCGTTGCGCTTGCAGGCTTTGGCCCATTGGTTGAACGTCTGGAAATGAACCTGACCGACCCGTCGCCAACGCTTGATGCAGAAACACGGGCAACTGTTGCGGCTCCGCATCCGTTCCTGTCTGACATCAACGTGCGCAAAGCTTTGTCGATGGCAATTGACCGCGCTCTGCTGACCGAAGTTGGATATGGCAAGGCCGGTACACCGACCTGTGATCTGGTACCTGCGCCTGACCGTTATGCCGCCAAAAACGATTTTTGCCTGACGCAGGATATCGCTGGCGCAAACGCTCTGCTGGAATCAGCCGGTTGGGTCAAAGGTGCTGACGGCATCCGCGCCAAAGACGGCGTTCGGATTTCGATCCTGTACCAGACATCGACAAACGCTGTGCGTCAGGATTTCCAAGCCCTGATCAAACAGTGGTGGGGCGAGATCGGTGTAGAAGTTGAACTGCGTAACCTGTCGGCTTCGATCTTCTTTGGTGGTGACCCGGGCTCCCCCGATACCTTCCAGAAGTTCTATGCAGACGTGGAAATGTACGCCAACACCTTTAACGGCACCGACCCACAGCAGTACCTTGCAGCGTACCGTTGTGGCGGCGAACCTAAGCCAGCCAGCCAGTGGCAGGGTGAGAACATCAACCGGTTCTGTGATCCGGCCTATGATGCGCTGATCGACAAACTGGGTGGTACAGGTGACCTTGACGAACGGGGTGCCTTGGGCAAACAGATGAACAATATGCTGACCAAAGACAGCTATACCATTGTTCCTCTGGTAAACCGCGCTCGTGTTTCCGCACACGCCAAAACTTTGGGCGGCGTTATCCTGAACGTTTGGGATAGCGAACTGTGGAATGCCGCGGACTGGTATCGCAAAGAAGGTTCCTGATTTAGAACCTTGCCCCGTTCCGGTTTTGATACCGGGGCGGGGTAATTTGCACCCTCTCTTACGATGCAATAATAATACATACTAAGCTGCAAAGGCGCCGCATATGCTGACCTTTACGATACGACGACTGGTTTTGACGGTTCCGACGCTTTTGTTCATTAGTCTTATCTTGTTCCTGCTGCTGGAACTCGCCCCCGGTGATCCGATGGCGCAAGTTCCGCTAACCGTTCCGCCCGACGTCAAAGAAAAGATGCGCGCAGCGCTGGGGTTGGGCGAACCGATGCCCATTCGCTACTGGAAGTGGCTGGTCCAATTCTTCTGGATCGAACCACAGGTTCTGGTCGACTGGGTGTTTGGCACCTCGTTTTCTGAAGGTGATCAGCGCGTTATCAGCTGGCAGACCCGGTCGCCGGTTATGGATTTGGTGATCCAGCGTATTCCACAGACTTTGTGGGTTGTTGGCACCGCCTATGTCGTTGGGGTGCTGATCGCGCTGCCAATTGGCATCTATTCCGCCTACAAACAGTATTCGTTCTTTGATCAGGCAGGCACGTTTGTGTCGATGATCGGATTTTCGGTGCCGCCGTTTTTCAGCGGGGTGCTGATAATCGTCATCTTCTCGGTCAATCTGGGCTGGTTCCCGTCGATTTATGACACCACGCTGGTGGTCGACAGTTGGGAAAGCTTTGTAAAACAGCTCAAACAAATGGTCATGCCGGTGATGGTGCTGGCCCTGCAAATCACCGCCCAGATCAGCCGCTATATGCGCGCCTCGATGCTGGATAACCTCAATCAGGATTATGTGCGCACCGCCCGGGCCAAAGGTCTGACCGAATACACAGTTGTAATGGTGCATGTGTTGCGCAACTCAATGATCCCGGTTGTGACGGTGATTGCGCTGGCGGTCCCGGCAGTCTTTGGCGGCGCCATCATCACCGAGCAGGTGTTCAAAGTGAACGGCATCGGCCAGATGTTGATTGTAGCCATTCAGGCCAATGACCTGCCAACGGTACAAACCCTGACCTTTATTTTTGCTATTCTCATCGTTCTGTTCAACCTGATCGCCGATGTTCTCTATGGCCTTCTAGACCCACGGATTCGCTATGACTGATCTCAGCAACCCAATCCCGACCAAACCACCACGCAGCCAATGGCTTGATATTTGGGACCAATTCAAAACCCATAAAGGCGCTGTTTGGGGTGGTATCATCTTTCTGACCATCGTTTTTCTGGTGTTCTTTGGGCCGTTCTTTTGGGACATTGATGCGACCCATATCGACATTCGGGCGCGCAATCAGGGCCCGACTTTGGCGCATCCGTTTGGCACCGATCAGTTGGGCCGTGATACATTTGCGCGGATGATGGCGGGCGGGCGCACGTCCGTGTCCGTCGGCATCACTGCAATGTTGCTGGCGCTGTTCCTTGGCTCATTTGTTGGCATCCTTGCCGGATTCTTCAAAAGGCTCGACGGTATTTTGATGCGGCTGACTGACCTGTTTTTGGCGCTCCCCTTGTTGCCGCTACTGTTGGTGATGATGCTGTTGTTTCGCGACCCTCTTAGTGCCTCATTCGGCCCGGAACGTGGTATATTCATCCTGATCGTTGGCGCCATTGGCATCACCAGTTGGATGCCCACCGCCCGCATTGTGCGCGGTGATGTGCTGGCGCTAAAGGAACGCGAATTTGTTCTCGCGGCGCGGTCCATCGGCACCAGCAACACCAAACTGATCACCCGGCATATCCTGCCCAACGTTCTAAGCCCGATCATGGTGTCGGCGACGCTGGGCATCGCCACCGCGATTATCACCGAAAGTGCGCTGTCCTTTCTTGGCCTTGGCTTTCCACCGGATTTCCCAACCTGGGGCCGGTTGTTGTTTGATGCCACGAATTATTTGCAGCAATATCCCGAACGGGTGTTCTGGCCCGGCTTGGCGATTTCGTTGACGGTTCTAAGCGTCAACTACCTTGGTGATGGGCTGCGCGACGCGCTGGACCCTCGTATCAGGGGCCGCTAAGGTCCGGGCATTGTCACAATTTATGAGACAACAATGCCCAGACCAACATCACCATTGCGTGCCGATCATGTCGGCAGCCTGTTGCGCCCTGCTTCCGTTATTGCCGCCCGTAAACAACACTTTGAGGATAGACCGCTGTCAGCTGACGGGCTGAAGGCAGCTAAGGATGTTGCGACGGCTGTCACCGACGGCGAGGTGCGCCGGTCGTTCTGGCACTATGTATTTCATGGACATGCTGACCGGGATGGACCTTGAGGAACGCAACGAAGATGTGCAATTTGCTGGCGTCAAACTGCGACCAATTTTCCCGACTATCACCAGCAAGCTGGATTTCCCTGACAATCACCCGATGCTCGAGCATTTCCGTTTAGCTGCGGCCAACACCACGGTCGCACCAAAAACCTCAATTCCCGACCCGTCCTTATGCCATTTCCGCACCGCATTAGAACACATCCACCCGGCGACCGGTGCCTATGCACCTGACGGCGGACACTATATTTAACAAGACCGATGTTGATATCTATTTCATGCAATACGACACCGACCGCGCCGAAAGGCTGGACCCTTTGCGCCTGCTGCCCAAAGGGTCCAAACGGGTATTGCCGGGCTTTATCACCACCAAAAACGGGTGAGCTTGAGAGCATCGACAATCTGCGCGTCAAATTTGATGAGGCGACAAAATCCACCGATCTCGTGCAGTTGGGCATCGCGCCACAATGCGGCTTTGCCTCGACAGAAGAGGGCAACACCGTCACATTGGATGATCAACGTCGCAAGCTGGAATTGGTGGTCAAAACCACCAAAGCCATTCGGGGCCAAGTCTGATCCAAAGCGAATAAGAACACCCGGACCACGGGTTTTGCCCGCATTGGTCCGGGTGTTTTGAAATTTGGCTATTTTAAGAACAAACCACCCACAGCACAGATCAAGAACGGCAATTATTCCGGAAAAACTCGGGTTACATCGCTGTGATCGGCTTGATTGTTACTAATTTTCGGCGCATCCGGGAAAATATTCTGTTTTCCGGAGAATCTCCATGTTCGAGAGCTTTGAGTTTGAAACCCTGACACCACAACTGGCCTCGGTCTGGTTGGGCCTTGTTATCGGCGTCGCCTTTGGTGCGCTTGGCCTGCTCACCCGGTTTTGTTTTCGCCGCGCTGTTGTTGGGGATGACCGGCGCGCCGCAATGGGGGTCTGGCTGACCGCCCTCGCCGTCGCGGTGGCCGGAACCCAGATTGCGGTTGCTCAGGATCTGATCGCGTTCGATGCGCACCGTTTCATGGTCGCCGACCTGCCGATACTGGCCATCGTCACCGGTGGATTGATGTTTGGCATTGGCATGGTGCTGACCCGGGGCTGTGTGTCGCGCCTGACGGTGCTGACCGGCTCAGGCAACCTGCGGGCCGCCCTTGTGATCATCGTCTTTGCCATTGTCGCCCATGCCACGCTCAAGGGCGTGTTGGCACCGCTGCGCATCGCGCTTGGCACCGTTACCGTTAACCTTGGCGACACCGTATCGCTTGCGGCGCTTCCCGGCGGCGCAGTGGTCTGGGCGGGTCTGATTATCGTCATCTCACTGGCCATAGCCCTGCGATCCGGCAATCGCCCGCTATCCCTATTGGGCGGCGCACTGATCGGCCTGTTGGTCCCACTGGCCTGGGTTAGCACCGGCTTCATCCTGCTGGATGACTTTGAACCAATCGCCCTAGAGAGCCTGTCTTTCACCGCACCCGCCACCGAAAGCCTGTTTTTCATCATCGCCTCGACCGCCGTTCCGGCAGGCTTTGGCAGCGGCCTGATCGGTGGTGTCATCCTTGGCGCGCTGGCCACCGCCCTGCTGACTGGCCGCTTTCAATGGCAGAGCTTTGACAGCCCGCGCCAGACCGGTCGTTACCTGACCGGAGCAACCCTCATGGGCACCGGCGGCGTTTTGGCCGGTGGCTGCACCGTCGGTGCTGGTCTTGCCGGTGTCCCAACCCTCAGCATCGCCGCCATACTGGCGCTTACCGCCATCGCCGCAGGTGGTTTAATCGCCGATGCGGTTATGCGTGTTTCCGTCGGATCCGGCGCACCAGCATCCAAACAACCGCTTGTCTTATATCTTTCTCAGGTTCCCATGCGAAAAGGGAGCCACTGACTGGCACCTTATATATGCCGGTCAGTGGCGGCGGCTGGATCGTGA
>JBLHMP010000018.1:0-50417 GCA_047623555.1 Granulosicoccus sp.
GGTGGACCGCACACCGCTTTGCACCCGTTTGGTCAATAATGCCGGTGTTTCGGTTTCGACCGTTGAACATCTGATGGCGGCCCTGACCGGCTGCGGTATTCATAATGCCCTGATTGAAATCGACGGCCCCGAGGTTCCTATTCTGGATGGCTCGGCCGCGCCGTTTGTACGCGGAATCATGACGCGGGGCGTGCAGTCACTGGGCGCGCCGCTTTGGGCCATTCAGGTGCTGAAACCTGTGACCGTCGAAAAAGACGGCGCACGGGCAACGTTGTTGCCTGCGGACGGTCTTGAAATCGAATTTCACATCGACTTTCAGGATGTCGCCATTGGCCGTCAAAGCAAGGTTTTGAAAATGGCCAACGGTGCTTTTGCCCGCGAATTATGTGACAGCCGTACATTCTGTCGTCAAAGCGACGTGGATCTGATGCATGAAAACGGTCTTGCCCTTGGTGGCACGCTGGAAAATGCGGTTGTTGTCGACGGCGCCGATGTTCTGAGCCCCGGTGGGTTCCGCCACGCAGATGAGGCCGTGCGCCACAAGATGCTGGATGCCCTGGGCGATCTGGCACTGGCGGGAAACCCGATTCTGGGGCGTTATGTGGGCGACCGGGCCGGGCATTCGTTAACCAACACCTTGTTGCGGGCTTTGTTTGACACCCCAGATGCGGTGCGCATGGTGCTGTGTGACACGAAAACCGCAGCTGATTTGCCGGGTTATGGTCTGGTCTGGGCCGAAATTCCCGAAGTTGCCTGATTAAAGCAACACGACATTCCACTGACAGTGCTTAAAGACGTTTTGCAGCGGAAATTATTGTGCTAGACCGGTACCAATCGGTTTAGGACCGTCGGGTAAAACCCACAACGACACGACAAGGGTAGGCGAGCATGTTTGGCGGCAGGTCCGGGGCTAGAATTTTAGGCGCATTGTTGGTTATCGGAGTCCTTGCTGGCTGCGGTGATAAAAACACATCCTCAGCAGATCGCGAGTTTGCGCTGAATGCATTCTCTCCTGAACAGATATTTGAGCGCGGCGAGTTTGAACTCTCTCGCAATAAGCCTGACGACGCCGCCTATTATTTCTCGGAAATCGAACGGCTGTATCCCTATTCAAGCTGGGCCAAACGCGCGCTAATTATGCAGGCGTTTTCGCACCATCAGGGTCAGGACTATCCCAATAGCCGCTCTGCATCGCAACGGTTCATCGACTTTTACCCAACAGACGAAGACGCGGCCTATGCCCAGTATCTGCTGGCGCTGAGTTATTATGACCAGATTGACGAAGTTGGCCGCGATCAGGGGCTGACATTTCAGGCCCTTCAATCGCTGCGCACCGTGATCGAGGTCTATCCCGACAGTGAATATGCCACCTCGGCGATCCTGAAATTTGATCTGGCATTCGACCATCTGGCCAGCAAAGAAATGGAAGTCGGGCGCTATTATCTGCGTCGTCACCATTACAGCGCTGCGATCAATCGCTTCCGTGTCGTGGTTGAGGATTTCCAGACCACCAGCCACACCGCCGAGGCATTGCACCGGCTGGTTGAGTCCTATTTGGCGCTGGGTCTGACAAATGAGGCCCAGACCGCTGGCGCCATCCTTGGCTTTAATTATCAATCCACCCAATGGTATCTGGACAGCTATAAATTGCTGAGCAGCCAAGGTCTTAAGCCGAAGAGCAAAGGGAACAACTGGTTAAGTCAGATCTATCGCCAGACCCTAAAGGGCCAGTGGATATAAGGCGCGGTGGGTTTCCCCCGCTCTATAGGTAACGGTTATGCTACGGGCTTTGGACATTCGCGATATGTTGATTATCGACCGGCTGGAACTGTCGTTCCAGCCCGGTCTCAACGTGCTGACCGGGGAAACCGGCGCCGGTAAATCCATTCTGTTGGATTCGCTGGGCTTTGTGCTTGGCTGGCGCGGACGGGCCGAATTGGTCCGTCAGGGGGCCGCGCAAGGCGAAGTGATTGCAGTGTTCGATCTGCCCAAAGATCACGCCGCCCGCGCCGTATTGGAAGAGGCCGGTTTTCCGGCGTCAGACGAGCTTATTTTACGGCGAATAAACACCGTTGAGGGGCGTAAAACCGCCTGGGTCAATGACCGTCGCTGTTCCGGCGAGGTGCTGCGCGCGTTGTCAGAAACTCTTGTTGAATTGCACGGTCAGCATGATGATCGCGGGCTGCTGAACCCACGCGGGCATCGCGGGTTGCTGGATACATTTGCCTTGCTTGATGGTCAACGCCGCGCCACCCGACTGGCCTGGACGCAGGTTGCATCAGCCCGCAAAGCTGTCGACGAAACCCAGGCAGCCTTGGATGCAGTGCGCGCCGAAGAGGAATTTCTGCGCCATTCCGTGGCCGAATTGGACGAATTGGCACCCGTGGCTGGCGAAGATGCCGATCTGGATACACGCCGCCGCATGATGCAGGGCGCTGAACGTATTCGCGACGATGTTACGCGCGCCTTTGCACTGCTGGGTGGTGACGGAGCCGAAGGGTCCATGGGCGATGCGATGCGCTGGCTGGACGGGACTGTTGATCAGGCCGACGGCATGCTCGAGGCGCCATTGGCCGCGCTGAACCGGGCGATGATTGAGCTGGGCGAGGCCCAATCGGGTGTCGCGCAATGTCTGGACGCGCTGCATTTTAACACCACCGATCTGGAGGACACCGAAGAGCGGTTGTTTGCGATCCGGGCCTTGGCGCGCAAGCATGATGTCATCCCTGACGATCTGGCCGATTTTGCCGGTACTTTGCGGGGTAAACTGGCCGCCCTTGAGGCCGGCGATGCGGATCTGGCCGAGCGTAAAGCCGATCTGGCCAAGGCCGAAGCAATTTATGATGCCGCCGCCGATATTTTGAGCAAGGTCCGCCGCGACGCGGCTGGCCGTCTGGATGTGGCGGTAACCCGCGAACTCGCGCCGCTGAAAATGGAACGTGCGGTGTTTGAGACAGTTATCACCGAGGTTGAATCCGGCCCGGATGGGCGCGACAATGTGGCGTTTCGGGTTGCAACAAACCCCGGGGCTCCGTCAGGGGCGTTGAACAAGATCGCGTCGGGGGGCGAACTTAGTCGGTTTATGCTGGCGCTCAAGGTCTGTTTGACCGGGAAACACAGCGGTCTGACGATGATATTTGACGAGATTGACCGCGGCATTGGCGGCGCAACGGCCAATGCGGTGGGACGGCGTCTGGCCAGTCTGGCGGATGGTGGACAGGTGTTGGTGGTGACCCATTCACCGCAAGTGGCCGCACAGGGCGCGCATCACTGGCGGGTGCAGAAACAGGTTGTGGACAACGTGACGCTGTCCACGGTTGTGCCATTGCATGACGATGAACGGATTGATGAAATTGCCCGGATGTTGGCGGGCGATACCGTCACATCCGCTGCGCGTGGTGCGGCACAGGCCTTGTTGGCCGGGTAGGCGCGTCCTGCGCTGGCCCTTTTTTCTTTTCCCGCCAAGCGGCCTGTCCTACACAGGGGTGATCCGTAACCCCAAGGTGCATTTATGCGTTCTTTGATTTCCTGGTGTGTTGGTCAGGCGATTACCAGCTGTTCTGGTGGCTGGCAGGTTCTGCGCCGTCAGGGGCCGGGGCAGGTACAATTCTGGCTGATTGCCTTGGTGATTGGCATCGCTGCGGGCTATGCGTCATTGTGGTTCCGCAAGGGTATTTTTGCACTGCAATCAAGCCTCTATGGCACCGATGATGTTCAATTTCTGCATTCCTATGCCGAGTCTCTGCCGTGGTATTGGTTGTTGCTCATTCCAATTACTGGCGGATTGATTGTTGGGCTGATCCTGCATTGGTTTACCCCGGATGGCCGGGTGCGGGTGGTGGCAGATGTCATTGAGGGCGCCGCATTACATGATGGCCGGGTTGAGATTAAGGCCGGGTTGGCGTCTATGGTGGCGTCGTTTATTACGCTGGGGTCGGGCGGATCATCTGGGCGCGAGGGGCCGGTGGTGCATCTGGCGGGCGTTCTTGCGACCTGGATCAGCAACAAAATCAACGCCAACGGCATCACTGGGCGTGATCTATTGGGCTGTGCGGTGGCGGCGGCGATATCGGCGAGTTTCAATGCGCCCATCGCCGGGGCGTTGTTTGCGCTTGAGGTGGTGTTGCGGCATTTTGCGGTGCACGCCTTTGCACCGATTGTTATCGCGTCGGTGGCGGGGACGGTGATCACCCGGCTGGAATTCGGCGATGTGACCGAATTTGCTATGACCACTCCCGGCGCTTTGCAGTTTTATGTCGAGCTTCCGGCGTTTTTGATCCTTGGCCTGTTATGCGGGTTGATTGCTGTGGTGTTGATGCATTTGATATTCTGGGTCGAAAACATGGGCACGCGTCTTCAGGATCGCACCGGTCTGCCGCGCTGGCTGCGTCCGGCGTTTGCCGGGGCGATGCTGGGTGGGTTGGCAATCTGGTTTCCGTCGATCATTGGCGTTGGGTATGAGACGACATTTTTGGCGTTGAATGGCGATCTTTTGCTGTATCAGGCGATGGTATTTGCAGTGCTCAAAGTGGTAGCCGTATCCATCACCATTGGCGGGCGCATGGGCGGCGGCGTGTTTTCACCGTCGTTGATGATTGGCGCGCTGTCGGGGCTGGCCTTTGGTCTGATCGCCACCAGTATTTTGCCGGATGTGTCCGGAACGGCGACGTTATACGCGTTTGCAGGCATGGGGGCGGTGGCGGCGGCCGTGTTAGGCGCGCCGATTTCAACGACGCTGATTGTGTTTGAGCTGACTGGTGATTGGCAGATTGGTCTGGCAGTGATGGTGGCGGTGTCGATGTCTACGGCGTTGGCGTCGCGCATGGTGAACGGCTCATTTTTTTTGACCCAGTTAGAGCGGCGCAATATTCGGTTGGCGGCGGGGCCGCAGGCCTATTTATTGTCGATGTTTCGGGCGTCATCGGTGATGCGAGAGGGCCGCGAGATTAATGAGGCTGCGTGTTGGCGACTGGTTGAGGCTGGCGTGTATATCGATGTGGCGGCGACATTAGAGGTGGCCATGCCGATGTTTGATCGGGCGGGAATTGAGTTTGTGCCGGTGGTGTCTTTAAGCGGTGAAAAAGCGGCGCCTGAATTATGCGGGGCGTTGTTTCATCTGGATGCGTTGAAGGCCTATAATCGTGCGCTGGCAGCGACGGCGGCGGAAGAGCATTCCTGAGTGTTGAAAAAGGCGCACCAAGGGTGTGCGCCTTTGCCTCCGGCGGGGATATTTTTGAACAAAAGAAGCAGGGTGTTGCGTTATTTTTTGAACAGTTCAGCAAACCAGTCGACCATTTCCGGCACCATGTGATCGCCAAAGCCTTGTGCCTTGGCGAGGCCCAGGGTGTTTTTGGCGGCACCGCTCATCTGGCTGGGGACGTCGAAATCATCGGCCATTTTGGCGTAATACCCGACGTCTTTGCTGGCGTTGGCCACCGAGAAGGCCAGCTGTATGTCACCGTCTACCGCGTGGGCTTTGATGAAATCCATCATGCCGGATTTGAGCGGGCCTGCGGACATCACGTTATACAGGGTTTCACGCTCTAGCCCGGCAAGATCGGCCATCGCGAAAGCCTCAGACATGGCCATGGCTGTGGTCATAGCAAAGAAATTGTTGATTAGTTTCAGGGTATGGCCGGCGCCTAAGGGGCCGACATGAAAGACGTTTTCGCCAAGATCATCCAGCACCGGTTTGGCACGGTCAAAGTCGGTTTGATCGCCAGCGGCCATGATGTTGAGCATGCCGTCGCGCCCGTGACTGGGGGTGCGGCCCAATGGCGCGTCCATATAGTGGATGCCGCGGGCTGCCGCATCTTTGCCGATTTTCTTGGTCGAGCCGGGCAGTGAGGTGCCAAAGTCGATGACCAATGTGCCTTTGGTGGCTCCGGCAAGAATGCCGTCTTCGCCATAAATCCGTGCCTCGACTGAATCCGAGGTTCCCATGCACAGCATGACGATTTCGGATTTGGTGGCGAGGTCTTTGGCCGATGTTGCCTCGGTTGCGCCGCGGGCCACAGTTTCATCGACGTATTTGCGGTTGACGTTGCCAAGGACAGTAAGCGCGTAGCCCTGATCCAAAAGCCGGTGCGCCAAGGCGCCGCCCATCAGGCCAAGGCCGATAAATCCAATGCGGGGTTTGGTCATGTCATATATCCTGACGTTTTATGGCTGCTCCCCCGGAACCGATGGGGGAAATTGATGTGGTAGAATGGAACGTTGCCCGCAGGTTTGGTTATTATCTGTCACAGGTCAAGTGCTTGGTATACCAAATAACGGTGTCGTTCGGCCAAGACATTTGTATAATTCAGCAGAATCAAACACAGTGACCTGTGACCCGATGCAGGCACATACTCTACCATTTCCTACCCAGTGGTATTGCTAAACAGGAGTACGTCAGATGGAAGACTATCGTTCAAAATTCAGAGCCAACAAAGACCTGAGATCGCAAGAGTGGTTCGATAATCCGAATAACCCCGGCATGACGGCTTTGTATCTTGAGCGCTATCAGAACTATTCGTATTCGCGTGATGAATTACAATCGGGTCGGCCGATTATTGGCGTGGCGCAGACCGGGTCTGACCTTGCCCCGTGCAACAAAATTCATGTGTTCCTGATGGACCGGATCAAGGCGGGTATTCGCGATGGCGGCGGGATTCCGATGGAATTTCCGGTGCATCCGATTCAAGAGACCGGCAAGCGACCTACGGCTGCATTGGATCGAAATCTGGCCTATTTGGGGCTGGTTGAGGTGTTGCATGGTTATCCGCTGGACGGTGTTGTGCTGACCACCGGTTGTGACAAAACCACGCCTGCGATGCTGATGGGGGCGGCGACGGTGGATATTCCGGCGATTGTGCTGTCTGGCGGTCCGATGCTGGATGGCTGGTGGAAAGGCGAGTTGGCCGGGTCAGGCACCATCGTTTGGGAGAGCCGCCGATTGCTGGCCGAAGGTACCATTGATTATGATGAATTCATCAGCCGGGTTTGCGCGTCGGCGCCGTCGATTGGCCATTGCAATACAATGGGCACCGCCAGCACGATGAATTCGCTGGCCGAAGCGCTGGGGATGAGCCTGCCGGGCTGTGCGGCGATACCGGCGCCGTTTCGCGAACGGATGGTGATGGCCTATGAGACCGGCAAGCGCATCTGCGGCATGGTCAAAGAGGATTTGACACCGTCCAAGATTATGACCCGCAAAGCGTTTGAAAATGCCATTCGGGTGAATACAACGATTGGCGGATCGACCAATGCGCCGCCGCATTTGCAGGCGATTGCGCGGCATATGGGGGTCGAACTGAATGTGTGGGATTGGCAGAAATACGGTTTTGATCTGCCGCTGTTGGTGAATATGCAGCCCGCGGGAAAATATCTGGGCGAGAGTTTTCATCGCGCTGGCGGTGTGCCTGCGGTGATGGGTGAAATGCATCACGAAGGCATGTTGCATGGCGACGTGATGACCGTGTCGGGCAAGACTCTTGCCGAGACTTTGGATGGCGTGCGCAGTGTTGATACCGAGGTGATCAAAACCGTGGCCGAACCGATGCGCGACAAGGCGGGGTTCCTGGTGCTGAACGGCAACCTGTTTGACACGGCTTTGATGAAAACCAGTGTGATTTCTGAGGACTTTCAGGAGCGGTATCTGAATAAACCCGGCTCTGAGAATGTATTTGAGGCCCGCGCCATCGTCTTTGAAGGCCCCGAACATTACCACGCAACGCTGAATGATCCCGATCTTGAGATCGATGCCGAATGCATTTTGTTCATGCGCGGGGCGGGTTGTATTGGCTATCCAGGGTCGGCCGAAGTGGTGAATATGCAGCCGCCTGATGCACTGCTGAAGCAGGGTGTGACGCATCTTCCGACGGTGGGGGATGGGCGACAGTCCGGCACATCGGAAAGCCCGTCGATCCTGAATGCATCGCCTGAATCGGTGATTGGCGGCGGTTTGGCGTTGCTGAACACCGGGGATATGGTGCGGCTTGATTTGAACGCCTGCACGTTGGATGCGCTGGTGGATGACGCGGAATGGGCGCAGCGCCGTGCCGATTGGACGCCGCCTGAGTTACATAATCAGACACCGTGGCAAGAGATTTACCGGGCAAATGTCGGGCAATTGTCTGATGGCGGTTGTTTAGAGTTGGCGACCAATTACCAACGGGTCCGCCATGATTTACCGCGGGATAATCATTGATCCCTTTTAACAAATGTCAGGATAGTAGATGTCACATCTGGTCTTACATGATCCCCGGTTTCGCTCGTTGGGGCAGGGGAATATTGCTTTAAAACAGATCGCTACGGGGATGTTGTGGACCGAAGGGCCGGTTTATATGCCTCAGGGGGATTATTACCTCTGGAGCGATATTCCCAATGACCGGGTGTATCAGTGGGCCGATGGCATGGAGGCGCGGGTGTTTGATTATGACCCGCGCAACAGCAACGGCCACACGTTGGACAGGCAGGGGCGATTGATCAGTTGCGAGCATCGCGGACGGCAGGTCAGTCGGCGTGAACATGATGGCAGCACCAAGATTTTAGTCGACAGTTATGACGGTAAGCGGTTGAATTCGCCCAATGATGTGGTGGTGAAATCTGATGGTACGATTTGGTTTAGTGATCCGTCATATGGAATACTGACCGATTATGAGGGTAAGCGTTCAGAGCAGGAACAGGCCGGGTGTTATGTGTTTCGGTTTGATCCCAAAACCGGCGATCTGAGCATTGTTGCCGATGATTTTGTCAAACCAAACGGGTTGGCATTTTCGCCAGATGAATCGCTGTTGTATGTGTCTGATACCGGCCAGTCGCATGACCCGGATGGGCCGCATCACATTCGGGTGTTTGATGTTGATGAATTGGGCGGGCCGTCAAATAGCCGGGTGTTTGCCGATATTCAGGTTGGCATGTCGGATGGGTTTCGGCTCGATATTGATGGCAATGTCTGGACCAGCTGTGGCAGTGGCGTGCAGGTGTTCAGCCCTGAGGGTGATATGCTGGGCGAGATATTGGTGCCGGAAGTGGTGTCAAACCTGTGTTTCGGCGGGCCAAAGCGCAATCAGTTGCTGATCACTGCGACGACGTCGGTTTACATGACCTATGTTGGGGCAACGGGCTGCTGCTGAATTGAGACGGTTCATTGCGGCCTTTCAACTATCGTTCAAGCGCTGCGGCGCAGCTCTCAGCTGTGGTTTCAATGGGTCGACGCAACACTTTAATCTTTTTGGAGAGATGGAGTGTTTTGAATGAAGTATCGCACACGGACGTTTTATACGGACAAACAGAAGTCCGAGATGTGGGATCGGTGGCACGGTGGTGAGTCGATGAGTTCGATTGGACGTCACTCCAATCGTGCGTCGTCTTCGATTTCCCCTCACTTGGCGCGAACTGTGGGATCCGGCCCCCTGACCGCACGCGGTCGCAATGGACCTTGAGCCTCATTGAATGGGAGGAGATTTCCCGTGGGCTTGTCGCAAGGCAATCGTTTCGTTCAATCGCGCAAAACCTGAACCGGTCGCCTTTGACCATCAGCCGAGAGGTTCGCAGGAATGGCGGACGCCAAACCTATCGCGCGCGCCACTCAGAGCAGCGCGCTTGGGACTGCGCAATTCCGCCCAAAGCAGTGTGATCTCTCGTTCAACGATCCATTGTGCCAGTTGATAGCGCGCAAACTGCGTCGAAAATGGTCGCCGCAGCAAATTGCGCCGCAGTGTCCTGAGAGGAGGGAGGCCGATTTGATCGCGGGATCGAACAACAGCTACATCGCGACGCTGGTTGAACGCCATTCCCGTTTCGTGATGCTGGCCAAAGTCACGAACAAGGCCACCCAGAGCGTGACGACAGCCCTGAAAAAACAAGCACGCAAGCTTCCTAAGGAGCTCTACAAATCCAGAACCTGGGATCGCGGATCAGAGATGTCAGCACAGCGGAAGTTCACGATGGCTACGAATACCGATGTATATTTTTGTGATCCTCAGTCTCCCCTCTCATCGAAACTGCGTTTCGACTGCTGGGCAATGCGTGGAAACGCGGGAGCAATGAAAATACCAACCGCCTTCTCACACAATACTTCCCCAAAGGCACTGATATATCTGGCTTCAGCCAAGCCAAACTCAGCGCAGTTGCACGCCAACTCAACGAACAGCCTAGAAAGACCTTGCAATATCAAACACCAGCAGAAAAATTTGAGGCCTGTGTCGCGTCGACCCGTTGAAACCACAGGACAGACCGACCTTTCGCCATTCAGTGAATGAAAGCCAATTCAACCATCGTGATAAAACATATAAATTGTGTCTTCAGCCCATTCAAAATAGACGAAAACACCGTGATCTGCACGTAACTGGACTCGGTTTTCCGACCCTAGCCGTGCCCCCGTAACCGAAGCTTCTGCATCTGCATCTGCATCCAATCGGGCATTTGTTAAGCTGTCTCTAATTCCGCTTTTGAAGAAATCCATATCTGCAAGTGTGCCTTCAGCCTGAAAGTTAGCTGCAAAATCAACTAGTCCTTCGTATTCACACTTTGTTGGTACAGCACTCTCGGGCAAGTACTTTGCAAAAGGGCATGTACTTGGGAAATGGCTATATCTCCAAGTATCCGAAAACATCCAAGCCAAGCCAAGCCAAGCCAAGCTCAGAACCAGAATAAATACCCACAAAATTGATAAGGTTCGCAGCTAAACTTTTTGAGTTATAACCGAAAGTTGGTGACGGCCCTGATGGGCGGCATATCATGGCGTTGTTGACGCGCCGCAATTCTCATTGAGAAAAGGGTATGCCACATGACCAAGAGTACAGTTATCGACTTCACAAAACCAAGTAATTTTTCACCTGATCCGTTAACAGATGTGCTGCGCCAGGGCGCGCGTGAGCTTCTGGCAGCGGCGGTGCGCGCGGAAGTGTCCGAATTTATGCTCGGGCTCGCTTGAGATTAGTCCGCATAATGATCTGCCGGTAATGATGCACACACTGGGGGATCGGGTGCATTTCCTGCATCTGCGCAATGTCAAACGTGAGGATGACCCGTTTCCCGGCTCGTTCCACGAGGCTGAACATCTGGGCGGTGACGTTGATATGGTGGCGCTGGTCGCGGCGGTTCTGGATGAAGAGGCCCGGCGTCGTACCGCTGGCGGTGCCGATCATATGATCCCGATGCGCCCGGATCACAGGCAGGAAATGCTTGGTGATCTGACGCGGCAAAGCCAGCCCGGTTATCCGCAGATTGGCCGAGTTGCGCGGTGTCAAAGCGGCGCTGATGGCGACGCGCTAAAGTGAAATCCGAAATGTGGCAACCGGTTTTCGAAAATGATTGCGCGTAAAAGCAAACCGCATCACCAGACCAAGCGGCAAATTTCAAACTTTCCCGCCCGGTTTCTTTGAAAGAAAACGACTATCCGGCGGGGATCTCGCCCATATTTTTTGGCACCTGATAGCCGCGTTGCACCGCCTCGCGTGCCAGCAAACGCTGATACCATGCCTTAACATTTGGAAAATCGACCAGATCGACGTTCTGCCATTCATAGCGCGATGCCCACGGCCAACAGGCCATATCGGCGATTGAATAGTCATCAACGATATAATCGCGCCCTTCAAGGCGCCTATCCAGCACGCCATACAGGCGCTTTACCTCATGGCCGAACCGTTTTGAGGCATATTCTGAAACATCAGGATTAAACCGCAGAAAATGGTGCGCCTGACCCAACATCGGTCCAAACCCACCCATCTGCCACATCAGCCATTCAATCGTCGCGGCCCGTTGTACCGGATCGGACGAGATGAATTTGCCATGTTTTTCAGCCAGATAAAGCATGATCGCCCCGGTTTCCATCATCTTGATGCCCGTGTCATGATCGACAATCACCGGGATTTTGTTGTTGGGGGCCATGGCCAGAAACCCGGGCGCAAACTGTTCATCCTTCGTGATGTTCACCGCATGGGCGGTGTAGTCCACGCCCAGCTCTTCCAGCAGGATTGAGACTTTGCGCCCGTTTGGGGTGCTCCAGGTATACAGATCAATCATTACGCTCTCCGGATCAGGATTTGTCCGCAAGGCCCTGGGCGCGAACATCGGACAAGGTTTGCACCGGCGTCAAGGCCTCGGGGTCGACCTGCAGTTCGATCAGATAACCATCAGCCGATGCACGGGCGCGCGTAAAGGCGGCGGCGAATTCCTCGGTTTTGGTGACTTTTTCGCCGGGGATTCCAAAGGCGGCGGCGTAGGTGACGAAATCCGGGTTGACCAATTCGGTGCCCACCACGCGCGCCGGATAGTTGCGTTCCTGATGCATGCGGATGGTGCCAAACATGTTGTTATTCACCACCAGATAAATCACCGGTGCGCCATATTGTTGCGCCGTCGCCATTTCCTGCGCTGTCATCAGAAAACAGCCGTCGCCTGCGACCGAGACCACAACCCGGTCGGGCATGGTAAGCTTGGCGGCAATCGCCGCTGGCACGCCATAGCCCATTGATCCGCTGGTCGGGGCCAATTGCGTGCGATAGCTGCGATGCTGGTGGAACCGGTGCAGCCAGACAGCGTAATTGCCCGCGCCATTGGTCATCACGGCATCATCGGGCAGGGTGTTGGACATGTGGCGCATAACGTGGCTCATGTTCAGCGGGCCAGGGACGTCTGTGGGTTCGAGAAACGCCAGATAATCCGCATGTTGGTCTTGCCGCCAAGTGGCCCAGCGGGTTTTGCCGGTACCTTCGGGCAGATTCAGCGCCGGCTTGAGAAATTCCTGCGGCGAGGAGGTGATTGCCAGATCAGGGGCATAGACATGACCATGCTCATCCGGGGCAGGGTGAATATGCACCATCTTCATTTGCGGGTTGGGGATGTCGATCAGGGAATAGCCCTGACTGGTCATTTCGCCCATACGCGGGCCCAGAACGATCAGCAGGTCGACCTCATCGCGAATCCGTTGTTTGAGACCTGCGACGGGCGCAATGCCAATCACCCCGACATAATTGTCGTGCGTGTTGTCGACGTAATCCTGAAACCGGAACGCGGTGGCGATGGGCAGACCGGATTTGGTGGCGAAATCGGCGGCCAGTTGGGCGCAATCGGCGCTCCAGCTGGGGCCACCAACAACAAGCAGCGGCTTTTTCGCCTGCGCCATCATCTCAGACAGGCTTGTCATCGCGTCGGCGGTTGGCGCCGATGATGTTGGCGGCGTTGGGCGCAGGTCGGCGACATTGGCAAAGCCTGACATAACGTCCTCAGGCAGGGCCAGAACCACCGGGCCGGGACGTCCGGACTGGCAGATTTTCCAGGCGCGCGAGATATATTCCGGGATGCGGCTGATGTCGTCGATCTGGGCGACCCATTTGGCCATCTGCCCGAACATGCGGCGGTAATCAATTTCCTGAAACGCCTCGCGGTCGACCATTGAGCGGCCAACTTGACCGACCAGCAGGATCATCGGGGTGCTGTCCTGAAACGCGGTATGCACACCGTTTGAGGCATTGGTGGCTCCGGGGCCGCGCGTCACCGCGCAAATGCCGGGTTTGCCGGTCATTTTGGCGTAGGCATCGGCCATATTTGCGGCGCCAGATTCGTGACGACATGAGATAACCCGCATGGAATCGCGGTGCTCATACAGCCCGTCCAGCAACCCCAGATAGCTTTCCCCAGGAACGCAGAAAACGGTGTCGGCCCCTAACAGATGCAGCTGTGTGGCAAGGATTTGGCCGCCGTGACGCGAGGGGTTTGTGCTGTCTGACATGAGGGTTCCTAGGCAATGTGGATCGGTATGCGATCCATATTCTTGTTTTGTTAAATGCTATTTCGGTCCGGATGCGGCAAAAATTGTAACGCCACGACCAGATTGTCGGTCGCGGGCAATAAGGTCAACCAGAGTTGTGAGCGGGGCGCAGGCCAATGGAGAGAGAACAAGAGGCCGACGCCATGTATCGGCAAAACAGCGGGGTGCCAGAATACCGCCCATTTGTCTGGGCACAGCGGGGTTTCGCTGCAATCGTGCATCGCCTATACAGCGCGCAAATCTCTTAACACTTGGAAATATGCCATGCCCTGCGCCCTTTGCTCTGCCGACACACCCATCACTACCTTTGCTGTTACCGGCGGCCCAAATGATGCGTTTGTCGATCTGTGCGCCACCTGTATTGATCAAATCAACGGCACGCCGCAGCCGACGCATTGGCGGTGCCTGTCATCGGCCATGTGGTCCGAAGAGCTGGCAACACAGGTTCTGGCGGCGCGGATGCTGACACGGCTGTCTGACGAAGGTTGGGCGCGCGATCTGGCGGATCAGCTGTATCTGGATGATGAAACCCAGGCCTGGGCCGACAATGTTGTTGTCAAGATTGTGCATAAGGACAGCAACGGCGTGCTGCTTGCGCAAGGCGATAGCGTGGTTCTAATCAAGGATTTGGTGGTCAAAGGTGCCGGATTTACTGCCAAACGCGGCACCGCTGTGCGCAGCATTTCCCTCGTTGCCGACAATGCCGGGCATATCGAAGGCCGCGTTGAGGGCCAGCGCATCGTTATCCTCACCGAGTTTGTCAAAAAACGCTAATCTGCTCCTGTCCCGCTTCTGTTCCGGTCGATCACATCGTTGAGAATAAATGCTCCAAACGCATGTTTTTCGGCTAGTCTGCGCAGATCAATAACCGGAGATCATCTTATGAAAGCTATCCTTTCCGCCGCGGCCATCGCCGCCGGCATCACGCTGGGCCTTGCCAGCGGTGCCTATGCCGAAGGCGTCACCCATCATGTTGCCATCCATGTGGATGAGAACGATGCCAAAGTGATGAATATGGCGCTGAACAATGCACAAAACATCAACGCCTATTATGAATCTCAGGGCGATACCCTGGTCATTGAAATGGTCACCTATGGCCCGGGTCTGAATATGCTGATTGCCGGCAAAAGCCCGGTCGAGGATCGTATCAGCGTCATGAGCCTTGAGATGGAAAACCTGTCCTTTGCGGCCTGTGGCAACATCCACCGCAAGATGAGCGAAAAAACCGGCACGCAGATTGCTTTGCTGGGCGAGGCGGTGATGGTGCCATCGGGCGTTGTGCGGCTTATTGAACTTCAGGAAAATGGCTATGCTTATATACGCCCTTGAAATGGCGATGCCTATGTGCGCCCTTAGGGTTTAGCAGCGGATCGTTTTTGCTAAATTTGGCAGAGGTTTGAAATTGCGCCTGATTACTGAATTCACACTGTTGCGTTTCATGGCTGCGTGTTAGCGTCCGTGCGAACCCAGATCAGGAGAGCTTTGATGCGCGTTACAGTCCAGGAAATGATGCAGGCCGCCCATGCTGCGGTCCCGCGGATTGATGTCGCTACCGCCCAGCAGATGTTGGCCGATGGTGCGGTTATGATTGACCTGCGCGATGGCGCGGAACTGACGCAAACCGGCAAAGCCACCGGCGCTTTGCACATCTCGCGCGGGATGCTTGAGTTTCGGGCAGATCCGGCAAGCCCGATGTATCATCAGGATCTGCGGTTTGACCGCCCGGTGATCCTGCATTGCGCCTCGGGCGGGCGGGCGGCGCTGGCCGGTAAATTGCTGCTGGATATGGGCTATGAAACGGTTGTGAACCTTGGCGGGTTCAAAGACTGGGTCGAGGCCGGTGGCGCCGTCGAGAGCTAAACCTCAGGCGTCCAGAAATACCCGCACCGCCGCCTCAAATTCGCGTGGTTTCTCGGCGTGCAGCCAATGGCCAGCGCCGGGAATTTTTGCAAATAGGGCGCCGGGAAACAGTGCCTTGATGGCCGGGCGGTGTTCGCGCGTTACATAGTCAGACAGACCGCCGGACAAAAACAGCGCCGGGCCATCCCAGGTGGTTTGGACCTCAGGAAACGACATGATCGCGGGCATATTACGGTCCAGCGTATCCAGATTAAGCCGCCAGCGTTTGCCCGGCACATCCAGTGATTGGGTGAAAAAGCTTTGCAGCGCCTTTTCAACGCCAAAGTCGGCCAGTTGCTTTTCGGCATCCTGTCGCCGGTCAACCCGGTCCAGATCAACACCGCGCATTGCCTTGATAAAACCGATCTGCGTGTGGGTATATGTCACCGGTGCAATGTCCGCGACCACCAGGCGGCGCACGCAGGCATGGCGCAGGGCCAGCATCATCGCCGCTTTGCCACCCATGGAATGGCCGATGATGTCAGCCCGTCCGCCAAATTCGTCAATCACCTCGGCCAGATCATCGGCCAGGTCTTTGTAGGTGTGACTGTTGGTCCAGTCGCTATGGCCGTGGTTGCGCAAATCCACCGCGATGACGTGGCGCGTGTCTGACAGCCGCTTGGCAATCACCCCCCAGTTTCGCGCCGAGCCATATAGCCCGTGGGCGATCAGCAGCGACGGGGCGTCGGTGGCGGTTCCATGTGTGATCAAGTTCAACATATGATCGGTGATACCCGGCTGTTGGCTTTGGTTCCAGCCCCATTGAGCCTGCCGCGCGCAACAGATAGTCTGTGCCAAGCAGGAGAGCACAGTGACCCAACCGCAAGACATATCCGGCCTTATTGCCCAGACCAAAACCCTGATGCGCGAAAAGCTGGGGGTGCGCGGCGCGGATATGGCGCGGGCTGTGGCCAAGGCGAAACGACAGTTGCCGGGGAATGTCTATAAACAGGCGCTGTTGCTAGCCAAGGCAGAGCCGCTCTCGGTGCATCCGAAACTGTGTCTGACGCTGGACGCCCCGGCGTTAGGGGAGGCCGCAGGCGATGTGCAGCTGTATTTGAACGCCCTTGATGTCGCGGATCGGCGCAAGGGCTATATACTGGGAATGCTGGGCGGTTTGGCGTTCAATTTGATCCTGTTTGTGGTGCTGCTGATTGTGGTGCTGTACTGGCGCGGTTTTTTCTAGGCGGGTAAATCCATAGATCGTTCAAGGTTGCCGGCACCACATGTTGGGGCAGCCAAGAGCCGTTTTGGGGATGTGGCCTGGTCCCACCCAGATGCAGGCCCTCTCATTTGTAACTCTGCCGGGTTTTCCCCGGCGCGCGATTGGGCTAGCGTGAACGTGGTTCAAGAAATGGAATAGGCAGATGTCGGAAAAAACACAACAGCGTAAATTGGCATTGCGGGATCGGTTGGTTGCCGCGGCTGAGGCGCGGATAGAACAGGCGGGGCTGCCATCATTGCGGGCGCGGGATTTGGCGACAGATTCGGGCTGCTCACTGGTGGCTATCTATAATGTCTATGATGATCTGAACGCGGTGGTCATGGCGGTGAATGGCCGCACGTTTCGCAAATTGGGCATCACGGTGGCCGAATCTGTGGCCGATGCGACATCCGTTGCACCGACGCAGCGGCTGATTATCATGAGCAACGCCTATCTGCATTTCGCGGCTGAACACAAAAACCTGTGGCGCGCGTTGTTTGATGTTCAGATGTCCACGGACGGGATGGTGCCCGACTGGTATCTGGCTGTCTTGCGCGGGTTGTTTCAGCATATTTCCGAACCTCTGGCCGAGATTTTTCCGAATAAAAACACCAATGATCTGGACCTGATGACACGGGCGCTGTTTTCCTCGGTGCATGGTATCGTTCTGCTGGGTCTTGAAAACCGTATTTCAGGTGTACCGATTGAACGGGTCAAAGACATGCTTGCTCAGGTTTTGGAAGAGATTGGCGAAAAAAACTGAACGACGTTCAGTAATTAACGTAAACGTCGTTTATAGTGCTCTGTCTTTCATTTCCTGAACGGCGTTCAGGGTGGAGGTACAGATATTCTAAACACTTAAAACCCTTGTGTCCGGATCAAATGCACGTGCCGAAGAGCGTGTACGCGAAATTTATTCGATTGAATTGATCGACCAGAAAATCCGTGAGGCGGGCGAGGTGCAAAAGGCTGCCAAATCTACCCTGGCCAGCCTGATCCAGCGCGAACGTGCCGAATCCGGGCAAATTTACGCCTTGCAAGGGCGGGCTGATCGCCTGATTAGCCGCGCCAAACGGGCACTTGAAAATGACAGTCAGGATTTGGCACAAGAGGCCGCTCAGGCGGTGGCCAACATGGAAAACGAATTGGTGGTACGCCGCGAAACGGCCTGCCGTGTAGAAACCCGTATCCTGCAACTGCGTCAATCGGTCGAGGCATCAAACCGCAGGATCATCGACTTGAAACAAGGCGCGATTGCCGCGCGTGCTGTTCGCAAAAGAACAAAGCATTCAGCGGCGTATGACCCGCAATATTGGTGGTGGATGCGCGATCGGCGAGGCGGAATCGTTGATCGCCCGGGTGATGGAGCGTGACGATCCGTTTGAGAAAAACGAAATCCTGAACGAGATCGACCACGGTCTGCAAAAATCCGATGTTTCTGACCGTTTGGCCGAAGCCGGATTTGGCGCGTCGTCTAAGTTGACCGCCAACCATGTGATGAGCCGCTTAAGGGCCAGAAACTTGCCCCCAGTTCGGACAGAAATAGGAAATGAACTGTTTCCTTAGTCAAGTTAATTGCAACTGGAGAATGAAATGTACGCAGATCGTAACGATAATAAGTTCATCACGCTACTCAATGGTGCCGGGGTTGCCCTGGCCTATGGCTTGCTGGGGATTTCCCTGTGGCTGTCAACCGAGGTGCCGCTGGCGACCAAAGGTTATTGGGCATGAGCATTCTGTTGCTGACCATCAGCCTGATCAATGTTGTCAAATACCGCTTTGATGCCAAATCCAGCGAAGACGGTATAAACCGCATTTGAAGACGCACGGAATGATAAATTTCTGGAAGACTCGTTGAGCGATACCAGCGCTTCTTAGAGAAAATTGAGACGGGCCCAAGGGCCCGCCATTCTTATGAGACTGCCAATTTACCGTGCCGGAAAATTGGCAGTAATGCCTCCGGCGGGGATATTTTCGGAAAGCAGAAAGTGGTTTTAGAGATTCGGATAGAGCGGGAAACGAGCACACATTTGGGCGACTTTGGCGCGAACTTTGTCCTCAACTTCGCCATTGCCGTCTTCGCCGTTGGCCGCAAGACCGTCAACGATTTCAATGATCCAGTCGGCGATCTGGCGAAATTCAGCTTCGCCAAATCCACGGGTGGTTCCCGCAGGAGAGCCAAGACGAATGCCGCTGGTGACCATGGGTTTTTCCGGGTCAAACGGCACGCCGTTTTTGTTGCAGGTGATGAACGCACGACCTAATGCCTTTTCCGTGGCGTTGCCTTTGACGCCTTTGGGACGCAGGTCAACCAACACCACATGGGTGTCGGTGCCGTGGGTGATGGTATCAAGCCCGCCTTTGATCAACTGATCTGACAAGGCTTGCGCATTGGCTATGACGTTCTGGATATACCCTTTGAATTCGGGGCGCAGCGCTTCGCCAAAGGCGACGGCCTTGGCCGCGATCACATGCATCAACGGGCCGCCCTGAATGCCGGGGAAAATGGCGGAATTGATCTTTTTGGCCAAGGCTTCGTCATTGGTCAGGATCATACCACCACGCGGGCCGCGCAGGGTTTTGTGGGTGGTTGTGGTCACAACATGGGCGTGTGGGAACGGGCTTGGATGCAGGCCAGCCGCCACCAGACCGGCGAAATGCGCCATGTCCACATGCAGATAGGCGCCAACCTTGTCAGCAATTTCACGCATGCGGGCAAAATCAATCTGGCGCGGGATGGCGCTGCCACCGGCGATGATGATTTTGGGTTTGTGGGCGAGCGCCAGTTCTTCGACCTGATTGTAATCCAGCCGGTTGTCCTGACGACGCACGCCATATTGCACCGCGTTGAACCATTTGCCCGACTGGTTTGGTTTGGCCCCATGGGTCAGGTGACCGCCGGCATCCAGTGACATGCCCAAAATGGTATCGCCCGGCTGCAGCATGGCCTGAAATACGCCTTGGTTGGCCTGTGATCCGGAATGCGGCTGGACATTGATGAACTCACAACCAAACAGCTCTTTGGCCCGCTCAATCGCCAGGTTTTCGGCCACATCGACATATTGGCAACCACCATAATAACGCCGTCCGGGGTAACCTTCGGCGTATTTGTTGGTCATCACCGAGCCTTGCGCCTGCATCACCGCCGCACTGACGATGTTTTCTGAGGCAATCAGCTCGATCTCGTCGCGTTGGCGACCCAATTCAGAGGTGATCGAGGCGAATAGTTCCGCATCGCGCGTGGCGAGGGGGTCGGTGAAAAATCCGGTGTCAACATTTGGGCTGGTCATGGCAGGCTCCGTGTGAGGGTGATTTTCCGATTTCGGTATAGGAAACTTGGGCCGGCTGAAAGACCGGAATGCGACGAATTGGGTGGATACAACGGCAAGGCTGGCATTGTGAGGGAAGGTGTGGTTCTTTTGGGGCGAAACAGGCGAACCGGGACCCTTTGTCATGACCTTGAAAATTGCATTCCTGGCCAGCACGGCTCCGGTTGCTCAGACGGCTTTGTCGGCGCTGACCGCGCGGTACGGCAAAGTTGCGACACATAAGGCAGATATCATTGTGGCGCTGGGTGGCGACGGGTTCATGCTGCGCACGTTGCATGCAACACAGGATTTGCCTGCGCCGGTTTACGGGATGAACCGCGGCACTATCGGCTTTCTGATGAACGAATACTGCGAGACTGATCTGGTCGAGAGGTTGCAAGCCGCAGAGCAGACCGTGATCAACCCGCTATCGATGCGGGCGATGGATCGGTCGGGCACCATCCACGAGGCTTTGGCGATCAATGAGGTGTCTCTGCTGCGTGCTGGTCCACAGGCGGCCAAATTGCGGATCACTGTCGATGGACGTTTGCGCCTGGCCGAACTGGTTTGCGATGGGGCACTGGTGGCGACGCCTGCCGGATCAACCGCGTATAACTATTCGGCGCATGGGCCGATCTTGCCGGTGGGCGCGGACGTGCTGGCGCTTACGGCGATTGCGGCGTTCCGGCCCAGACGTTGGCGCGGCGCATTGCTGCCAAAAACCGCGATGGTGCGTTTTGACGTGGTTGAGCCGGAAAAACGCCCGGTGATGGCCGAGGCGGATTCAACGTCGTTTGCTGATATCGATTGGGTGGAAATCCAGTCCGAGCCACAGATCGAACACCGTATTCTGTTCGATCCGGGCCATGGGCTTGAGGAACGGCTCATTTCTGAGCAGTTTACCTAAATCGGGGTGTAGGGTGGGTGAAAACCCACGCTCAAACGGTGTTTTACGAAATTTGGCGATCGCGGCCTTCCCAGAACGGTTCACGCAACTCGGTTTTCAGCACCTTATTGGCACCTGACAACGGGAACGGATCAGTGCGAAACTCAACGCTTCTGGGGCATTTGTAACCCGCAATCAACGTATGGCAAAACGCCATCAGGTCCTCGCCATTGGCCTCAGCCCCGGGGTTCAGGATAACGATGGCATGCACAGACTCGCCCCACTGGTCGCTGGGAATGCCAATGACGGCACTGGTCGCCACTGCCGGATGTTGCGACAGGGCATTTTCAACCTCGGCAGAATAGACGTTTTCGCCCCCTGACACCACCATATCCTTGAGCCGGTCCATCAGAAACACAAACCCGTCGTCGTCCATATACCCGGCATCGCCGGTATAAACCCAACCATCTTTGATCGCTTCGGCGGTTGCATCGGGTTTGTTCCAGTAGCCTAACATTGTCACGGGCCCTTTGACGGTGATATGGCCGATGTCGCCGCGCGCTACCTCATTGTCAGCCTCATCAACAATGCGGATTTCAACAATGCGTGTTGGTCGCCCGGCCGAGCGGAGCTTGCCCGCATTTGGCCCTTTGAGCACGTGAAATTCCGGGTCCAGAAAGGTTGCCACCGGGCTCAGTTCAGTCTGACCAAAGGCCTGAATAAATTGCGCCTTTGGAAACTTGTCAAACGCTTCTATCAGCACAGATTGCGTGATAGGCGAGGCCCCATATGCGATTAGTTCCAGCGATGACACGTCATAGTTGTCAAAATCCGGGTGTTGCAGGACCATCTGTAACATCACCGGCACCAGCAGCACATGGCTTGGCCGATGTTTCTGAATGACCTCTAATGTCGCCTGTGGTGCAAACATCGGGATCACCACATGGGTGCCGGCCGCAAATGTCACAGCGGTGAAAAACAACAGATCTGCGATATGAAACATCGGCGCGGCATGCAGATAGATCACGCCATCCGCCAGCTTTAGCGCCTCTGAATTGGCGATGCCGCCAACAAACAGGTTGGTATGGGACAGCATCACACCCTTGGGAAATCCGGTGGTGCCACCTGTGTAAAATATCCCGGCCAGATCATCGCCACCGCGATCGGCATCAGGGGCAGGGGCCGCCGTTGCCAGAATGTCCTCATAGTTCAGCATGCCGTCTGGTGTGTCACCATCACCGCAATAAATTAGTGTTTTTAATCCTTTAGCAGCCTCTTGGATGGTTATTGCGGCGGTGCTAAATGCATCGTCCACAATCAGGATTTCGGCACCGGCATCGTTGATCGCATAGGCGCATTCGGCTGGCGACCAGCGGATGTTCATCGGCATCATCACGCCGCCGCCCCAGACCACGCCGTAGAAATATTCAATATAGCGGTCCGAATTCAGCGACAGCAACGCCACCCGATCACCGATGCCCATGCCCGCATTTTGCAACGCACCGGCCAGTTTTGCCACCTGGTCGACACATTCAGACCAGGTCTGCTGGCGGTCCTGACAGATGGTGGCAATGCCTTTGGCGTTAACCTGGGCGGCGCGGCGAATGATCGAAGTAAGTTGCATGTAGAGTTCCGTAATAGGTGAAATAGGTGGTAAATGGGCTGGCCTAGCCTGCGTGCAGTAGGGCCAGCCTGTCAATCAATCAATTGGATAGGTCCATCCGCTGCCAAAGCGTGTCGCACATTCTCCCAACGCGGCCCTCAATAGCGACCATCGCATCAACGATCAAATCCTCGCGCCAGCGGCGGCCAACGATTTGTACATTGATCGGCTGGGGGCCCTGCGGCAGTTCTGCCAGTCGGGTTGGCAAGCAGCCAGCAGGTAGGCCGAGAAAGTTCATGGCAAAGGAATAATGCGCCGTCCCTAATACCTCACGCACGCCGTCAGCGCCTTGTGTATCGCGATCCGGGGCGAAAAATGGCGTTGGCATAAACGGCGTCAGAACCAGCGGATATTCCTGCAAAAACAGCGACCATTGCCGGGCATAATGGGTGCGCTGCGCCATGACTTTGAGCAATTCAGCGCCTTCATAAGGCGGGAACTGTTCAAAGTAGTCGTTAAATATTGCGTTGATGGTGGCCGATCCATAGGCCTTTATATCGTCGCTCATCAACGCCTGCACTTCGCCCATCAGGGCGCGATACCCGGCTATTCCGGCCTCATGCACCAGCGGCGGTTCCACATCTTCAACAACATAGCCCGCATCCGACAACGCATCACGCGCCGTGTCCAGCGCCAGCGACACCTCGGGATGTAAATCATACTCAAACGTATTCTTGGTAAACGCCACCTTGACTGGCCCTTCAAGCGCCGCACCGCGCCACGGCAAAGGCACATGAAACGGGTCGCGCGCATCGGGTTTTATCATCGCTGGCATCGACAGGTGCAAATCTGCGGCCGAGCGGGTCAGCAGACCCTGCACCGACATGGATTGCGCCAGCATGCCGCGTTCGGCCTTTTGGCTGGGGTTCCAGGCTGGCACCCGGCCAACGCCCGGTTTCACCGTCACCGCGCCATTTGCAGCCGCCGGAAATCGCAGGCTGCCACCGATGTCATTGCCATGCCCCAACGCGCCAATCCCGGCCATCACCGCCGACCCGGCACCGCCAGATGATCCACCGGCAGACACATGCCGCCCCCACGGATTATGGGTGCGCCCATAGAGCGGATTGTCGGTATCGGCGCGAAACGAAAACTCGGGCGTATTGGTGCGCCCGATCACCACCGCCCCGGCGTTTTGCAGGTTCTCAACAAGTGGCGCATCCTCATCCGCGATCATATCCCTGAGCGCCACAACCCCGTTGGTCGTGGCATGTCCGGCCTGATCGACATTCACCTTGATGGTTATCGGAACACCATGCAACGGCCCGGTTGGTGCGCCGTTGGCGCGGGCGGCATCCAGGGCACGGGCGCGGCTCAGGGCTTCACCGCTCAGGTCTTCGATGACGGCATTCAGCGCCGGATTAACCGCGTTCATCCGGTCAATCGACGCCTGAACAGCGGCTTCGGCGCTCAGATCTCCGGCGCGGGTTTGGTTGGCAATTTCACTGGCAGTCAGTTGCCAAATCGGGGTGTGTGTCATGATGTATTCTCCTGATCTGACTCTATTATGCTTGCACGTCGGCAAGCAAGTGATGTGCTTCATCTTCACGGATTTTGCCCGATTTGACCATCGCGGCGGCGATGCTGTCGATCTGCGCGCCGGTGGCCCCGGCGGCAATGGCAACATTGCGCGCGTGCAGCCCCATATGGCCACGCTGGATGCCCTCGGTTGCCAGTGCGCGCAGGGCAGAAAAATTCTGGATCAATCCAACGGCCGCGATCACCCGGCCAAGCCGATCTGCGGTCTGCGCCCCCATAATCTGCAACGCCGCCTGCGCAGTTGGATGCACCCGCGTTGCGCCACCAACGATGCCCACCGGCATTGGCACTTCGATTTCGCCCATGAGGTCACCGTTGGGTGTTTTGGAATAGCGGGTCAGCGGGCCATAGCCATCTTTGGCGGCAAAGGCATGCGCCCCGGCCTCAAGAGCGCGGGTGTCGTTGCCGGTCGCGAGGGCCACAGCACTGATGCCGTTCATGATGCCCTTGTTGTGGGTCGCGGCGCGATAAGGATCAACCGCGGCAAAGTGATAGGCCGACAACATCGCGTCCACCACGTCGGCACCAATCACGTCAGCGGGCCAAGTGGCGCGCGCCCGCACCAAACGGCGATCCGCGAGGTTGGACAGGATGCGCAAACCCACCGTGCCGCCCGTCAGTTTTTCCAGATGCGGCGCCAGCCGTTCGGCCATGGTGTTGACCGCATTTGCCCCCATGGCGTCGCGCACATCAACGATCAGATGCACGACCAGAAACGGCGGCACAATCCGCGCCTCAAGGTCGCGAAAACCGCCGCCCAGATTGACCAGCACCGGATCGCAGGCATCACAGCGCGCGCTAATATCGTCGCGCGCCGCCAGCACGGCATCGCGGGCGGCCTCGAGGTTAGCAAGCCCGGTAATCTGCACCTGCGCAATCATGCAGGGATCATCGGCATTCGTGGTCACACCACCAGCATCACGACAGGCCAGTGCCCCGTTGCAGACGGCGGCGATGACACTGCTTTCTTCGGTTGCCATCGGCACCAGAACGTCCAGCCCATCAACCGTCAGATTGGTGGCGACCCCGATAGGAATGGACATCACCCCAATGACATTTTCCGCCAGATTGTCAGCCAAATCACCCTCGTATACGGCGGCAGCCTCGATATGATTGCGCTGTTTGTCGCTTAGCCCGCAGGTGTCGGCGATGGTGTTTAGACGGTCGGCGCGGGTCAGATTGTGAAAGCCGGACAGGCGGGATGTGGGGGGCATTATGGTTTCCTCTTTTGCCAGCACGTTAGGGTGCCACGAGCAGCATGCAAGCAGTAAATCCCCTGAGTTGGGGGCTTGCACGCTGACCCGCCATTTAGGCAAAACAACGCGGCACATCCGTTGGCCTGTCAGTCTTTGGCATAGCCAATCGTCTGCAACGCTTCGCGAATATCATCGAGGCTGCCTTTGTCCTCGATGGTGGCGGGCATCTTGAATTCTGTGCCGTCAGCAATCCGTACCATGATGGCCCGCAGGATTTTACCAGAGCGGGTTTTGGGCAGCCGGTCCACCACTACGGCGAGCTTAAACGCCGCCACCGGGCCGATTTGATTGCGCACCATTTTCACGCATTCGGCGGTGATTTCGGCGTTCGGCCGATTGACGCCTTTGGTCAGGCAGACAAAGCCCACCGGCAATTGCCCTTTGAGTTGATCCGCCACGCCGATTACCGCGCATTCGGCGACATCCGGGTGGCTCGATAACACTTCCTCCATCGCGCCAGTGGACAGACGGTGCCCGGCAACGTTGATAACATCGTCGGTGCGCGCCATGATATACAGATATCCATCGTCATCTATCATGCCGGCATCGCCGGTCTCGTAGTAGCCGGGAAAGGCGGTCAGATATGAGGACATATACCGGTCTTCGGCGTCCCAAAGGTTTGGCAATGTGCCCGGAGGCAGCGGCAATTTGATGACAATGGCGCCGAGTTCACCGGCAGGCATCGGGTGGCCACCTTCGTCGAGGATTTGCACATCATAGCCAGGCATCGGCACCGACGGGCTGCCAAGTTTCACCGGCAAAGGTTCAATGCCCATTGGGTTGGCGGCGATGGAATAACCGGTTTCGGTCTGCCACCAGTGGTCAATGAC
Source organism: Granulosicoccus sp. (assembly GCA_047623555.1). Classification (GTDB taxonomy): domain Bacteria; phylum Pseudomonadota; class Alphaproteobacteria; order Rhodobacterales; family Rhodobacteraceae; genus NORP181. The sequence goes on from JBLHMP010000018.1 coordinate 26,345, forward strand.
CGGTACATTCAGGATCTTCTGCGCCCATTGGATGGTATCGGAATCGGCACGCTCGCCCGCCAAAAACAGCGTCCGCAGGCAACTCAGATCATAGTCTTTGGTGAACTCGCCCTTGGGGTCTTCGCGTTTCACCGCACGGATGGCGGTGGGCGCAGTAAAAAACGCCCGCACGTTATGTTCAGATATCACCCGCCAGAATGTGCCGGGGTCGGGGGTGCCGACGGGTTTGCCCTCAAACACAATCGTGGTGTTGCCGTGGATCAGCGGACCGTAGCAGATATAGGAATGGCCGACGACCCAGCCGACATCGGACGCCGCCCAGAACACATCACCGGGATCGACATTATAGATGTTTTTCATCGTCCAGTTCAGCGCCACCAGATGGCCGCCGGTGTGGCGAATGACGCCTTTGGGAGCGCCTGTGGTGCCGGATGTATAGAGAATATAAACCGGATGCGTGCCCTCAACCATGACACATTCGGCGGGCGCAACACCGTCCTGAAAATCGTTCCAATCCAGATCGCGATCGTCAATCATCGCCACAACATGCTGTTCGCGCTTCAAAATCACGCAGAAATCGGGTTTATGGGTGGCACTCTCAATGGCGCCGTCCAGCAGCGGTTTGTATTGCACAATCCGGTTTGGTTCCAAACCACATGACGCGGCAATGATCGCCTTGGGTTTGCAATCATCAATACGCACCGCCAACTCATGCGCCGCAAAACCGCCAAACACCACCGAATGCACCGCACCAATGCGCGAGCAGGCCAACATCGCCTCGAGCGCTTCGGGCACCATTGGCATATAGATGATCACCCGGTCGCCTTTTTCGACGCCACGGGCGCGCAATGCCCCGGCGAGCCGAGCCACACGGGTTTGCAATTCTGTGTAGGTGATTTTGGTGATGCTATCGGTGATCGGGCTGTCATGAATGATCGCCACCTGATCGCCATTGCCCGCAATCACATGCCGGTCGATGGCGTTGTAACATGTGTTGACCATCCCATCGTCAAACCAGGTGTAGAACGGTGCGTTGGTGTCATTCAGTGCTTTGGTCGGGAACCGGTCCCAATCAATGGCGCGGGCGGCCTCCATCCAGAACGCCTCGGGGTTGGCTTTCCAGCCCTCATACACACTCGCATAGCTCATTTTGAAACCTCCCGTTGATTTAAGGGAGAGTTTTGCTGTGTCAGGGATCACAGCGCAAGGGGGCAGCCCTGCGCTGCGTTGACGCTGCGTCGCAGAACGGTGCTAGCCGTAGTTTGATACCGGCGTGCCGGCGACGGCGGCCATATTTAGCAATCCGCGTGCGGTGATGGACGGCGCCACAATATGCGCTTTGTTGCCCATACCCATCAGGATCGGCCCAATTTCGAGTCCGCCAGCGCGCATTTTCAGGATGTTTCGCACGCCACTTGCCGCGTCGGCATGGGCAAAAATCAGCACGTTGGCGACGCCGCTCATGCGTGAGTTGGGGAAAATCCGTTCGCGCAGATCAGGGTCTAGCGCCACCTCGATGTTCATTTCGCCCTCATAGACAAAATCGCGTGGCTTGCTGTCCAGGATGTCGATGGCTTCGCGCAGGCGTTTGCCAGAGCCTTCGGCCAGATTGCCAAATTGCGATTGCGAACACAGGGCGATGTTGGGTTCGAGCCCGAAACGACGCACGTGGCGCGCGGCACCAATGGCGATCTTGGCCAGTTCTTCGGGGCCAGGGCGCTGGTGTACATGGGTGTCGGCAATGAACAGCGGACCCTCTTCGAGGATCATCAGCGACAGGGCACCATGCGCGCTTAGTGCTGGTGTTCCCAACACCTGCTGCACATAGTTCAGATGCCAGCGATATTCGCCAAAAGTACCGCAGATCAGGCTATCAGCCTCGCCACGTTCAACCATGATGGCGCCAATCGCAGTGGTATTGGTGCGCATGACGGCCTTGGCAATATCAGGCGTCACGCCGCGTCGCTGCATCAGGCCGTGATAACTGTTCCAATATTCGTAATAGCGTGGATCGTTCTGCGGGTTCACCACCTGAAAATCCTGCCCTGGTCGGATGGTCAGCCCCAGGCGCTCACAGCGATGGCTGATCACTTCGGGACGTCCGATTAGAATGGGGGTTTCAGTGGTTTCCTCCAAAATGGCCTGTGCGGTGCGCAAAACGCGTTCGTCTTCGCCCTCGGCAAAGACAATCCGGCGTGATGCAATACGCGCAGCCTCAAATACCGGACGCATCAACATGGCCGATTTGAACACCGATTCATTTAGCCGCTCTTTGTATTCCTCAAGGTCGACAATCGGGCGCTTGGCGACACCGCTATCCATCGCCGCTTTGGCCACGGCGGCGGACACAACCGCCACAAGACGCGGATCAAACGGTTTCGGGATCAGATAATCCGCCCCAAATGTCAGCTGCTCCCCGCTATAGGCGGCGGCGGCCTCGGCACTGGTGGTGGTGCGGGCAAGTTCGGCAATGCCTTCGATACAGGCCAGTTGCATGGTGTCGTTAATTTCGGTCGCGCCAACATCCAGCGCACCGCGAAAGATGAACGGGAAACACAGTACGTTGTTGACCTGATTGGGGAAATCGCTGCGCCCGGTGGCGATAATGGCGTCCGGTGCAACCGCACGCGCCTCATCCGGGAGGATTTCCGGCGCCGGGTTGGCCAGCGCGAAAATGATCGGGCGTTTGGTCATCCGCGCCACCATTTCAGGCTTTAGCACATTGGCGCCACTAAGCCCCAAAAACAGATCTGCGCCGTCGATCACATCACCCAGCGTGCGTTTGTCCGTCGCTTGCGCAAATTTGGATTTATGCGGGTTCATATCGACCTCACGGCCCTCATAAACCAGCCCGTGAATGTCACACAGCCAGATGTTTTCACGCTTTACGCCCAGTTTCAGCAGCATGTTCAAACAGGCAATTCCCGCAGCGCCGCCGCCAGTGCTGACGATCTTGATGTCTTTAAATTTCTTACCCGTCACATAAAGCGCGTTTTTCGCCGCCGCCCCAACAACAATCGCGGTGCCGTGCTGATCGTCATGAAACACCGGAATGTTCATCCGTTCGCGGCAGATTTTCTCGACGATAAAGCAATCGGGCGCCTTGATATCTTCAAGGTTGATGGCGCCAAACGTTGGTTCAAGCGCGCAAACAATATCAGCGAGCTTTTCGGGGTCAGGTTCATCAACCTCAATATCAAAGCAGTCGATATTGGCGAATTTCTTGAACAGGACGGCCTTGCCCTCCATCACCGGTTTTGAGGCCTGTGCGCCGATATTGCCAAGCCCCAGAACCGCGGTGCCATTGGTCACAACACCAACCAGATTGGCGCGGCTGGTAAAGCGCGCGGCGTTGGCCGGATCAGCCTGGATTTCAAGACAGGCATCGGCAACGCCGGGCGAATAGGCCAGCGACAGATCGCGGCCATTGGCCATCGGTTTTGTGGCCCGAATCTCAAGCTTTCCGGGTCGGGGGAATTCATGATAGTTTAGCGCCGCCTGACGCAGGTTCGGCTTATCGGTCATTCTCAGCGCTCCCTCAAAATATAGTTTAGCGTTAAACCAATTGCCCTGCGGTTAAAACAGATCAATTTGTTAAACGGTGTCGCAGCCCTTAGTCTTGCAAATCTTTGTCTCGCCCGCCACTGTTTCAGCGAAACATAAGGGACACCATGTCTGACATTCTTGCTGAAATACGCCTGCCAACGGACGAGCTGCGCGATGATCTGCCATTTTTTACCAAAACCTTGCAGATGCGTCTTGATTCCATTTACCCCGCCGACAACCCGGAAGTTGCTGTTTTTTCTGGTCATGGGCTGCGATTGCGCGTTGAAAAAGGCGCCACTGAACCGCCCGGAACCATCCGCATCCTAACCGATGATCCGGACGGTTTTGCCGATGGCGCGCGCGACCTAACCGCCCCCAACGGCACCCGAATCGAAATCGTTGATCGCAGCCCGCCGGTGGTTTTGCCGACGACATTACATTCCTTTGTGGTGCGTCGCCTTGCTGATCAGGCGCCCTGGGTCATTGGCCGCGCCGGTATGCAATACCGCGATCTGATCCCGGATCGCCTGGGCGGCTCGATCATTGCCAGCCATATCCGCATCCCTGACGGTGGGCCGGTGCCGGACATGGTGCATTTCCACAAAGTCGGTTTTCAACTGATATTCTGTTATCGTGGCTGGGTTGATGTTGTGTACGAAGATCAGGGCCCGCCGATGCGGCTGACCGCTGGTGATTGCTTTATCCAGCCGCCGGAAATCCGCCATCGGGTGCTGGTGGCCAGCGATAATGTCGAAGTTATCGAAATTGGCGTGCCAGCCGATCATGTCACCGAGATTGACCATGATATGACGCTGCCAACCGACGCCTTGCGCCTGGATCGCGAATGGCAGGGCCAGCGGTTTGTCTTTAATCAGGTCAAGAGTGCCGAGTGGGCACCGTTCCGTCTGCCGGGCTATGTGGCGCGTGATACCACAATCGCCAAAAACACCAAAAACATCGCCGGTGTGATGGTGGCTAAACGCGGGCAGGGCGCACCGGTTTGGAGCAGCCATGACACTGACATTTTGTTTGCCTTTGTGATGGAGGGGACGGTGACGCTTGAGGGCGAAGGCCGTGACCCTTATGATCTTGCCGCCGGTGACGCCTTTGTCATTCCACCGGGCATGAAAACCCGCCTGAGCAACCCGAGCGATGATATCGAACTGCTCGAGGTATCATTGCCGGGCACGTTTAACACCAAACTGGAGGCGACATGAGCCTGAAATCTGCCGCGACCGCCGTGCGCAAAAACGCCTATGCGCCCTATTCCAATTTCAAGGTTGGCGCCGCGATCCGGGGGGCGTCGGGCACCGTCTATGTTGGCTGTAACGTCGAAAACGTCGCCTATCCCGAAGGCACCTGCGCCGAAGCCGGAGCAATTGCGGCGATGGTGGCGGCGGGTGAAACCAAACTAAGCGAAGTCTATGTTATCGCCGGATCGCCAAAACCGGTGCCGCCCTGCGGTGGTTGCCGTCAGAAACTGTCGGAATTTGGCGCAGGCGATGTGGTGGTGACGATGGCCACAACCGCAGGCGTTGAGCAGGCGACAACCATTGGCGATTTGCTGCCGGGGGCCTTTGACGCCGAATTTTTAAAAGGAACCTGACCTTTGGATGCACGTTCGATCATTACCAAACTGCGCAAACACGAGGTGCCAAACGCCAGCGAATTGCATTGGTTTGCGCAAGGCTTGGCCGACAATTCTGTTAGTGACGCCCAGGCCGGCGCCTTTGCCATGGCCGTCTGTATGGGCGATCTGGGGTCTGAGGGGCGGGCAAACCTGACATTGGCGATGCGTGATTCTGGCGAGATCCTGGAATGGGATCTGGACGGCCCGGTGATCGACAAACATTCAACCGGCGGCGTTGGCGATTGCCTGTCTTTGGTGCTGGCCCCGGCCCTGGCCGAATGCGGTGCTTATGTGCCGATGATTTCGGGGCGCGGCTTGGGCCATACCGGCGGCACGCTTGACAAACTCGACGCCATTCCCGGCGTGTCGACCAACATACCGCAGGACCGGCTCTATGATATCGTCGCCGAAACCGGCTGTGCCATCGTTGGGGCCACTACCGATATAGCCCCGGCAGATCGTCGCCTGTATGCGATCCGCGATGTGACCGCGACAGTCGAGAGCCTTGATCTGATTACCGCCTCGATCCTGTCCAAAAAGCTGGCCGCCAGCCCCGATGCGCTGGTGCTCGACGTTAAGGCCGGCAGCGGCGCATTTATGAAAACCATCGACGACGCACGCGCACTGGCCACGGCACTGGTGGACACCGCCAATGCGGCGGGCTGCAAAACAACTGCGGTGATCAGCGACATGAATCAACCGTTGGCGCCGGCGCTGGGCAACGCGCTTGAGGTGGCCGAGGTGATGAAGGTGCTGACCGGCGAAACCAGCGGCGCACTGGTGCAATTATCCGCAGCTTTGGGTGGCGTTCTGCTGGCCGATGCCGGGTTGGTTGTGGATGTGCAGGCCGGGGCTGACCGGATTGTCGCCGCCTTGCGCGATGGCCGCGCGGCAGAGCGGTTTGGCCGGATGATCGCGGCGATGGGCGGGCCTTTGGGCTTTGTCGATGATTGGGCGCGGTTCCTGCCAGAGCCTAATGTAATTCGCGAGGTTCAGGCGGCAACCTCAGGATATATAACGGAAATAGACGGAGAGCTGCTTGGCCTTGCTGTGGTATCTCTGGGCGGTGGCCGACAGGTTGAAAGCGATGTCATTGATCCGGCGGTTGGACTGTCAGGGCTGGTGCGCCTTGGCGATAAAGTCGACCGAGGCACGGTTTTGGGCGTGATCCATGCCGGGCGCGAAGACGCCGCCCACGCCGCTGAACAAACGATGCGCATGGCGATAACAATTGGGCCGGTGCCCTGCACTGTGCCCTATCTTATTCACGAACGGATTGGCTGATGGCACGTGTTTTTTTGGTGGTAATAGATTCGGTTGGCATTGGCGGTGCGACGGATGCCAACGCATTTTTCAACGGTGATTTACCGGATACTGGCGCCAACACGCTGGCGCATATCGCGCAGGCCTGTGCCGCCGGGGACGCCGACATCGCGCGCAGTGGGCCGCTGTTTTTGCCCAATCTTGACGCACTGGGATTGGGGCGCTCTGTTGCCTTGGCGTCGGGCGATGCCGTGCCCGGCCTTGGGGCAGAACCAACCGGTCTATGGGGCGCCGCCAGCGAGATATCGGCGGGCAAAGACACGCCGTCTGGCCATTGGGAACTGGCCGGTTTACCGGTGCCGTGGGACTGGCATTATTTCCCCAACACAGCCACATCCTTTCCTGCCGATCTGGTGGCCGCAGTTGTCAAAGCCGCGGCAACCGATGGAATTTTGGGCAATTGCCACGCGCCGGGCACCGCGATCATCGACAGATTGGGCGCCGAACATATGCGCAGCGGCAAGCCGATTTGTTATACTTCGGCCGATAGCGTGTTCCAGATTGCCGCCCATGAGGACAGCTTTGGCCTTGATCGCCTGTATCAGCTGTGCGCCGACATCGCCCCGCAATTGCACGCGATGAAAGTTGGCCGGGTCATTGCGCGGCCGTTTGTCGGCGACGCTGAAAACGGCTTTAGTCGCACGCTGAACCGCAAAGATTACGCGATCATGCCACCGGCACCGCTGTTGACCAACTGGGTTCAGAACGCGGGTCGGCATGTTTACGCGATCGGCAAGATTGGCGACATCTTTTCCATGCAAGGCATTGATGAGGTTACCAAAGGTGCTGACGCCGACCTGATGGTTGCGCTATCCAGCCTTGTTGATACCGCCAAAGACGGTAGCCTGACATTTGCCAATTTCGTCGAATTTGACAGCCTTTATGGCCATCGTCGCGATATTTCCGGCTACGCCAGCGCGCTTGAATGGTTTGACGCGGCCATTGGCCCAATCCTTGCCAAATTACGCCCCGACGATATCATGTTGTTCACTGCCGATCACGGCAATGATCCCAGCTGGCCGGGCACCGACCACACCCGCGAACGGGTGCCGGTGCTGGTGGCTGGCAAAGGCGCGGGCGGCCTTGGAGTGGTGCAATTCACCGATGTTGCCGCCAGCATTGCCGAGCATCTGGGGGTTGCGTCGCAAGGACCGGGGCGTAGCTTTTTCTGACGGTTTGGCTTGCTGTTGTCGCCGCCTTGGAACAATAAGACATCGAACCGCCAAATCAGGAGATCTGCCATGTCCGAACATCTTACCGTCGTTGACCACCCGCTGGTGCAACATAAACTGACCCTGATGCGCGCCAAAGACACCTCAACCGCCCATTTCCGCCAATTGCTGCGCGAAATCACCCAGCTTTTGGCCTATGAGATCACCCGCGAGTTGGCGATGACCACCAAAACCATCGAAACCCCGATGGAAACGATGGAGGCGCCAACGCTGTCGGGTAAGAAACTGGCGCTGGTGTCGATCCTGCGCGCAGGCAACGGCATGCTGGACGGGGTGCTTGAGCTGATCCCATCGGCGCGGGTTGGTTTTGTTGGTCTGTACCGCGACGAAGAAACGTTGCAGCCGGTGCAGTATTATTTCAAGGTTCCAGTGGGCCTTGAGGATCGTTTGGTGATTGCGGTTGATCCGATGCTGGCCACTGGCAACTCATCCGCCGCCGCGGTTGACCTGCTGAAAGAGGCCGGGGCCACCAATATCCGCTTTTTGTGCCTGCTGGCTGCGCCCGAAGGTGTTGCGCGCATGAAAGAGGCACATCCGGATGTGCCGATTGTCACCGCATCGGTAGATCGTCAACTGAACGACAAAGGCTATATCATGCCGGGTCTTGGAGATGCCGGAGATCGCATGTTTGGCACCAAATAATCCGTTAGCATGCTTTACTCTGCGACCATATTGTTGCATCATTTTGTCAACATCTTGTGGGGGCAGGGATGAAAGTAACTAGAATTATTGCGTGTTGCGTTATTATGGTGTCTGTAGGGGTTAGTGCCCTGCATGCGAAATCATTGCGTGAGGGCACGACACCGGCAGAGTTTCCGCCGGTGTCTTACAAAGGAAAACAATACGTTGACAGCCAAGGGTGTATCTACATCCGGGCTGGTATCGACGGAAATGTGACCTGGGTGCCGCGGGTTTCGCGCAAACGCCAGCAGGTTTGTGGCTATAAGCCGAGTATGTCAGCAGGCCAGATTGCCAGCGCGCCAAAACTCAAACCTTCGGCGGCAGACCCGATTCAGATTACCGTGGCCCCGTCCAATCCGGCGACGGCCTCTGCCCTGTCCAAACCGGTGGCGGTTGCTGCGCCGAGCAAACCACGGGTCTCGGCCGCTGCGCCGATCCCTGCTGCAAGGGTTGTGCCAACGCCAAGGCCGGTTCCTGCAACGGTTGCCTCGGCACCGGCAAAACGGACCACAAGCACACCAAGGGCCGCGCCCGTGCCGCTGGTGTTTGTCAATCCGCCGCCAAAACGGGTTGCTGCCGCTGCCGCTCCGGGGGGGGCAATCACAACCCTTACAGCTAGAAGCAGCGCGCCCAGACCGGCGCCGGTGCCGTTGGTATACGTCAATCCGCCCGCCACGCAGGATGCCACAGCGACGGCCCCGGTCCGGCCAACATCAACCGCTAGTGCAAACCGCAGCACGCCCAGATCGGCGCCAGTCCCTTTGGTTTTTGTCAATTCGCCTGCTGGAAAGGCGCCAACTGCGGCCCTTACCACAACTTCTGCACGCCGTGGGACCGCCCCATCACCGGGACCAATTCCACGCGCCGGGACAGTCAAACGCACCACAACCTGCCCGAACGCGTCTGAATTTAGCCAGCAGTTTATCAACAGCAATGCCCGGTTCCCGGTTCGCTGTGGCCCGCAGGCTGAACCTCCGGTGCAGTATCGCGGCACAACAGGGCGGTCTTCGGCTGTTGACACAAACACCCGCATTCTGCCGGTTCATGTGTACGAAAAACGCCAGAACACCACCAATGTTCAGGTTGCCGAGGGCTATCAGGCGGCATGGAAAGACGACCGTCTGAACTCACGTCGGGCCGAACGGACAACGGCTCCGGCTGTGATCCGGCAGAACACGCAGACCCCGACGGGGTATAAATCGGCCTGGGATGATGGCCGAGTGAACACTGCCCGTGGTGCCACAGGGATTGCCGCGGGCGATGCCCAGACCGATCAGATATGGACCCGTAAACTGCCCCGTACGCTAATCGTTCCGCCGGTGCCTGCGAACAAACAAATCGTGGTGTTGTCGTCGCGCAATGCGGCAAAACCCGTTACCCGTACGTCGACGCGGTCTGCACCAAAGGCGACCGGTAAACCCAGATATGTTCGCGTTGCCACCTATAGCAGCAACGCCAGTGCCCGCAGTACGGCGCAAAAACTGGCTGGGCGTGGGTTGCCGATGCGTCTTGGCACTGTGACCCGCAGTGGCAAAGCCTATCGCGTGGTTTTGGCCGGGCCATTTACGTCAACCGAACAGGCGACAGCGGCGTTGGCCAAGGTCCGTGGCGCCGGGTTTAGCAAGGCGAAGATCAGTAAATAACCAAAGGGCCGCTTTGATCGGTCAGGCCCTTATCCGCCACAAATATTTTGCAACAGCACCCAATCGCGATCCGCCAAAACCGGTTCGGGGGATTGGCCTGCCATAGGGTCTGCCTCAATATAGGACAATACGGTTTCGCCAGTGATATCGCGGGCATAGGCATAGGGCGTCGAGGGAACCTGGGCCTGCGCAAACAGCGCCAGTGCGATTTCGTCGACACGGTCGGGGCGGTCGGTGACCAACACATGTTCCGCGTATTGATCAAGCGTGTCCTGGGTCAGCTCTCCGGTTGTCAAAAGCCGGAACGACGCCGACGGCCCAGCATTGGCCAATAGCTCGGCCAACGGGTCCCTAGCTGCGGCCCGCGCCCGTTCGGTCAGGATATAGCCGGCCACAATGGCGGGGTCTTCATAGTCTTCGATCAGGGCTTTGTTTATCAGGATGATACCGCCGGGCAGGTGCCGTGTATCTTGCACGCCCGAGGGCAGCACCACCAGTTTGCGCGCGCCTGTGCGCTGTGCCAGGGTTGCCAAAACCGATCTGGTGTCCGCCGTTGAGCAGGCCCGCCCCGAGACCCGTTCAATGCGCCCCAACAAAGCCGCGCCAATGGTCTGGCGTTTGATGTCGGGCACAACCGACACGGTATGGTCCAACAATGCGCCGGGCATCCAGAACACCATCAGCCCGACAACCGCAGCAACCGAGGCGAGAAGACTATAAGATCGCAGTCGACCGGGATGGGGGCGGGCCCGCTCAATGGCGCTGCGCAGCCGTTCGATGGCGTCAATCACTTCGGTCTGATTTTCTTCGAGCTCGAGGGTCTCGCCGGGATCACCATCGGGGCAATAGATTGCCGGGAACTGGTCGGGGTTGGTGCGGTTGATCGCTGCCAGCGACCAATGGGTCAGGGCGGTGCCCTGAATGGTGCTGATGGCCAGCGTCGCGTCGCCAATCGAGACAATCACCTCGCGGCGTTGATCTTGGGGGGTTGGTCGCCAAAGGCCAGAAGCCTCAAGCCGGAGGTATTCGCTAAATGCTGTCATAATGTTTAGGTCTGCCGCGTTTGTTTTTATAAACCTAAGAGGTTTTGTATGCGAAATGAACCACCGCGCGGAAAATTTCAAATTTTCCGGTCGGTTTTCTTTGAAAGAAAACGATTATCGGCGGTGCAGCTTGGTTAGATATTGCGAAACATCATACTGATTGCACAGCTGGTATTTGGTTTTGCTGGCTGGAATGGACTGGAAACAGCTTTGTATCTGCGCGCGGCCTGTGTGGCGCGTGTCCCATATCCAGCGATAAAATGCCGGGCTAGGATGTTAGGCGCATCCCTGTGGCAGGTCCGGGCGGCTTTGTCGCCAAGAGCGTATCATGCGCCGAATGGCCCGGCGCAAACGTTGTGCCAACGGCAGGTCCAACCCTATCAGGCTGTCACAGCGATCGGTCCGTTCTGGCCAACTTGCCCAAAGGCGCCCTCAATGAGCCAATGTTCACGGGCATGGGCACAAAGCGCATCTTTTCAGCTGTGGGCCGGACGGCCCAGTCAGAGTGCCAATATATCTGATCCATGTGAACCAGTGGAAGCCCGGTTATGTCGCCCATTGCCCGCGCCAAAGTCGATTTTCCCGACCCCGGCTGGCCAATGATCATGACGCGGTGCATGGTTCATTCCTTTCACGGCGCCTATAATGCCGCCGCCACCTTGCGCAGTTCGAATTTCTGGATTTTGCCGGTCGAGGTTTTTGGCAGCTCTTGAAACACTACCTTTTTCGGTGTTTTAAACCCGGCCAGTGTTTCGCGTGAAAACGCGATGAGCGCGGCTTCGGTGGTTTCTGCGCCGTCTTTGAGTTCAACAAAGGCGCAGGGCACTTCGCCCCATTTATCGTCCGGTTTCGCCACCACAGCCGCCAGCAACACGTCCGGGTGGCCCATAAGAACACCTTCGACCTCGACCGAGCTGATGTTTTCACCGCCCGAAATGATGATGTCCTTGGCGCGATCCGATATCTGCAGATAGCCATCGGGATGTTGCACCGCGATGTCGCCGGAATGGAAATAGCCGCCTGCAAAGGCTTGCGCTGTTGCCTCTGGATTTTTGTAATAGCCTTTCATTACCGAATTTCCGCGAATGACGATCTGACCCTGATCGCGTCCGTTCATCTGGATTTGTTGCATGTTTTCGTCCATCACCGTGATATGCCCCATCATCGGCATGGCGACACCTTGGCGGGCCTTGATCGCGGCGCGTCCGGCCTGATCCAAGCCGTCCCAATCGCGGCTCTTCCACAGGCATTCGGTGACATGACCATAGGTTTCGGTGAGCCCGTAAACCTGGGTTATGTGAAAGCCCAGCTGTTCGATCTTGGCCAGCGTCGCCGGGGCAGGTGGGGCGCCTGCGGTGAACACCTCGACCGTATGATCAAAGGCCTGACGTTCAGAATCTGGCGCGTTGACGATCATGTTGAGCACAATCGGTGCGCCGCCAAAATGCGTCGCGCCCTCAACGGCAATGGCGTCATAGATCGCCGGAGCGGTCACATCACGGCAGCAGATCACCGTGCCCCCCAGAAGCGGCATCATCCAGGTGTGATTCCAGCCGTTGCAATGGAACATCGGCACAATTGTCAGGTATTTCGGTTTTAGCACCATGCGCCAGCTGATCACCGTGCCCATGGTCATCAGGTATGATCCGCGATGATGCGCCACCACGCCTTTGGGCCGCCCGGTGGTGCCCGAAGTATAGTTCAGCGACAGGCTCTCCCATTCATCGGTTGGCATGATCCAGTCAAAATTGGGGTTTGCAGCCGCGAGCAGGTCTTCATAGACCGGATGCCGCCCGGTAGCCGGATATCCGGCAGCGGTGTCTGGGACTTCGATGATGGTTGGGCCGCTGCCGTCCATCCGTGCGCAGGCGGCCTCGGCCAGTTCAACAAACTGACTGTCGGCCAGCACCACGCTCGCGCCGCCGTGATCAAAGATATAGGCTACCGTATCCACATCCAGACGGATGTTGATGGCGTTCAGAACCGCCCCACAGGCAGGCACGCCAAAATGCGCCTCACATTGTGGCGGCAGGTTCGGGATCAGCGTGGCCACGACATCGCCGGGGGTCACCCCCAAAGTTACCATCGCCGAAGCCAGTCGTGTGCAGCGATCATGGTATTGGGCATAGGTCACACGGTGCGCACCATAAACCACCGCCATATCATCGGCAAAAACATGCGAGGCCCGTTGCAGATGTGACAAGGGTGTTAGGGGCACATAATTCGCCGTCGTTTTGTCCAGTCCGCTCTCGTCTGCCATCCACCCCATTGATCGTCTCCGTTTGTTTTTCATTAGCTTAGCGGAATTTATGCGGTGCATTGTGACCAAAGAAAAGCCCCCTGTACGAAATTACAGCCCGCGGCATGAATGCGGATGCACTACCGCCGGAAATTACGATAGGCTTGCGTCATGATACTTAGCACTGGTCGCAACTATGTCTTTATCCACATCCCGAAAACCGGGGGAACAGCGCTGGCGTTGGCGTTAGAAGACCGCGCGATGAAGGACGATATTATGCTGGGCGACACGCCCAAGTCCAAGCGTCGCCGCCATCGGATCAAAGGCGCACAGTCACGCGGACGGCTTTGGAAACATTCAACTCTGGCCGATATCGAAGGGCTGGTGGACAAGGACGTGTTGGCCGGATTGTTCACCTTTACCCTGGTGCGCAACCCCTGGGATCGGGCCGTTAGCTACTACCATTGGCTGCGGGGGCAGCGGTTTAAGCACAGTGCGGTTGACCTTGCCCAAACCCTTAGCTTTGGCGATTTTGTAACCCATGAGCTGATTTGCGCGAGCTTTCGCAGCTATCCGGCCGGGCGCTATATGCGGGGCTCTGACGGGGTCGAGCATTGCGACGCCTTTATTCGCATTGAACATTTTGAGCAGGATTGCACGCCATTGGTGGATCACCTCGGCTTTGATCTGGCCATCCAAATCGCTAACGCCTCAGAGCGAGAGTTTGATTTTCGTCCGTATTACACCGAAAAGACGGCGGATTTGATTGCCGATTGCTGTGCTGTCGACATTGCGCGGTTCACTTACAGCTTTGAATAGGGCGGTTTTTGTCGCGAATTTGGCTCTAATCTCGTCAATTAGGATGGATTATCTGAATGGGTCAGAACAATGCCACAGTCTTGCCCATTTGCTGACGCAGAATTGGCAATCGAATCAATCAAGTAGTGCCGATAAGTATTAGTCTCAGTGGCAAAGGAACCCGGCCGATGTTTGGATGGAGAGATAAAAGCAACTGTTACGATGAACAGATGCTCGACGATAGCAGAGCCATGGATGGCATGCTGATCACCGGCCAAAGCGGTTTTACCGCTGGCACCCATGTTGCGTCCAATCTGGGCTGGAGGGCGGTTGACGCGCTCAGTGTCGGCGACAAGCTTCTGACCTTTGATCACGGAATGCAGGTGATTACCGATATCCAAAGAGTGGTGCAGAGTTCACCGGGGCGCAAACAGCCGCAGAACCAATTGCCGATACTGGTGCCGCAGGGCGCGCTGAATAATCGCCGGGCGATGTGGCTGATGCCGGATCAGGGTCTGATGGTTGAATATGAAAATGCCGAAGATCCGCTCGGGGATCCGTTTGCTGTTATCCCGGCGTCGGCTTTGCACGGGTTTCGCGGTATTGAACGGGTTGATCCGGGCGAGCGACTGGATGTGACCATATTGGCCTTTGCCCAGGACGAAGTTGTTTATGTCGAGGGTGGGATGTTGGCGTATTGTCCAAAACCGCACTGTATTTTAAGCGATGACAGTGAGAGGGCCGCAACGCTGTATGATGTGATGAACCCATCAACAGCCGAGTTTCTGGTTGAATGTCTGGCGCGTCAGGACGGCAGCGCCGATGCCTTTACCTGCGATCCCGAAGAAATTGCATTTGTTGCCGAACGCCGGGCAAGCGCCATTGGTATGTTGCTTTCTGACTGAGGTTGGCCTGGCGATCCGTCGCGAGTGTTGTTTTGTTTTTTTTACCTGCCGGCAAAGAGAGTTTCATGCCTCCGGCGGGGATACTTTTGGAAATTGGAAATCTGTAGGCTCTACCCCGGATTTTGGCCGGGATAGAGCGGTGTTTGTGCTGCGGCTTAGGCGGCTTTGGTCGCGGCGGAAAAGCGCCCGTAGAAAGTCTCGCCTTTGGCGGCCATCTCGCGCAGCAAGTCAGGACAGGCGAAGCGATCGCCGTATTTGGCCTGAAGGGCGTCGCAGCGTTCTGCCGCATAAGGGGCTCCGATGATGTCGAGCCAGCTGAACGGGCCGCCGGACCAGGGCGCAAAGCCCCATCCCAGGATCGCGCCAACGTCGCCTTCGCGGATGTCCTCAAGCACGCCTTCTTCTAGGGCACGCACGGCTTCGAGAACCTGGGCGAACATCAGGCGGTCCTGCACTTCTGTGATGGCAGGCTGGGGATCGGAATGTGGGTATTTGTCGGCCAAACCGGGCCAGTAGCGGGTGCGCTTGCCTTTGTCATCATAGTCAAAGAACCCGGCGTTGGCTTTGCGACCCAGACGGCCTTCGTCCACCATCCAGAAAATCAGATCGTCGGCACCGCTTGCCGGATAGGCATTGCCCATCGCCTCTTTGGTGGCGCGGGCGATTTTTGCCCCCAGATCAAGACTGGTTTCATCGGTTAACTGGATCGGTCCAACCGGGAAACCCAACTGTTGCGCGGCCTGATCAATCAGCACCGGTGACACGCCTTCGGTGATCATCCGCGCGCCTTCGTTGACGTAGGGAATGACGCAACGGTTGGCATAGAAGAACCGCGCATCATTGACCACGATGGGGGTTTTGCGGATTTGGCGGACGTAATCCAGCGCTTTGGCGATGGCGGTTGGGCCGGTTTCGGCGCCTTTGATGATCTCGACCAGCAGCATCTTTTCCACGGGGGAAAAGAAGTGGATGCCGATGAATTGTTCGGGGCGTTTGGAGGCTTTGGCCAACGCACCAATCGGCAGCGTCGAGGTGTTAGAGGCGTAAATGCAATCGTCGGGAATGATGGCTTCGACCTTTTTGGTCATCTCGGCCTTAACTGCGATGTCTTCAAAGACCGCCTCGATGATCAAATCACAGCCTTTGAGCTGATCAAGATCAGGCGTGGCAGTGATGCGCGACAACATCGCGGCCTTCTTTTCCTCGGTGACTTTGCGCCGCTTGATGCCCTTGTCGAGATAGGCCTCGGTATAGGCTTTGCCTTTGTCAGCAGCCGCCTGATCACGGTCGATCAACACGACCTCGATACCGGCCTGTGCCGACACTAGCGCGATACCGGCACCCATCATGCCAGCCCCCAGAACGCCGAGTTTCTTAACCCGTTGATCGGCCACCTCTTTCGGGCGTACGGCACCCTTTTCGAGTGCCTCTTTGTTCAGAAACAGCGACCGGATCATCGCACCGGACGATGGGTTCATCAGGATGCTGGTGAACCAACGCGCCTCGATCTTCAGCGCGGTGTCAAAATCAACCAACGCGCCCTCATAGACCGCGCTGAGCATCGCCTGAGCCGCCGGGAAGGAGCCTTTGGTCTTGCTGTGGATCATCGCATTCGCGCCAACGAAGGTCATGAAACCGGCAGGGTGGTAGGGCGCGCCACCGGGCATTTTATAGCCCTTGGCGTCCCACGGTTTGATGATATCGGCGGGCGATGCATTCAGTACCCAGTCGCGCGCAGCGGCAACCGGATCGGCGACGACTTCGTCAATCAGCCCGGCGCTTTTGGCTTTGTCAGGCGCGACCAGTTTGCCTTCCATCAGGAACGGCGAGGCGCCCATCAGGCCTAGTTTGCGCACGAGGCGCGTGGTGCCACCAGCACCGGGAAAGATGCCAACCATGATTTCCGGCAGGCCAATGCGGGCCTTTGGATTGTTGGCGGCAAAGATGCGGTGTGTCGCCAAAGGCAGCTCAAGCCCAATGCCAGCGGCGGTGCCGGGCAGGGCGGCCGCAATCGGTTTGCCGCCTTTGTTGGTCTTGGGGTCCATGCCGGCGCGTTCGATTTTGCGCAGCAGGGCATGCATTTGCATGGTGCCCTCAAACAACCCCTTTGCCGGGTCGTCGCCTGCGTTTTCTTTCAGTGTTGCCAGCAGGTTAAGGTCCATGCCTCCGGCAAACGAATCCGCCTTACCCGAGGCGATAATGATGCCTTTGACAGCCTCATCCGCCAGAGCGTCATCAACCGCGGCGTCCAGTTCGGACAGCCCCTCGATGGACATTACGTTCATGTTTTTGCCGGGAACGTCCCAAACAATCAGTGCAACGCCATCAGCGTCTTTGGTCATTGTAAAATCAGTCATGTGTCTTCTCCCTCATAGGGTGTCCCGTCTTTACGGGTATAGATACCGGGGCCATTGTTGACGTCGGTGACCATCATATCGATATCGCTGTAGTGCGCGGTCTCGGTTGCGGTCCGGGTGCCGACAACGACAAACTGCGCATCAACGTCCCCGTTATTCACAAGGTGATGGCCATTGCCATCATTTGCTGGAAACGCCGCGCAATCACCGGGGTTCAGGATGGTTTCGCCGTGATCATCAATCAGCGTGCATCTGCCCGTTGTGACCATCAGAAATTCATCCTGTTGCACGTGCCAGTGGCGCAAGGACGACAAGGCCCCCGGCACCAGAGTGACAAGATTAACCCCGAATTGTGTCAGGCCACCCGCATCCCCCAGCGAAAGCTGCGAGCGCAGGGTTGTGTGGCCTTCGACTTGTTTCGGATAGGATGATCCGGTCGTGACCTCGATGGTGTCGATGTCGATCTTTGGCATCAGACCCGCTCGATTAAGGTGGCAGCACCCATCCCGGATGCGATGCACAGTGTCGCCAGACCGACCTCTTTGTCAGAGCGTTCGAGTTCGTCCAGCAGCGTACCGATGATCATCGCGCCAGTGGCGCCCAGCGGGTGACCCATCGCGATGGAACCGCCGTTGACGTTGACCAAAGCCGGGTCGACGTTGAACGCCTGTTGGAACCGCAGAACCACGGCAGCAAAGGCTTCGTTAACCTCAAACAGGTCGATATCGCCGATGTCCATGCCATTGTCGGCGAGGATTTTATGCGTCACAGGCACAGGCCCGGTCAGCATGATCGTCGGATCGGTGCCGATTTTTGCGGTGCCTTTGATACGGGCGCGCGCAGTCAAGCCGTATTTTATACCGAACTCTTTGTTGCCGATCAGAACTGCGGCCGAACCATCCACGATGCCCGAGCTGTTGCCCGCATGGTGAATATGGTTGATCCGCTCAAGATGCGGGTATTTCAACATGGCGATTTTGTCAAAACCGGGCATCATTTCGCCCATCTGCTGGAACGCCGGGTTCAGCGCGCCAAGGCTTTGCATATCGGTCTGTGGGCGCATGTATTCGTCATGGTCCAGGATCGAAATGCCGTTCTGGTCGCGGATATTGATCACCGATTTGGCGAATCGGTTGTCGTCCCATGCCGCTTTGGCGCGACGCTGGGATTCAACGGCCAAGGCGTCGGCCTGCTCGCGGGTAAAGCCGAATTCGGTCGCGATGATATCGGCGCTAATACCCTGGGGGACAAAGTACTTTTCCATCGCCAGCGTTGGGTCAACGGCAATCGCCGCCCCATCGCTCCCCATGGCCACGCGGCCCATCATTTCAACGCCACCGGCAATATAGCCATCACCGGCGCCACCTTTGATCTGGTTGGCGGCCAGGTTAACGGCCTCCATGCCAGAGGCGCAGAACCGGTTGATCGCAAGGCCCGGAATGGACTCGTCCAGGTCAGACGCCAGAACGGCAGAGCGCGCAAGGCAGGCGCCCTGTTCCATTACTTGGGTAACATTGCCCCAAATCACGTCCTCAACGGCGTGACCGTCCAGATTGTTACGCTCTTTGATGGCGTTCAGGGTCAGGGCAGATAGGCGCAGCGATGTGACTTCGTGCAGCGATCCGTCTTTGCGGCCCTTGCCACGTGGTGTGCGCAGGGCGTCATAAATGTAGGCTTCGGTCATTGTGGTCTCCTATCAGGCGCGGTCAGCAGGGCTGCCGGGCATCAGATCATAAGGGGCTTTCCAGCCGGGCGTGTCGCTGATGCGGGTCAGCCAGGCGTCAATATGGGGCC
Organism: Granulosicoccus sp.; assembly: GCA_047623555.1. Lineage (GTDB taxonomy): Bacteria > Pseudomonadota > Alphaproteobacteria > Rhodobacterales > Rhodobacteraceae > NORP181. Next base: position 45,536 of record JBLHMP010000018.1, read on the forward strand.
AGTCGGCGCGGTTAAACCCAAAGGGTTCCGGGTAGAAAAGGTAGCCACAGCAGGCGATGTCGGCAGTGGTCAGGCGGTTGCCCACCAGCCAGCTTTTGTCGGCTAGTTCGTTGTTCAGTGTGGTATAGGCGCCTTTGAGACGGCCTTGGTTAAAGGCGATGACTTCGGCGGGGCGTTTGTCTTCGGGCAAGAAGTTCATCAGGAACCGGGTCATACCCGCCATTGAACTCAGTTTATGGTTGTCCCACAAAATCCAGCGCATGATTTCACGTCGTTCATTGGCGCTGTGCGGGCCTAATTTCGACGATTTGGTGCTGACATAATCCTGAATAGCGCCGGATTGCGACAGGGTTAGGTCACCGTCAACCATCACCGGCACTTCGCCCATCGAATTGATCTCGCGGAATTCCGGGCTGCGGTTGGCTCCGTTGAAAAAGTCGACAAACTCGGGTTTCCACTCCAGGCCGCTTAGTTCCAGCGTCAGCGCCGCTTTGTAGGAATTTCCACTTTCGCCGAAACAATATAATTTGATGCTCATGGTCTCAAAGCCCCTCCCAGGGCGCGTGTGGCTGGTGTTTTGTTTAGGTATTTGTAACGAGAAGAAGCTAAGTGTGCCGCCTTTCAATAACCGGTTATTAACCTTGATGTGGAATGCATAGCCTTGCGGTACAGGCTGAGGAGCCGATGACCGTACGAGGAGAAGCCCCACCGTCCCGTCCGTTTAGTGTCCGGATGGTGGGGTGGACGATCTTCCAATTTCTTCTTGTCCCAAATACCTCCGCCGGAGGCATTCAAAGCTAGAAACCTGGTCGGCGGATTCAAATTCAAAGCGACCTCGCAATCAGTTCTTTCATGATCTCGTTGGTGCCGCCATAAATCCTCTGCACCCGCGCGTCGGCCCACATTTCACCAACCGCGGTCTCAATCATATAACCATAGCCACCGTGCAATTGAAGGCACTCGTCCAAAACTTCGCCTTGAACATCGGTGGTCCAGTATTTTGCCATCGCCGCCTTCTCGACGGTCAGCTCACCGCGCAGATGTTCGGCGATGCAGTCATCCAGAAAGGCCCTCGCCACCACTGTCTTGGTTTTACATTCTGCCAGCTTGAACCGCGTGTTCTGAAATTGCGTCAACGGCCCGCCAAAGGCCTCGCGTTCCTTGCAATATGCGATGGTGCGTTCAACCGCGCCTTCCATTGCGCCAACCGCACCGCAGGCAATCGTCAGACGTTCCTGTGGCAACTGCTTCATCATCTGATAAAATCCCTGACCTTCGGCCCCGCCAAGCACGTTTTCCGGCGGCACTTCGACATTGTCAAAGAACAATTCCGACGTATCCGCGGCGTGCATGCCGATTTTTTCCAGGTTGCGACCGCGCACGAAACCATCGGCCCCGTCAGTTTCGACCACGATCAGCGATACGCCTTTGGACCCGGCATCAGGATTGGTCTTTGCCGCGACGATGATCAGGTTGGCGTGCTGGCCATTGGAAATAAACGTCTTTTGCCCGGACAGTTTATAGGCGTTGCCGTCACGGATCGCGCGGGTTTTAATCGCCTGCACGTCTGAACCGGTCGACGGTTCGGTCATCGCCAAAGCGCCAACCATTTCGCCCGAGATCAGTTTCGGCAACCAGCGTTTTTTCTGCTTTTCCGTACCGTAGTTCAGGATGTAATGCGACACGATTGGGCCGTGAATGGGCGCGCCCCAGCTGGCGAGGTTGGCGCGTGATGCTCCGGTGATGATCACCGCCTCATGGCCAAAATCACCGCCAACGCCGCCGTATTCCTCGGGGATCGACGGGCAGAGCAGGCCCAGTTCACCAGCCTGTTGCCAGATTTCGCGATCCATTTGTCCCTGTTTGCGCCATTTGCCGAATTTCGGACCCCATTCATTGGTGATGAAAGATGCAGCCATTTCGGCCAGCATCTTGTGTTCGTCAGTCATCCAGTTGGCAGCAGACATATAGTTCTCCTTAGCGTTTGCGCGCGTCGAGTTCAGAATTGAATACGCGCAGGCGGTGGGTCAGGTTTTCATGGTCCGTCACGGAATCGAAGTTCTCAAACAGAAACGACAACGCTTCGCCTTCGTCCAATCCAGCCTCGGCTGCGAACTTGCGCAGGCGGCGATAGCCATCTTCGGTCATGGCAACCGGAAAACGGCGGGTCAGTTTAAAGCGTTTGGGCATTGCGGTCCCTTTGGTCTGACGACGCGCGGCGAGGTAAACCCGCCGCGCATTCAGTCTTAGAAGTTTGCCGCGTCCAATGCCATCACTGTGTCCGCGCCCGATTGAATGCGGGTCAGATGCAGCGATGTGGCGGGCAATTGCCGTGCCATATAATAACGCCCGGTGGTCAGCTTTGTCTCATAAAACGCCGCGTCAGATGCCCCCGAGGCAAGCGCATCATTGGCGGCTTTGCCCATACGCGCCCACATCAGGCCAAGGCAGACATGGCCAAACATGTGCATGAAATCGGTGGAGCCAGCCAATGCGTTGTTCGGGTTCTTCATGCCGTTTTGCACGAAATACATCGCCGCCGCCTGCAGATCCTTTGATCCGGCTTTCAGCGGCTCCAGGAAATCGCGGTCAAAACCTTCGTCAGCGCCGGAATTGTCTTTGATAAAGCTTTTGACCACCTCAAAGAACGCCATCACATGTTTGCCGCCATCAACGGCCAGTTTGCGCCCCACAAGGTCCAGCGCCTGAACGCCATTGGCGCCTTCATAGATCATCGCAATACGGGCATCGCGGGTGAACTGCGACATGCCGGATTCCTCAATATAGCCAGCGCCGCCAAACACTTGCTGGGCTTTGATGGTCATGTCATAGCCCTGGTCGGTCAAAAAGCCTTTGATGATCGGCGTTAACAACGACACGAGGCCATCGGCATCCGCATCATTGCTGCGGTGTGCTTGATCAATCATCATGGCACCCCAGGCGATAAAGGCCCGCGCGCCTTCGACAAAGGACTTTTGGTCCATCAGCGAGCGGCGAATATCAGGGTGCACAATCAACGGATCAGCCGGGCCATTTGGGTTTTCAACACCGGTCACGGCGCGCCCCTGCAGGCGGTCTTTGGCGTAATCCACAGCGTTCTGATAGGCGACATCGGCCAGCGCCATGCCCTGCATGCCAACCCCCAGACGGGCCTCGTTCATCATGGTGAACATGGCACGCATGCCTTTATGCTCAAGGCCAAGCAAATAACCGGTGGCACCGTCAAAATTCATCACGCAGGTTGAATTGCCGTGAATGCCCATTTTTTCCTCAAGCATACCACAGGATGCACCATTGCGGTCACCGAGTGTGCCGTCCTCGTTGACCAGAAACTTTGGTACAATAAACAGCGACACACCTTTGATACCATCCGGACCACCAGCGATTTTTGCCAGTACCAGATGGATGATGTTGTCGGCCAGATCATGTTCGCCGGATGAGATGAAAATCTTTTGGCCGGTGATTTTATAGCTGCCGTCGCCTTGTGGGTCAGCCTTGGTGCGCATCAGGCCCAGATCGGTGCCACAATGCGGTTCGGTCAGGTTCATCGTGCCGGTCCAGTCGCAGGCGACCATTTTCGGCAAGAACGTGTCTTTTTGCTGATCGGTGCCATGTGCCAGAATCGCCGAGGCGGCGCCGTGGGTCAGGCCCTGATACATGGTGAACGCCATGTTGGCCGACGAGAACATGCCACCAACAGAGGTGGCGATCACGGCAGGCATATTCTGGCCGCCGTATTGTTCTGGCATGTCCAGACCGGTCCAGCCGCCTTCTTTCATCTGCTCAAACGCGTCTTTGAACCCGGTAGGGGTGCGCACAGCGCCGTTTTCCAGCACACAGCCTTCTTTGTCGCCAACAGCGTTTAGCGGTTGCAGCACCTGAGAACTGATTTTGCCGGCCTCTTCCAGAACAGCATTGGTGAAATCGGCCTCAAGGTCATCATAGCCGGGGATACCGGATTCGGTGATTTTGAGAACGTCATGCAGCAGGAACTGCATGTCTTTGGTTGGGGCGGTATAGCGCGTCATCGTGGGCTCCCTTGTTGTGCAGATATTGGATTGGTGAAGATCGCCGGATTACTAGGTGGATTATCTGGCGGACTATTCGGCGGCTTTCTGGGTGGGGTTCACAGATGAAACCATTTTCTCGCCCCATTTCAGCTGTTCTTTCAGATCGTCAATGGCGGTGGTCAACTCATCGTGCTGGCGGACCATATCGGCCAGCCGTTCGCGTGCGAGATCAACAGTGCGTGCGATCTGGGTCTGCTGCTGGTCACCCATATGATACAGGTCCAGAAGTTGGCGAATTTCTTCCAGGCTGAAGCCAAATCGCTTGCCACGCAGGATCAATGTCAGCCGGGCGCGGTCACGTTTGGTAAACAGGCGCTTTTGGCCTTCGCGGATGGGAAACAGCAGCTCTTTGGCCTCATAAAACCGCAATGTCCGAGGTGTGACATCATAGGTGTCGCACATCTGGCGGATGGTCATGGTGGCTTCGGTCATTTGATATTACCTCAACGGAAATGATTACGAGGGGTATTTGTGCTGCGTTGCAGCGAATACAACACATGCTTGACGTTGACGTAAGCTGGACGTTACGTCACATTTTGGGTGACGCGGGATCACCAAAGGTAAGGCGCGGAAAACACGAAATTTTCCACAGAAATATCAAATTATACTCTCCTCACTCCAAAACCCAAAGATTTTGTTCTGAGATGATTTTCCGAAAGAACTTCAAAATGGCTTCGGTAAATTGTTTTTGTGTAGGATAGGTGCGATTGTGGGTGACGTGTTGGTGCATCACGGCCCAAAGCCTTTCAATTGGATTTAGGTGTGGGCAATAGGGTGGCAATTGGATCAGGTGGATGCGACATTTTTTGCGC